>CP000699.1:3501666-3845000 GCA_000016765.1 Rhizorhabdus wittichii RW1
ACCGGCGCGGTGCAGGCGCAGGTCTATGGCCTGCTCGGCGCCGACCGGCTGACCGCCTCGGTGTCGAGCACCGCCGACTTCAAGGAGCAGCAGGTCGTCCAGCTCGGCTATGAGACGAAGCTGGGTGGCGAGGGGCTGACGGTCGCGGGCAACTTCACCTATGCCTGGTCGAAGCCCGACGTGCGGATACCGGGCTTCCCCGGCCTCGACCTGACCGCGCGGACGCTGTTCGCGACCGGGGAGCTGCGCTATCCGCTGATCCGGACGCAGCGCTTCAGCCTGGTCGGCGCGGCCGGCATGGACTTCGTCAACCAGACGGTGCGGTTCGCCGGCCAGGACCTGACCCGCGACCGGCTGCGCGTCGGCTTCCTCCGCCTCGACATGGACATGGGCGACGTGCCCGAGGGACGCGCGCCGACCTGGCGCGCCTCGGGCACGCTCGAATTCCGCCAGGGGCTCGACCTGTTCGACGCCTCGCCGCGCCCGCGCTTCCCGCTGCCGACGGTTCGTCCGGCGCGGACCGACGGCGATCCGACCTCCAGCCTGATCCGCGGATCGGCCGCGATCGAATATAATCTCGGCAAGGGCTTCTGGTTCGCGGCGCTGCCGCGCTTCCAATATGCCTTCGATCCGTTGTTCAGCTTCGAGGAATTCTCGGCCGGCAACTATTCGATCGGCCGCGGCTACGACCCTGGCACGATCATCGGCGACAGCGGCCTGGGCAGCGGCTTCGAGCTGCGCCTGCCGCGCTTCCAGCCGCTCGAGAAGACCCATCTGGCGGTGCAGCCCTTCGTCTTCACCGACCTCGCCTGGGTCTGGAACAAGCGCAACGCCTTCACTTTCCCGCTGCCGGCGAACCCCAATTTCCTCGCTTCGGCGGGCGGCGGCTTCCGCGCGGTGCTCGACAACCGCTTCCGGATCGAGGGCACGGTCGCGGTGCCGCTCAAGGCGGCGGGTCTGCAGACCCACAACCATGATCCGCGTTTCCTCGTATCTCTGGTGACCAAGCTCTGGCCGTGGGGCAATTGACCATGCGTAGCAGCGTTTCCGACATCTTCGCCGCCGAGCGGCGCCGCCAGCGGTCGATGCCGCGCACGATGACCTCGATGGCGGTGCTCGCCACCGTCCTCGCCATGCCGGTCAAGGAAAGCCTCGCGGCGAACAGCTACGGCTTCCTGGGCATCCCGGACGGCTGCGTGACCGCGACCTGCTCGGGCACCGGCTACACCATCGACCGGACCTTCGCGACGAGCACCGACACGGTGACGGTCAACGCGCCTTCCGCGCTCATCACCTGGGTCCCCAACGACACCAACGGCGGCACCGCCTCCGTCCAGGACGCGATCAACTTCCTGCCCTCCGGCAACACCGTCAACTATGTCGCCAATGGCGCTTTGCCCAACGGCGAATATACGATCCTCAACCGGATCGTTCCCCAGCCCAACGCCGACGGCCGGTCGATCGCGCTGAACGGCACGATCACCACCGACACCGCGAAGGGCAATGTCTGGTTCTACAGCCCCAACGGCATCGTCGTCGGTTCCACCGCCTCGTTCGATGTCGGCGGCCTTCTCCTGACGACGTCGAACATCACCGCCGGCAACGTGACGCTCGATGGCGACGGCTACGTCACCGCGGTCAACACCCAGACCAGCATCGCCGGCGCGGCGGTCACGATCCAGTCGGGCGCCGACATCACGGCCGGCAATTATTTCGGCATCCTCGCGCCGAAGATCGATCAGGGCGGCTCCGTCGAATCGGATGGCGGCATCGCCTATATCTCGGCGGAGCAGGCGAAGCTGTCGATCGACGACGCGAGCGGCCTGTTCGACATCGAGGTCGGGGTCGGTGCCGACTCGATGGGCGGCATCCTCCACGGCGGCACCAGCCGGGGCGTGATCGCCACCGCCGACGGCCTCGTCCACCCGATCTATTTCGTCGCGGTGCCGAAGAACGACGCGATTTCGATGCTGCTCGGCGGCAATATCGGCTTCCAGGTGGCGCAGGGCGCGGAAGCCACCGAGCACGGCATCGTCCTGTCGGCCGGTCGCGACATCGCCTTCGGGTCGCTCAATGCGGGCGGCGGCCTCTCCCAGGGGGCTGGCACCGGATCGGTCAGCATTTCCGGCCTGCCGACGCTCAACGCCGGCACCCTCATCCAGGCGGGCGTTCCGCTGACCGTCTCCGGCAACGTGCAGATCGCGGCCAATGGTGCGCCCGTCACCATCGACGCGGCGAGCGACATCAACTTCACCGGCACCGTTTCGATCGATACCTCCGTCCTCGGCAATCCCGTCGCCCCGGTGCAGGGCGGCGCGATCTCGCTCCTCGCGCAGGGCGGCACGATCGACTTCGGCAGCGACGTCACGCTGCTGGCGAACGCCCAGGCTTTCGACGAGCAGAACGGCACCGGCGGCGCGATCCTGATCTCCGCGCTGGGACCGAACAGCGGGATCGCCTTCCATGGCGGCCTCACCGGGGCGGCGGACGGCAATGGCGGCCTGCCCAGTTCGGTCGGTGATGGCGGCGACGGCTTCGGCGGCACCATCCTGGTCACCGCCGGCGGCGGCGGATCGATCACCGCCGACACCGGCATGAGCCTGACGGCGGTCGGCCGGGGTGGCGAGACCTTTGAGGGCACGGGCGGCAACGGCCAGGGCGGCTCCGTCGCGCTGGTCGCCAATCCCGGCGGCACCATCACCGTGCCGCAGGGCTCGATCACCCTCGACGCGAGCTCGGTCGGCGGCAATGTGTATCAGACGGGCACCGGCGGCAACGCCCTGTCGGTGCTGCCCGGCAGCGGTTCGCCGAAGGCCTATGTCGCGTTGCAGGCCAATGGCGGCGTGATCGACCTTGGCAGCGACCAGGTTCCGGTCGATCTCTACCTGCGCGCCAACGGCACGGCCGGAGACGGTCCGACCGGCGGCACCGCCCATGGCGGCGCCATCGAGATATTGGCGTCGGGCGCGGGCGGCGGCATCAACGCCAACAGCGCGGTGAGCGCCCAGGCCTATGCCCGGGTCGGCAGCGACGGCAGCTTCGGCGGCGGCAACGCCACCGGCGGCCTGTTCAACATGGTGTCGAGCGGTGGCTTGATCACCCTCAATTCGCTCGATGCCCAGGTCTATGGCCAGGGCGGCGACAACAATAATAGCGGCGCGGGCGGCATCGGCACCGGCGGCAAGGCCTATATCGAGGCGCAGGGCGGCACGGCCCTCGCGATCGAGGGCAGCACCTTTCTCGATGCGAGCGGCACCGGCGGGCAGGGCATAACGGCGGGCGGCGCCGGCACCGGCGGCGCCGCGCAGATCTTCGCCAATGGCGGGGACATCACCCTGGGCGGCGGGCAGACCATCATCAACCTCGATGCGAGCGGCACCGGCGGCGGCAGCGAGGTCGACGGCCTTGGTTCCGGCGTCGGCGGCACCGGCACCGGCGGGGTCGCCGGCTTCGAGGCCAATGGCGCCACGCTTACCCTGGACGGCTCGGCGGTCGCCAATGCCAGCGGCACCGGCGGCAACGGCCGAACCGGCGGCAACGGTGTGGGCGGTCGTCCGCCGGGCCTGGAAACGCAGGATTATGATCCCTTCTACGGCGTCTATGCGCAGGCGAGCGACGGCGCGATCAACGCGACGGTCAGCCTGACCCTGGTGGCGGACGGCTATGGCGGCAGTACTGCCTCCGACGGCTCCAATGTGGGGCATGCGGGCAACGGTACCGGCGGCTATGCCGAAATGCTCGCCACCAACATCGGTGGCCCCACCTCCTTGGCGACGATCAGCGCCCCTTCGGTGCAGATGTCGGCGGCGGGCGCGGGCGGTCACGGCGGCGATCCCGGCGCGGACGGGGTCGGCAGCTCCGGCGGCGTCGGCCAGGGCGGCGTCGTCGTCATGGGCGCCTATGCCGGCCGGGGCCAGCTTTCGCTGGGTACCGTTTCGCTCTTTGCCACGGGTGTTGGCGGCGACGGCGCCGACGGCGAATCGCAGAGCACGGGTAACGGCGGCACCGGCGGCTCCGGCGGCGCCGGTATCGGCGGCAATATCCAGGCCGGCGTCTTCAGCGGCCCGCAGACCGCCGAGAACAACGGCTCGGCCGACATCCAGAGCCTCCAAATGGATGCGTCGGGCCTGGGCGGCGCGGGCGGCAGCGGCGGGTCGTCGGGCGAGGGCACGGGCGGCAATGGCGGCGCGGGCGGCGCGGGAATCGGCGGCGGTGGTACCGACGCCGGCAGCCTTGCCATCCTGGCGCGCGGCGCGCCGGTGACGATCGGTTCGGCCACGCTCAATGCCTTCGCCCAGGGCGGGGTGGGCGGCAGCGGCGGCAGCGGCTTGAGCACCTCGGGCACCAACGGTGCCGATGGTGCCGGCAAGGGCGGCCATTTCGCGCTCCTCTCGACCTATCGCTATCAGACCACGACCGTGCCGGGATCGCTCTCGATCGACGTGCTCAATGCCGATGTTTCCGGTGCCGGAAACACCGAAGCGCCGAGCGGGCCGACCACAGCCGGCAACTTCGTGATCGCGACGAACGGCGGCGACCTGACGATCTCCAGCGGGGACGTGTATGCCAATGGCCAGCTCGCCCCGACCAACCAGTTCCAGAACGTATTCCTCGACGTGACGACGGTGAGCGAGGTCTCGGCGGGCAACGGCACCGTCACGCTCGGCACGTCTCCCAACACTTTCAGGATCCACACCGAGGCGGCGCAGGGCTTCCATCCGGTCAACTTCTACACCGATCCGGGCGGCCAGTTCGCGGCCAACCTGGCCAATTGCACGCTCAATGGCGTGGTCTGCCAGTCGGTTGCGCGGGCGGTGTCTCCGCCGCCGCCCCCACCCCCGCCGCCGCCGGTGTCGCCGCCCCCGCCGCCACCCCCGCCGCCGGTGTCTCCGCCGCCGCCACCGCCGCCTCCGCCGGTGTCGCCGCCCCCGCCGCCTCCGCCGGTGTCGCCACCTCCCCCGCCGCCGCCACCGCCGCCGGTGATCGAGGATCCGGCGGTGAACGAGACGGTCACCACCGAGACGACGAACATCACGTCGAGCATCCAGTCGACGCTGACCGGCTCGCGCACCGCGGGCGGCAGCATCAAGAGCACCGAGACGACGGGAACCACCGCGCCCGGTTCGGACCCGGCCGGCGGCTCGGCCGCGTCGGCGGGCGATGACGAGGGCGGCGATGGCGACGGCAGCGACGATGCCGGCGGCTCGACCTCGAGCGGCGGCAGCGTCGGCGGCCCGAACCTGCTGATCGACACGAGCAACATCGGGTCGGACGCGACGCAGATCGACACGCCGGTGCTCAGCTCGGGCAATAGCAGCCTGTGGCCGGGGGCCGACGGCCTCACCGACACGGGCGGCGCGGGCGATGGTCCGTCGCCCGCCGGTGCCGGCGGTGCGTCCCCGGGCGGATTGCCGGTCGGTGCGCCGGGCGCGGTCCCGGGCGGCAGCGATGCGACGCCGTCTTTCGGCAGCATCGGCAACCAGATCTTCGACGAGGGCGCCGCGGGCGCCTCGGGCGACGGGAGCGGTGGCCAGTCCTCGGGCGGGGGCGGCCAGGCGCCGGCGCCGGGCGGCTCGTCGCCGTCGTCCGACAAAGACCGATCCTCGGATGGAGGGAAGCAGCAGTGACGCGGATCAACCGTCTCTCCATGGGGCTCGGCCTGCTCGCGGCAGCGGCGCTCGCGCTTCCCTCGGCGGCGCCGGCGGCGGGCCAGCCCGGCAGCCTGTCGTTGCGCAACAGCTTCCGGATCGGGTCGACCGGCGTGCTCTGCACCGCGCAGATCCGCTCGGCGAGCCCGGTGCTGTCGACGATGTTCGACCGCGGCTATCGGGTGGTGTGCCGCGACGCCGCGGCTCCGGTCGGCCGGCTGTTCGCGCTGCGCAAGGGCGGCGACGACGCGGTCGCGCGGGCGATCGCCCATGCCGAAACCCCGCTGACCTGCCAGGCGCCGGCCAATGCCTCCATCCAGGGCCTCGGCAACGTCCAGGTCCGCGACTGCGTCGACGCGAGCCAGCTCGCCTACAAGGTCTATGCCTATTCCAGGGGGCGGACGGTCTATGTCGCCGACGGCCTGGGCGGTTATGACAGCGCCCTCCAGCTCGGCCTGCGGACGATCGTCGCCGATGCGATCGTCAAGGGCGAGGTGCAGGTCGCGACGACCTCGGCCGGCGATCCCGCCGCCTTCGCGCGCGTCCAGGCGGGCGCGCTCGACAGCGACAGCGCGCTGAGCGAGGCCTATGCCCGCAACAATGAAGGCTCCTACGCCGAGGCGGCCGAGTTCTTCGAGGCGCTGGCCGAGCGCGACGCGTCGGGCACGAGTACGGATTCGCACCTGCCCGAATATCTCGCCAACCAGGCGTTGCAGGAATCGAACCAGCGCAGCTTCAGCACCGCCGACGCGCTGTTCGCGCGCGCCGCGACCCCGTCCGCGCTCGCCGATCCGGTGGTCGGGCGGATATTGCGCAACTCGCATGCGCTCCACTATCTCAACCAGAGCAAGGTGCAGCAGGCGATCGCCGAGCTGAACAAGCCGGTCGTCGAGATCGAGAGCAGCGCTGTCGCCGACGCCAGGCTGAGCCGGGGCGAGATCAGCGACGAGATCGCCGCCGACCTCAACCGCGAAGGCAGCGCGATGCGCCAGCTCGGCGCGCTCGACGGCCAGCTCCAGCCGTTCGAGAAGGCGCAGATCCTCGATGCGCAGGCGTTGCAGCTTCGCGGCGTCGCCTATCGGATCGACGGCAATTTCCCGAAGGCCAAGGCGGCCTTCGCCGAAGCGATCAACGCGATGCAGGCGATCCGCGAGGGCCGGATGAACAGCACCGGCTGGCTGCGGGCGAGCATCCAGTCCGAGCTGGGGCTGATCGCCGAGGCCGAGGGCAATGTCGGCGAGGCCGAGCGCCTCTATGCCGACGCGCTCCAGGTCGTCGAGATCCAGCATCCGAACTCGGCGGTGTCGCTGGGCGCCAAGGCGCGCTTCGCGGGCTTCCTCAGCCGCCACGGCCAGACCGACCGGGCGGCGACGATGTACGGCCAGGTCGTGTCCGAGGCGGAGAGCCTGCCCGGCGCGATGGCGTCGATCCGGACCCTGCTGCGGCCCTATTTCCGCCTGCTGGCGGCGCGCGCGGCGACCGATCCGACCGCGGTGACGCGGATGTTCGGCGCGAGCCAGGTGATGCTGCGCCCCGGCATCGCCCAGACCCAGGCGCTGCTCGCCCGCGAGCTGTCGGGCGGCGACGACGAGGCGGCCAGCCTGTTCCGCCAGTCGGTGACGCTGTCGCGCTACATCGCCCGCGCCACCGGCGAGATCGCGCGGATGACGGCCACCCCGAACCCGGCCGAGCGCCCCGCCCTGGCGGAGGCGCAGGCCCGTCTCGCCCGCTATTCGCGCGACCAGACCGCGTTGCAGGCGAAGCTGGCCCAGTTCCCGCGCTACCGCGTCCTGTCGCCGCAGACCATGTCGGTCGAGGAGCTGCAGAAGGCGCTCCGGCCCGGTGACGGCTATTACAAGGTCACGCTGGTCGGCGACGACATCTATGCGATGTTCGTCGCCCAGGGCGTCGCGCGCGCCTGGAAGCTCGACATGACGGCCAAGCAGCTCGCCGACGTCGTCGCGCAGATTCGCGATTCGGTGGTGAAGATCGAGAATGGGCAGGTCGCGACCTATCCGTTCGACGTCGTCCTCGCCCGCAAGCTCTACGTCACCCTGATGGGGCCGGTCGACGCGGACATGCACAAGGTCACCAACCTGATCTTCGAGCCCGACGGCCCGCTGCTCCAGCTTCCGGCCAACCTGCTGCCGATCGACCAGGCCGGCGTCGACGCCTATCTGGGCCGGCTGAAGAAGCCGAACGCCGACGATTTCGACTTCCGCGGGGTCAACTGGCTGGGCCGCGACCGCGACATCTCGACCGTGGTCAGCCCGCGCTCGTTCGTCGACGGCCGCGACGTCGCCAGCTCGAAGGCGATCAAGGCCTATCTCGGCCTGGGCGAGAATGCCCGGCCGGCGCTCAACCCGCTGTTCGTCCCGCCGCCGGCGATGGCCGATCCCTGCGCCTGGCCGCTCGGCAACTGGAACAATCCGATTTCCGCGTCCGAGCTTTATCTGGCGAGCGGGATCATCGGGGCGGACAAGTCGCGGCTGGTGATCGACGCGGCCTTCTCCGACTCGACGATCATGGGGATGAGCGACCTCAACGAATATCGCATCATCCACTTCGCGACCCACGGCCTCGTCACCGCGCCGCGCCCCGAATGCCCGGCGCGCCCGGCGCTGCTGACCAGCTTCGGCGGCGGCACCTCGGACGGGCTGCTGTCGTTCAAGGAGATCTTCGACCTCAAGCTCGACGCCGACGTGGTGATCCTGTCGGCCTGCGACACGGCCGGCATGGCGACCGTCTCGGCGACCCGCGAGGCGGGCATCACGACCGGCGGCAATTTCGCGCTCGACGGCCTCGTCCGCGCCTTCGTCGGCGCCGGCGCCCGCACCGTGATCGCCAGCCACTGGCCGGTGCCCGACGACTATAACGCGACCAAGCGGCTGATCAGCGGGCTGTTCACGGCGCCGCCGGGAACGCCGATGGCGACCGCGATGCGGCAGGCGCAGCTCGGCCTGATGGACGACGCCAACACCTCGCATCCCTATTACTGGTCGGCCTTCGCGATCGTCGGCGACGGCGAGCGGCCGTTGCTGCCGACCGGCGCCGCGCCGGGCGCCGCCGTCCAGGCGACCCGCTGATCCCCTATGGCGGAGGCGCTCCGCGCTTCCGCCGGGTCTCGACTGTGCGACCGTCCATCCGTCACCCGAGCGAAGGCTGGGGTGACGGTAGAATGCGGAACGATTCCCCGAGGCTCTCTCCGGGAAAGGGGAAGGCCGGAGAGAGCGCCGGGGAATGGGGTCAGAGCGATTTCCAGGCAGATGGAGACATCTGCCGGTTCGGAAATCGCGGTACGGCTCTAGATGCCGACGCCGCTGAGCAGGCCCAGGGCCTGGAGCAGCCACAGGATCACGACGATCACCACGACCACGTTGAGGATGCTTTTGATCTTCCCGTCCATCGGGATGTAGTTGTTGATCAGCCACAGCAGAACGCCGACGATGATCAGAACGATAATGATATGGATCAGCATGGGGTTCTCCCCGGTCTATATTTGAGATCACTGCTGTCCTTACGAACCCGGAACAGCGATATTTGTTCCGGCGGGTCTTGCCCGTGCCGCGCGACTATGCTCGATCCGGGAGAGGGGGCGTCCTTCAACCAGCTTGATGATCGGGATCGCCATGGACAGACGTCATTTCCTCCTGCGGGGCGCGCTCGGGCTCGGGGGCGCGGGTCTGGTCGGGCCCGGCCGGCTGATGGCGCAGGCGGCGCAGCCGCTGTTCGACCCGATCGGGCCGGTGACGCCGATCCGCGCCAACCCGGACCGCATCTTCCGCATCACCGTCTGCCTGCGGCCGTTCCGCGCGGCGGGCCCCCGGATCGAGGCGGAGCAGGTCGGCCGCAAGCGGGTCGTCCATAATTACGGCCATGGCGGCAGCGGCTGGTCGCTGAGCTGGGGATCGGCGCAGCTCGCCGTCGCCCAGGCGATGGCGGACGGCCCGCGCGAGATCGCCGTGATCGGCGCCGGCGCGCTCGGCCTCACCGCCGCGATCACCGCGCAGCGCGCCGGGGCGAAGGTGGCGATCTACGCCAAGGAGCGTTTCCCCGATGTCCGCTCGGCCCGCGCGACGGGAAGCTGGACGCCCGATTCACGGGTGGCGATGGCGAACGCCGCCGGCCCCGGCTTCGCCGCGCTGTGGAGCGGCATGGCCCATGCCAGCTATGCGACCTGGCAGAGCTATGTCGGCCTGCCCGGCGACCCGGTGCTGTGGAGCGATCGCTATACCCTGTCGGACCTCGCGCCCGAGGCGATGCGGGCGGCGGGGCGCGCGACCGAGGTGGCGGGCTTCGCCCATTATGGCGATCTGATCGCCGACATCTCGCCGCGCTCGCAGGTCTTCGGTCCCGGCACCCACCCCTTCGCCACCGGCTATGCGCTGCGCAACAGCCAGATGACGTTCAACGTCGCCGGGCTCGCCCATCTGCTCACCAGCGATTTCCTGGCGGCGGGCGGCCGGATCGAGACCGCCGAGTTCCACGAGCCGTCCGATCTCGGCCGGCTGCGGGAGAAGGTGATCATCAACTGTACCGGCTATGGCGCCCGCGCGCTGTTCCGCGACGAGAGCGTCGTGCCGGTGCGCGGCCAGATCGCCTGGCTGCTGCCCCAGGCCGGGGTCGACTATGGCCTGTTCTACGACAATGTCAGCGTCCTCGGCCGCCGCGACGGCATCGTCGTGCAGGACATGGGCCCCGACGATCGCTTCGGCTTCAACGACGACAGCGAGACCCCCGACCGGGCCGCCGCCGAGGCATCGGTGCGGACGATCGCGCGACTGTGGCCGAGGATGATCTGACCCCGCTTCCCGTCATGCCAGCCCTATCTCGTCATCCCGGCGAAAGCCGGGATCTCCCTGCCTTTCCACGCTACGGCAGGAGCGATGAAGAGAAGGGAGATCCTGGCTTTCGCCAGGATGACGCGAGGGGAGGAAGGGGCGCCAAAAGAAAAGGGCGGGTCGCCCGTTCGGCGCCCGCCCTTTCGCTTGTCCCGGTCGATCGGATCAGAGCTTCGAGGTCAGCTCCGGCACGACCTTGAAGAGGTCGCCGACCAGGCCGATGTCGGCGACCTGGAAGATCGGGGCTTCCTCGTCCTTGTTGATCGCGATGATCGTCTTGGAGTCCTTCATGCCGGCGAGGTGCTGGATCGCGCCCGAGATGCCGACCGCGACATAGACCTCCGGAGCGACGATCTTGCCGGTCTGGCCGACCTGATAGTCGTTGGGGACATAGCCCGCGTCGACCGCGGCGCGGCTGGCGCCGACCGCCGCGCCGAGCTTGTCGGCGAGCGGCTCGATGATCGTGTGGAAGTTCTCGCTGTTCTGCAGCGCGCGGCCGCCCGAGACGATCACCTTGGCCGAGGTCAGCTCGGGACGCTCGGACTTGCTGATCTCGGCGCCGACGAAGCTCGACAGGCCGGCGTCGCCCGCGCCCGACACCGCCTCGACCGTGCCCGACCCGCCCTCGCGTGCCGCCTTCTCGAAGGCGGTGGCGCGGACGGTGATCACCTTCTTGGCGTCCGACGACTGCACGGTCGCGATCGCGTTGCCGGCATAGGTCGGGCGGGTGAAGGTGTCGTCGCTCTCGACCGAGAGGATCTCGGAGACCTGCATCACGTCGAGCAGGGCCGCGACGCGTGGCGCGATGTTCTTGCCGTTGGCGGTGGCCGGCGCGACGAAGGCGTCGTGATGGCCCATCAGCTCGACGACCAGCGGCGCGACATTCTCCGGCAGCGCATGGCCATAGGCGGCGCCGTCGGCGACATGGACCTTGCCGACGCCCGCGATCTTCGCGGCGGCATCGGCGACGCCGCCGACCCCTTCGCCCGCGACCAGCAGGTGGACTTCGCCCAGCTTCGAGGCGGCGGTGACCGCCGAGAGGGTGGCGTCCTTGACGGCGCCGGCCTCATGCTCGACCCAAACCAGCGTCTTCATGCCGCAACTCCCAGAGCCTTGAGCTTGGCCGCCAGTTCATCGACGTCGGCGACCTTGATGCCGGCCTGCCGCTTCGGCGGCTCGGACACCTTGAGGGTCTTGAGGCGCGGGGTGACGTCCACGCCGTAGTCGGCGGGGGTCTTCTGCGCGAGCGGCTTCGACTTCGCCTTCATGATGTTGGGCAGCGAGGCGTAGCGCGGCTCGTTGAGGCGCAGGTCGGTGGTGATGATCGCCGGCGCCTTGAGGCTGACCGTCTCGAGGCCGCCGTCGACCTCGCGCGTCACCTTGACCGTGTCGCCCTCGACCTCGACCTTGGAGGCGAAGGTGCCCTGCGGCCGGCCGGTGAGGGCCGCCAGCATCTGGCCGGTCTGGTTCGAATCGTCGTCGATCGCCTGCTTGCCGAGGATGACGAGGCCCGGGGCCTCCTCCTCGACGACCTTCGCCAGCAGCTTGGCGACGCCGAGCGGCTCGACCTCGGTCTCGCTGACGATCAGGATCGCGCGGTCGGCGCCCATCGCCAGCGCGGTGCGCAGCGTTTCCTGGGCCTTGGCCTCGCCGATCGAGACGGCGATGATCTCGGTCGCGACGCCCTTTTCCTTCAGGCGGATCGCTTCTTCGACCGCGATCTCGTCGAACGGGTTCATCGACATCTTGACGTTGGCGAGATCGACGCCCGAACCGTCCATCTTGACGCGCGGCTTGACGTTGTAATCGATCACCCGCTTCACGGGCACGAGGACCTTCATAGCTTCACTCCTTGGCCTTTGGCACCTGCCCTGGGGAGGCCGTATCCATATCCATGAGTGGCCGATCCGGTCAGGGAAACGGCCAGTGCCCGATCGCCATTGCCGCTCCGGCCGGCCAAATCAAATGCGAAATTGCGAAATTGCGAATTACTATTTTGCAAAACACGCTTGTGATCTGGCCGGGCCGTGACGGTCCGATCAGGCCGCCTTCTTCACCTCGGCGACGATCTTGCGGGCGGCGTCGCCCAGGTCGTCGGCGGCGACGATCGGCAGGCCCGAACCGGCGAGCAGGTCCTTGCCCTGCTGGACGTTGGTGCCTTCGAGGCGGACGACCAGCGGAACCGACAGGTTCACTTCCTTCGCCGCGGCGATGATGCCCTCGGCGATGATGTCGCAACGCATGATCCCGCCGAAGATGTTGACGAGAATGCCCTTCACCGCCGGGTCGCTCAGGATGATCTTGAACGCCGCGGTCACCTTCTCCTTCGTGGCGCCGCCGCCGACGTCGAGGAAGTTGGCCGGGAACATGCCGTTGAGCTTGATGATGTCCATCGTCGCCATGGCGAGGCCGGCGCCGTTGACCATGCAGCCGATGTCGCCGTCCAGCTTGATATAGGCGAGATCATATTGAGACGCCTCGATCTCGGCTGGGTCCTCCTCGGTCTCGTCGCGCAGCGCGAGGATGTCGGGATGGCGATAGAGTGCGTTCGAGTCGAAGCTGACCTTCGCATCGAGAACAAGCAGCTTGCCGTCTGTCGTCTCGACCAGCGGATTGACCTCGAGCATCGACATGTCGGTGGCGATGAAGGCGTTGTAGAGCTGCTCGGCGAGCTTGACCGCCTGCTTGTTGAGATCGCCCTTCAGCTTCAGCGCGAAGGCGACGGCGCGGCCATGGTGCGGCTGGAAGCCCTCGGCCGGGTCGATCACGATGGTGCGGATCTTCTCGGGCGTGTCATGGGCGACCTGCTCGATGTCCATGCCGCCCTCGGTCGACACGATCATCGCGATGCGGCCGGTCTTCCGGTCGACCAGCATCGACAGATAATATTCGGATTTGATGTCGGCGCCGTCGGTCACATAGAGGCGGTTGACCTGCTTGCCGGCCTCGCCCGTCTGGATGGTGACGAGGGTGTTGCCGAGCATGTCGGCGGCGTTGGCCTTGACCTCGTCGATCGACTTGGACAGGCGGACGCCGCCCTTGGCGTCGGCCGGCAGTTCCTTGAACTTGCCCTTGCCGCGGCCGCCCGCGTGGATCTGCGCCTTGACCACCCAGATCGGCCCGGGGAGCTTCTTGGCGGCCTCGACGGCCTCGTCGACGGTCAGGGCGGCGTGGCCCGCGGGGACCGCGACGCCGAACTTCGCCAGCAGTTCCTTGGCCTGATATTCGTGGATGTTCATGCGTGAGCGTCCCTTGGAAAGCCGATCGGATCGGCAGGCGCTTAAGCATGAAAGCGCGGCGTTGAAAACCCCAACAAGGCGAATCGGGCGCCGCGCCGCGATAGAGAATCTTTCGCGCGCGCAATCAGCTCGCGATCGAGCAGCCGATTCCCGCCTTGAGCACGACCGAGACGATTTCCGGATCCTGCAGCGCGCGCAGGCGGTGGACCAGTTCGTCGATGCTCATGCCGCGCACGTCGTGGTTGCCGAGCCCGCCGAGCGACTGGAGCCGCTTGAGCTGGACCAGCGACAGCCGGTCGACCATCCGCTCCGCCATGCAGCCGGCGACCGGGGGGCGGATGCCCGCCTCGATCAGCTTGCTGCGCACCCGCGCCTCGGGCGAGACGGTGGCGCAGCCGGCGACGACGGCGAGGAGCGGCAGCAGGATCAGGCGGGACGGGCGGGGCATCTCATGGCGCTCCTGGAACGAAACCGGCCGGCTTGTGCGCCGCCGCGCCTTGATGCGCAATGAATGAGTGGGAGACGGCTTTCGTCCTCATCCTGGAACGTGCGATCTTGCGGTGGAACGGGGCGCGTCAGCGTCCCGCAAGGCCGAACGGCCGCCCGAGCTTATGCGAGGATCGGAGCCGGTCCGCGGACTGCCGGGGGCAGTCCGTAGGCGGAGATCGGCTCGCCGTGCGAGCCGTGGGGTCGCGGATGCGACCGCCGGCGCTTGAGGCCAAACAAACTACCGCTCCGCGCGATCGATCCACTTCGCCACCAGCGGCGCCCGATGGTCGCGCATCCGCCGCACCAGCGCGGCCGGATCGTCGTCGACCATCAGCATCGCGCGGTGCGCCGGGCGCAGGAAGCCGGCGGTGACGACGTCGTCGAGGAAGCCCGCCAGCTTGTCGTAGAAGCCGGCGACGTTGAGCAGCGCGACCGGCTTGGCATGGTCGCCGAGCTGGCCCCAGGTCCAGATCTCGAACAGCTCCTCGAAGGTGCCGATCCCGCCCGACAGCGCGATGAAGCCGTCCGAGCGGTCGGCCATCATCGCCTTGCGCTCGTGCATCGATCCGACGACGTGCAGCTCGGTCAGCCCGAGATGCGCGACCTCGAGGTCGGCGAGCGCCTTGGGGATCACCCCGGTCACCCGGCCGCCCGCGGCCAGCACCGAATCGGCGACCATGCCCATCAGGCCGACCCGGCCGCCGCCATAGACGAGGTCGATCCCCGCCTCCGCCAGCGCGGCGCCCAGCGCGCGGGCGGCGACGCCGTGGACGGGATCGACGCCGGGGCTCGACCCGCAGAAGACGCAGAGCGCGCGGAGCGGGGTCATCGCCGGAACATCGCCCCGACCGGCATCGGCCCCTCGCCGAGGCTGAGCGCCATGCGGTCGGCAAAGCCGAGGCGCATCGCGTGGAAGCGCGCGATCAGGTCGGCGTCCATCGCATAGAGGCTTTCGAGCATCCTGTAGCCTTCCGCCGGCGGAGTATCGCGCAGCATCCGCGTGGCGAAGCGGCGATAATAGGCCCGCTTCGCCCAGGCGCGCGCGGCATGGTCGTGGAGCATGGCGTGGAGCGCCGCGCCCGACCAGTCGTCGGCTTCGGCGACCAGCCGCGCGACCCGCGCGGCATCGGCCAGCGAATTGCCGGTGACCGGGTGGAACAGCCCGGCGCGCAGGCCCGCCTTGGCGACGCCCTCGCCGCCCGATCGCCAATAGTCGGCGAAGTCGCCGCCCAGCGCGATCGGCAGGACGCCCGCCTGGCCGCGCGCCGAGCTGCGGATGCGCCAGCCGAAGCGCGCCGCATGGTTGACGATGCGGTTGCCATGGTCGGCCATGTCCATCTCCGGCCAGCTTTCGTAGCGGACGTCCTCGATGAACAGCCGGTCGTTCTCGATCGGCAGCATCTCCATATATTGGAAGCCCTCGGCCGGATCGGCGGCGGCGTCGATCAGCGTCGCGCGGCGCACGCTGTGCGGGCCGTCGAGGGTCAGCTCATAGCCGACGAACTTGCGGTAATGGAGGTCTAGCAGCGACAGGTCGCCCGGCCCGCGCGCGTCGATCACGCCGCCCGCCCCGATCAGCGTCCCGTCCTCCAGCACCACCCCGTCGGGGGCGACGCCCAGCGCGCGCCGCCCGGTCAGGATGCTTTCGGCCGGCATCGCCTCGCGCAGCGCCGCGTCGAACCGGTCGGAACGGATGCTGTAGAAGGGGAAGGGCAGCGCCCGCTTGTAGAGCGGGAAGACCACCGCGAACTCGCGCCAGCCATAGTTGACCAGCGGTTCGAGCAGCGGCCGGTCCTCCGCTTCCACGTCGCTGTCGAGGAAGGACCAGAGGTGCGCGCCGCCCAGCGTCGGCGCCGCCTCGATCAGCAGGACGCGGCGATCGGGCCGCGCCCGGCGCGCGGCCAATGCGATCAGTCCGCCCGAAAGGCCGCCGCCGATGATGGCGAGATCGCACATGACGCCGCTCATGACGTCCAGCCTATAGAGCAGCCGCCCGACGATGCCAGCCTTGCAGACGCCTCTTTCGTTCAGGTCGATCTTTCGTTACCATGGTTTACATCCCCGGGGAGCCGAAGGCTGAGAGGTGGCGCTGCGATGCCCACGACCCGCTGAACCTGATCCGGCTCGCACCGGCGTAGGGAGGGAACGCCGCCAGCGGTCTCTCCTCCCTCGTTCACGAGCCCTAATGGAGAGACGTGACATGGCCGATATTCCCGCGCGCACCGAGATGAAGGTGACGACCGGTCCGATCCGGGGATCGCGCAAGATCCATGTCGAGGGGCCTCAGGGCGTCCGCGTCGCGATGCGCGAGATCGCGCTCGAGCCGTCGTCGGGCGAGCCGCCGGTCCGCGTCTATGACTGCTCCGGCCCCTATACCGATCCCAACGCCCATATCGACATCATGGCCGGCCTGCCCGCGCTGCGCCGCGACTGGATTCTCGGGCGCGGCGACGTCGAGGACTATGAGGGCCGCGCGATCAAGCCCGAGGACAACGGCCTGAAGGGGCCGGACCGGTCGGGCGGCGTCACCCCCTTCCCGAACGTGGTGCGGCGCCCGCTGCGCGCGAAGGCAGGGCAGAATGTCAGCCAGATGCACTATGCCCGGCGCGGCATTATCACGCCCGAGATGGAATATGTCGCGATCCGCGAGAATGTCGGCCGCGCCGCGCTCAAGGAGAAGCTGCTGCGCGACGGCGAGGATTTCGGCGCGGCGATCCCCGACTTCGTCACCCCCGAATTCGTCCGCGACGAGGTGGCGCGCGGCCGGGCGATCATCCCCAGCAACATCAACCATCCCGAATCGGAGCCGATGGCGATCGGCCGCAACTTCCTGGTGAAGATCAACGCCAATATCGGCAATTCGGCGGTCGCTTCCGACGTCGCGGCCGAGGTCGACAAGATGGTCTGGTCGATCCGCTGGGGCGCCGACACGGTGATGGACCTGTCGACCGGCCGCAACATCCACGACACGCGCGAATGGATCCTGCGCAACTCGCCGGTCCCGATCGGCACGGTGCCGATCTACCAGGCGCTGGAGAAGGTCGGCGGCATCGCCGAGGACCTGACCTGGGAAATCTTCCGCGACACGCTGATCGAGCAGGCCGAGCAGGGCGTCGACTATTTCACCATCCATGCCGGCGTCCGCCTGCCCTTCATCCCAATGACGGCCAAGCGCGTCACCGGCATCGTCAGCCGGGGCGGATCGATCATGGCGAAATGGTGCCTGGCGCACCATCGCGAGAGCTTCCTCTACGAGCGGTTCGACGAGATCTGCGAGATCATGAAGGCCTATGACGTCGCCTTCTCGCTGGGCGACGGCCTGCGCCCCGGATCGATCGCCGACGCCAATGACGAGGCGCAGTTCAGCGAATTGAAGACGCTGGGCGAGCTGACCCAGATCGCCTGGCAGCACGACGTGCAGGTGATGATCGAGGGCCCCGGCCATGTGCCGATGCACAAGATCAAGGCGAACATGGACAAGCAGCTCGAAGCCTGCGGCGAGGCGCCCTTCTACACGCTCGGGCCGCTGACCACCGATATCGCGCCGGGCTATGATCACATCACCTCGGCGATCGGCGCGGCGATGATCGGCTGGTTCGGCACGGCGATGCTCTGCTACGTCACGCCGAAGGAGCATCTGGGCCTGCCCGACCGCGACGACGTGAAGGTCGGCGTGGTCACCTACAAGCTCGCCGCCCACGCCGCCGACCTGGCGAAGGGCCACCCGGCCGCCAAGCTGCGCGACGACGCGCTCAGCCGCGCCCGCTTCGAGTTCCGCTGGCGCGACCAGTTCAACCTGTCGCTCGATCCCGACACGGCCGAGCAGTATCACGACCAGACGCTGCCGGCCGAAGGCGCCAAGACCGCGCATTTCTGCTCGATGTGCGGGCCGAAATTCTGCTCGATGAAGATCACCCAGGAGGTCCGCGACTTCGCCGCCACCAGGAACGCCCCTGCCGACCAGTTCATCGCGGCCGGCGACGCCGAGGCGGGCATGCGCGCGATGAGCGACGTGTTCCGCGAGAAGGGCGGGGAGATCTATCTGCCGGCGGCGGAGTAGGCGGGTCGCGATGGAAGGAGGCTCATCGGCCGGCATCGACGAGCCTCCTTGAAGTTCTTCTTTCGTTCCGATCGATTTTCCTGTAGATGGCCGGAACAAAGGAGAAACATCATGAGTCTTCTGCGGTCCTTCGACGATAGCGACGAGATCATTCTCCACCGCCTGTTCTTCGCGCTGAAGCCCAGCGCGGAAGCGGTTGCCGAGATCGCGGGGGTGCGCGGGGGGATCGGGGTGGCGAAGAGTCATGTGTTCGATCACCGGCTGCACCTGACCCTCTGGTCGCTCGACCTGCCGATGACGCCGACCCAGGGGATCGTCGACGCGCTGCGCGGCGCGGCGGCGAAGGTCGGCGGGCCGGCGCTCCGGGTGGCGCTGGCCGAGGTGGTCGGCAACGGCCATGTCACCTGCCTCAAGCCGGGCGAGCCGATGCCCGTGCTCAAGACCTTCCAGCAGAAGCTCCAGCTCGCCATCGCCGATGCCGGCATCTGGCCCAATCGCGGCTTCCGCTTCGAGCCGCACGTCACCCTCGCTTATGGCCAGGCCGAGGGGCAGCGCCGCCCGATCCTGCCGATCAGCTGGCGCGCGCACGACTTCGTGCTGATCCACAGCCTCGTCGGGCTGACCGAGCATGTCGAGCTCGGCCGCTGGGCGCTGGAGGGGTAGGGCTCGCTCTCCCTTTTCCTCTTCGTCATTCCCGCCTTCGCGGGAATTGTCTCTCGGGAAAATGATTTAAGAGTGGGTGGCTGGCGAGACGAGCTGCGGGGTGGCCACCCCGCAGCTCGTGGCGGCAAGGCGCCCGTGCGGGAATAGGTCGAAACGACCGACGTCATCCAGGGCTCTTGTCGCCCCAGCTTCGCATCGCTTGCTGACTTGAATGGGCCGCCTTTCGGCACGCCCGCAGACAATTCGAAGCATGGGACCCCAAGATGATACGATATGCCGACGAAATCCAGACAGCTCTTGGCCTCGACGTATCCCAGGACAGCGTGACCCTGTTCGACAGCGTAACCGGCCAGACCCTCACCATAGCCAACGAGACCCAGGCCCTCACGGCCGCGCTCGATCCGCTGCGCAACCGCGATCTGGCCGTATGCGAAGCGACCGGAGGCCATGAGGACAAGCTCCTCGCCGTCCTCTGCGGCCTCGCCATCCCCGTTCACCGCGGTGATGCCGCCAAGATCAAGGCCTATATCCGCTCCTTCGGCAAACGCGCCAAGACCGACCCCATCGATGCCCGCTGGCTCAGCCGCTACGCCATCGACCGCAGTCCCGGCCTGATGCGCTGGCAACCTCCCGAGCCTTGCCAGGCCCAGATCAGCCTCCTCGTCTCACGACGCCTCGATCTCGTCGCCATGAAGCGCCAGGAAACCAATCGCCTCAAGGCCCCTCGTGGGCATCTCGTCGCCGACGACATCCGCGACCATATCGCCGATCTCGAACACCGTATCCGCACCATCGAGGTTCAGATCGAGGAGCTCATCAACCAACACCGCGACCTCACCTCCCGCGCTCGCGCCTTGCGATCCATCCCAGGCGTCGCCGCCGTCCTCGCTCCTCTCCTGATCGCAACCATGCCCGAACTCGGCTCTCTCAACCGCCGGCAGGCCGCAAGCCTCGCTGGTTGCGCCCCTCATCCCAGAGACAGCGGAAAACTCCAGGCCCGCCGACACAGCTCAGGCGGACGAAGGCAGATCAGGCCCGCCCTCTTCATCGCCGCCCTCGCCGCCGCTCGCGGCAAAAATCCTCTCGCAGACTTCTACAACGCACTCGTCCGCGCTGGAAAACCCAAACGCCTCGCTCTCGCCGCCCTCATGCGCAAAATTATCTGCATCGCCAATGCTCGCATCCGCGACGCTGCCAATCTCCAGCCTCAACTGACTTGATGACGAAGAGGGGGCCTCTGGGGATGCTGTTCACCGAGCCCGGCGAGCGCTACATGGGGCGGGTTGCTTCGCGATCACAGGTCGGGGGACCTTTCATGTTGAACAGGCGCAGCCTGCTGGCCGCCGTGCCGGGATTGTTGTTCGCGGGTCGTGCTGCCGTGGCGGGAACGCCGGGCATCGTGGCGCAGGCCGGCTTCCAGAAGGAACTGGCCCCCTTCTGGGATCAGCTCGCCATGCTGCCCAGCATCCATGAGCCCGCGCGCGAGGCGGCGTCCGACGGCGTCTGCTACATGTTCACCAACAAGGACTGCGCGGTCTGCCAGGTCGTCCACCGGCAATTCCCGAAGGGCTTCCGCAAGCTCGAGATGCGCTACGTCATCTATCCCTGGCCGGGCGAACCCTATCGCGAGCTCAATTATATGTACCGCCCGGAGACGACGCTCGCCGACTACCGGACCTATATGGACCATCATCTGACCGCGACCGTGCCGTCGGACAGCGGCGCGCAGGCCGATCTCGTCATGGCGGTCGCCGCCGACATGGCCGCGCAACTCGTCGAGGGCGACAGCTTCGGGACGCCCTTCTTCTTCCACGCGGTCGAGGGCGCGACGCCGGGCGAGATGATCTTCAGCGCCGGCGACATCGTCGCGATGGGGCCGCTGCTCGACCGCGCGGCGTGAAGCGTTTCCGATAGATATCTGGTCGTCATGCCGGCGGAGCGGGCGAGCGCCTATTCCGGGATCGCTGCCGTGCTCCACGGGCAATGCACCTGCCAGCCGAGCGAGGCGTAGAGCGCGCGTCCGTCGGCGGTGGCGGTCAGCACCTGGCGCGCGGCGGGCGAGCGGCGGGTGCGTTGGAGGGCGAGCATCAGCGCCCGGCCGAGCCCGCGCCGGCGGTGCGCGGCCTCGGTCACGATCCGGTCGTAGATGAAGACGCCGTCGCGTTCGGCGGCATGGCCGCTTGCCGCGAGCGCACTGTCGGGGGCGGCGATCCGGGCGAAGGCGCGGTCGCCGTCGCGCGCGACCGACAACCGGTAACCGCCGGACAGGTCGGGCGCGCCGCCGGCGCCGAAGCCGTCGGCGCAGGTCATGACATGAGCGAGCGGTTCGAGCCGCCAGCACGGCGGCAGCAGCGCCGCCAGTTCGGCGTGGGGCGCGGCGAGCTTGAGCAGCACCCGCGGCTCGGCGATGGTCGCGCCGAGCTCGACCAGTCCGGGGCAGGCGGCGGTGAAGACATGGCGGCGCGTCTCGGCCGGCAGGCCGGTGTCGACCCGCCAGCCGCCGCGATCGGGCACCGGCGCCGGCAGGTCGCGCGCCATCGATCGCGCCGCGAGCCAGGCTGCGATCAGCCCGGCGTCGACGCTGCTCACCGGACGGGGCTCAGGCCGCCGCTTCGACCGGCGGCAGCGCCCAGTCGATCGGGGCCATGCCGTGCTCGGCGAGGAAGGCGTTGGCCTTGGAGAAATGCTTGCAGCCGAAGAAGCCGTTGTGCGCCGACAGCGGCGAGGGGTGCGGCGCCTTCAGCACGAGGTGGCGGCCGCCGCGGTCGGTCGAATCGACGAACGCCGCCTTCTTCTGGGCATAGCTGCCCCACAGCATGAACACGACCGGATCGGGCTTGGCGTTGACCAGCCGGATGATCGCGTCGGTGAACTTCTCCCACCCCCGGTCGCGGTGCGAGGCGGCGATCCCCATCTCGACCGTCAGCACCGAATTGAGCAGCAGCACCCCCTGCCGCGCCCAATGTTCGAGGAAGCCGTGCGCGGGCCGGGCGATGCCGAGATCGCTGTCGAGTTCCTTGTAGATGTTGACCAGGCTGGGCGGCGGCGCGACGCCGGGCCGGACGCTGAAGCACAGGCCGTGCGCCTGGCCGAGGCCGTGATAGGGGTCCTGTCCCAGGATCACGACGCGGACCTTGTCGAGCGGAGTGAGGTCGAGCGCGCGGAACCAGTCGCTGGCGACCGGGAAGATGCGCTTGCCCTTCGCCCGCTCGCCCATCAGGAATTCGCGCAGCGCGGCCATATAGGGGGAGGAGAATTCCTCCGCCAGGGGATCGCGCCAGCTGTCGTGGAGTTTGATGTCGCCCGCCATGGCTGGGTTTGTGGCGCAGCTTGGCCGGGGGTTCAATCTCATTCTCCCGTCATGCCTGCGGAGGCAGGCATCCATGTCTGCCCGCTCCCCGATGGCCATCGGGTTGATGAGAGACATGGGGCCACTGCCTCCGCAGGGGCGACGGTGAGAGAAATCAGATCAGCAGGCGCTCGATCGCCTGGGCGAGCGCGACGTAGAGCTTGCCCATGTCGGACGACAGCACCGTCATCGCCAGCGCGCCGCCGTCGCGGCTGGCGAGCACGCGGCGCAGCAGCGCCTCGAAGTCGTGGATGTAGCGGTTCACATGCTCGCGAAACTCGCCGTCGCCGTCGTAGAGCTGGGCGATGCCGGCCGCCTCGTCGCGGCGGAGCAGGCGGACGGCGGCGCGCGTGAAGGCGCCATGGTCGCCGTGGAGATAGGCCTTCCAGGCGCCGTCGGGCACGTCGTGCGACAGGAGCTTGGCGACGTCGATCGCCGCCGAGTTGAGATGCTCGATCAGGATCGCGACCTCGCGGCTGACCGCCTCCTGCGAGACATGCTCCTGTTGGATCTCGGCATCGGCGACGCGCTTCTCCATCGAGGCTGCGGCCTCGGTGATCGACAGCATCTGCGTCAGCAGCCGCTCGCTCGCCAGGTTGGCGGCGGCGACGGCGGCCTCGGCGGTGTCGGAGATCAGGTGGATGCGCTGGGTGATCTGGTCGCCGAAGGCGCGCTCGATCGCCTCGGCGCCGCTGCGCGCCAGCTTCTCGCTGGCGTCGGGGATGATCGATTCGAGCGCCTCGCGGGCGCCGCGCGCCGCCTCCGACGCGGTCTCGCGCACCTTGAGGATCGCGTCGATCAGCCGGCTGCCCGACAGCTCCGACAGCGACCGCATGTTCGCCTCGCTCTCGCCGATCAGGCGGCCGAGCTCGTTCGAATGGTCGCGCAGGGCCTCCAGCCGGGCATTGGCCTCCTCGGCGAAGGCGTCGGACAGCGCCCGCTGCCGTTCGAGCAGCGCGTCGCCCTCGGCGGCGATCCCGGCCATGCGGCGGGCGGCGAGGTCGCCCAGCCCGGCGATCGCCTCGCGCTGCCGGTCGATCATCGTGTCGGCCGAGCCGAGCCGGTCGGTCGCGCGCTCGACGGTCTGGTTGAGCTGCTCGGCCTGGGCGGTGACGGCGCGCATCGTCGCGTCGCCGCGCGCGGCCTCGCTCTCCACCTTGCTCATCACCTGCGGCAGGTCGCGCTCGACATTGCCGATGATCGCGTCGAAGGCGATGCGCAGCGCGTTGGCGCGGTCGGTCAGGGTGCGCGCGCCGGCCAGGCTGTTGGTCACCGCCTGGCCGAGGCCGTCGGCATGCTCGCTCAGCGTGACGATCAGTTCGGCGAGGTCGGCGGTCTGCTCGGTGCCGGTCGCGCCGAGCGCCTCGAACCGGCTCTCGATCGCGCCCAGCGCATGTTCGAGATTGGCGAACAGCCGGCGGGCGTCCTCGTCCTGCTGGGCGAGCTGCTGCGACAGCGTCTGGGACAGCCCGCTCATGTCGGTCAGCCGCTGCGCGATCGAGGCGGCGGCGGCGGTGCCGGCCTCGTCCAGCGCGGCGCGGCCATGGTCGATCATCGCCGCCATCGCCGCGCGCTGCGCGTCGAGCCCGGTGCGGGTCTGCTCAATCGCCAGCGCGGTCTTGTCGAGCGTCGCGTCGATCACATGGCCGAGCGCGGAAGCGGTCTCCTCGATCGTGCGGGTGGTGCGTTCGGTGCGGGTCTCGATCCGGCCGATCTGGGTGGCGAGCCGGCCCGACGCGGCGCCGATCATCTCGTCCGCCTCATGGCTGCGCGCGATGATCGCCGACAGCGCGTCGGACAGGCCCTGGGCATGGTCGCGCGCCGATCCGCCGATCGAGCCGATCAGGTCGGACACTTCCTTGACCATGTCGAGCGAGCGCGGCAGGTCGAGCATCAGCCCGCTCATGTCCGATCGGGCGATCCCTGCGGCGTTGTGGAGCAGCTCGGTCTGGCGCGCGAGCAGGTCGGTCTCGTCGCGCATGTCCATGCTGATCTGCTGCAGCTTCTCGGCCGCGCGCTGGCCTTCGTCGAGCAGGCCGGCGGTGTGGCTGCCCAGCGCGTCGCGCCGTTCGTCGAGCGCGGCGGTGACCCGGGCGACCGCTTCCTCGAGCCGGCGGGCCTCGACCCGCATCGACAGCGCCGTCCCGCCGAAACGGGCCGCCTCGCGCCGCGCGCCGCGCTGGAACAATATGTAGAGGATGCCGAGCAGCGCGAGCGGGCCGCAGGCCAGCGCGATGCTGTTGGCGATGGCGGGCAGGTCGGGCGTGGTCGGCACCACGCCGCCGACCAGGAAACCGATCCAGCCCGCGCCGATCAGGCCGAGGGCCGCGCCGATCGCGATGTCCCCGCCGCGCCGGGCCGGCAGCACCGGCGCTCCGTCGTCGGGCGCGCCGAGCAGCAGCTCGTCCGCGTCGGCACCGTCTTCGGCGCCCTCTTGCGCGGATGTCTCTTCGGTGGGCGCATCGGTCGCGGCGGCGGCGCGAACGGCATCCGCCTCGGCCGCGTTCGCGGCCCGCCAGCGATCCAGCGGATGCGGTGCCTTCCCCATGCCCTTCCCATCTACAGGAAGCGCGAGTCGAGCGATAGCCTCGACTAACCGAATCTTCACTCTTCTCGTCTCCTTATGCGACGATGAGCATGTTTCCCGGAGCCCTCGACCGCATGCTGGCCGAAACGGTCGACGGGGACGCCGCCGCCGTCGCCGAGCTGCGCGCGCTGTTCCTCGCTTCGGCGACCCGGCACGTCGCCGCGCTGTCGCGGGCCGACGGGGTCGCGGCATGGCGCGACGAGGCGCTGAAGCTGCAGGGGCTCGCCGCCAGCTTCGGGATGGTCGAGCTGATGGCCGCCGCCGCCCGCGCGGCCGATGCCGGGCCCGATCCGCTGCTGCTCGATGCGGTCGCCGACGCGCTGGCGGCCTGCCGCTGACGCGAATCCGCGACGGATCGCTCCAAAACCGAACAGTCCGGACGCCATTCCGCTTTGCAGAATCGCCCGACTGACTCTATCCCCGTCGGCTTGCCGAGGGGGACCGAACTTTGCCGCTCGCCGCGCTGATCGCCGCGCAGGACCAGACCGATATTGGCG
Source organism: Rhizorhabdus wittichii RW1 (assembly GCA_000016765.1). NCBI lineage: Bacteria > Pseudomonadati > Pseudomonadota > Alphaproteobacteria > Sphingomonadales > Rhizorhabdaceae > Rhizorhabdus > Rhizorhabdus wittichii. The sequence goes on from CP000699.1 coordinate 3,527,040, forward strand.
ACGGGCTCCGCGCCACCCTGCCGCTCGCCGGCCGCACCCTGATCGAGCATCAGGCCGGCTTGGCGATCGCGGCCGGGGCGGCGCACATCGTCGTGCTGGTCGAACGGGTGCCGGCGGTGCTCGCCCAGGCGGTCGACCGGCTGCGGCGGCAGGGCGCGCGGATCGAGATCGCGCGCAGCGTCGCCGATGCGATCGACCGCTTCCACCCGTCCGAGAAGATCCTGCTGGTCGCCGACGGCGCGGTCGCGGCGCAGGGCGCGGTCGACGCGCTGGCCGGCACCGAGGAGGGGTCCGCGCTGCTCGCGCTGCCCGACGACCAGGACCATGCCGCGTTCGAGCGGATCGACGCGGCCGAGCGCTGGGCGGGCTATGCGCTGCTCGACAAGGCGCTGCTCGAGGCGACCGCGCGGATGCTCGGCGACTGGGACCTCACCTCGACGCTGCTGCGCCGGCTGGTGCAGGACGATGCGGCGCGCATCTCTGCGCTCGATCCCAGCGGCGAGCGCCCCTTGCCGCCGCCGGTGCTGGCGATCGGCCCGGCCGCGATCGGGACGATCGAGGCGGGACTGCTGCGCCGCGCCGATCCGGGCGAGGGCAACTGGGTCGAGCTCTACCTCCACCGGCTGGTCGCGGGGCCGCTGATCGGCCCGCTGATCGCGCGGCAGATCGACCAGCGATTGGTCGCCGGCGTCGCGGTGGGGATCGCCTGGTTCGCGGCGCTGCTCGCCGGCTTCAAGCTGTTCTGGGGGGCGGCGCTGCTGCTCCCGCTCGCGGCGGCGACCGCTTCGGCGGCGCGGCGCATGGCGCGGATCTGGGGCGGCGTCGCCGAACCGACCGCGCTGGTCGCGCTCGCCCGCCATGCCGCGGCGCTGGCGGCGCTGCTGCTGCTCGCCCGGCTGCTCGTGGACGAGGGGGGCTGGGGCTGGTGGCTGGTCGCCGCGCTGCTGCCCGCCGCGCTGGCCGGCGCGGGCGCGCTGGAGACGATCGTCGCCGCGATCCGGCCGTCGCCGTCGCCGCGCTGGCTGGCGAGCGCCGACGCGCTGGTCTGGCTGGCCCCCGCGGTCGCGGTGCTGGGCGGCTGGCGCTGGATGCTCGCCGCGCTCACCGCCTATGCCGTCTTGTCCTTCGTCGAAAGATTCGCGACGGCGTGGAAGGGCGCGCGTATTTGTGACAGTTGAGGGTTTAGCTTCGATTTAACGACATTTCGATATGAACGAAGCATGATAGGGCTCGAGGACGAACGGCAGGAGATGGGGAGGCCCGCGTCCGCGCGCTGGCTCACCGATGCCGCGCGCGCCCTCGACAGCGCCGAAAGCCGGGTCGGCCGCGCCGCCGGCGACCTGTTCCGGTCCGACGGCCCCGATCTTTCCGACCAGCATCGCGCCCAGATCGCGCAACTCATGCGCGCGCTGATCGGCGCGATCGAGGACGACCTGCGCATCCGCCTGATCGATTCGCTGGCCGACGAGCCGCATCCCGAGCTGCTCGCCGCGCTCGGATCGGCGACGATGCCGATCGCGCAGCCGCTGCTCGAACGGACGCGGCTGCTGCGCGAGGCCGATCTGGTCGCGGCGATGCTGCGCCGGGTCGACGAGCATCGCCTCGCGCTGATGCTGGGCCGCGATTCGCCCTATCATGTCGCCGATCTGGCGCAGCGGCTGCTCGACCTCGGCGACGCCGCGATCGCCGAGGCGACGATGGCGCTGCTGGTCGCCGAGAGCCGCCGCTACGATCCGTTCGGCGATCCCGCGCTGGCGCGGACCGACCTGCCGCCCGGGCCGCACCGCAAGCTGCTCTGGGCGGTGGCGGCGGCGCTGCGCCACTATCTGATCCGCCACCACGGCCTGCCCGACAGCCAGGCCGACCTGCTGCTCGCCGCCGCGGTGCGCGCGCTGCTCGCCGAGCATGATGACGCCGATACGCTGGAGGGTCGCGCCGACGCGCTCGCCGCGCTGCTCGATGCGGCCGGGCTGATCGACGACGCGCTGCTCGTCGACGCGCTGGAGGAAGGCTGGCTGGCGCTGTTCACTGCGGCGGTCGCGCGGCGGGCGGGGATCGATTCGGCGGGCGTCTGGTCGATGATCACCGATCCGTCGGGGATGATGCTGGGCACGGTGCTGCGCGCGATCGACTGCGGGCGCGAGGCGGCGGTGACGATGCTGTGGCGGATCGGATCGGCCGAGGACGCCGACGAGGAGGCGATCGTCGCCCGCGCCGACGCGTTCGACGCGCTCGGCCGGCGCGAGGCGGCCGAGGCGGTGCTGATCTGGCGGCTCGATCCCAATTACCGCCGCGCCGTGATCGAGATCGGCGAAGGCGGCCGGCGGCGATGAACGCCCCCCACGGCCTGCGCCCGGTCGTCGGCCGGGTCGACGACCGGGGCCGGCTGGTCGAGGCCGATCCGCCGCTGTTCCGGCTGCACGAGCGCGCCGGCGGGGTGCCGGGCGGGATGCTCGCGGTGCCGCAGCTCTCCTCGGTCGCACGGCTGGCGCGGCGGCTCGGCATCGCCCTGTCGCGCCGGGTGATCGCGGCGCAGGGCGACCAGGACGTCGAGCTGTGGGTGCGCGTGCGCCCCGACGGCGGCGGCACCGAACTGGCCATCACCGGCTGGCAGGAGATGCCCGCGATCCAGCCGCCGCCCGCGCTGGAGGCGTTGCGCTGGCGCGACTTCAGCCGGGCGACCGCCGACTGGATCGTCGAGACCGACGCCATGCTGCGCGTCACCCATCCGCCGTCCAACCTGCCCGGCGCGGTCGGCCAGCCGATCGAGGCGCTGTTCGCGCTGAGCGAGGCGGGGGAGGGCGTGTCGACCATCGTCGCCGCGGCGGCGAGCGCGGCCCGCTTCGAGGACGAGGACGCGGTCTTCCGCCTCGGCGCCGGCATCCCGGTGCGGATCGCGGGCGTCCCGCTGCTCGGCGAGGCCGAGGGGTTCGGCGGCTACCAGCTGCTCGTCAGCCGCCGGGCGACGCGCGAGGCCGCCCGGGGCCGCCTGCCCGATCCGGCCCCGCTCGACGAGGCGTTCGGCAACCAGCTCGGCCAGGCGATGCGCGGGCCGCTCGACCGGATCATCGCCCATGCCGACAGCATTTCGGGGCGCGGCGACGGGCCGGTGCGGCGCGACTATGCCAGCTATGCCGAGGACATCGCCGGGGCGGGCCGCCATCTGCTCGCGCTGGTCGACGACCTGATCGACCTGCAGACGATCGAGCGCGCCGATTTCCGGCCCGAGGCCGACCGCGTCGACCTGGTCGAGGCGGCCCAGCGCGCCGCCGCGCTGCTCGGCATGCGCGCGGCCGGGGAAGAGGTGACGATCGATGGCCCCGCCGGCGCGCCGGTGACCGCGCTGGGCGATGTCCGCCGCGTCCTGCAGGTGCTGATCAACCTGCTGAGCAACGCGATCCGCCATTCGCCGCCCGGCGGCCGCATCTGGATACGCTGCGAGCGCGAGGGCGACATCGCCGCGGTGATCGTCGCCGACGCGGGCGACGGCATCGGCGAGGACGACCAGCACCGCATCTTCGAACGGTTCGAGCGGCTCGGCCTGCGCGACGGCACCGGCAGCGGCCTCGGCCTCTACATCTCGCGCCGGCTCGCCCGCGCGATGGGCGGCGACCTCGGCGTCGACAGCGCCCGGGGGCAGGGCGCGCGCTTCGTGTTCACGCTGCCGGCGGGGGAGGAACTCCCACCGTCACCCCGGCGGAGGCCGGGGTCTCGGGAGAGGGGCGATGAGGTCGAGGCAGGAGCCGCCTGAGATCCCGGCCTCCGCCGGGGTGACGGTTCTCAAGAACGAGGCCGGAGCTTTCGCCCCGGCCTCGTTCTTGTCCCGCTAAATCACATCACCGCTGGCTGACGGGCACGTAGTCGCGCTGCGCCGGGCCGGTGTAGAGCTGGCGCGGGCGGCCGATCTTCTGCTCGGGGTCCGAGATCATCTCGTTCCACTGCGCGACCCAGCCGACGGTGCGGGCGAGCGCGAACAGGACGGTGAACATCGTGGTCGGGAAGCCGATCGCCGACAGGATCACGCCCGAGTAGAAATCGACGTTCGGATAGAGCTTCTTGTCGATGAAATACTGGTCCTTGAGCGCGATCTGCTCGAGCTCGCGGGCGGTGTCGAGGACCGGGTCGTTGATGCCGAGCTTGTCGAGCACCTCGGTCGCCGCCTTGCCGAGCACCTTCGCGCGCGGATCGAAATTCTTGTAGACGCGGTGGCCGAAGCCCATCAGGCGGAAGGGATCGTCCTTGTTCTTGGCGCGGGCGATATATTCCGGGATGCGATCGGGCGTGCCGATCTCGCGGAGCATGTTGAGCGCGGCCTCGTTCGCGCCGCCATGTGCCGGGCCCCACAGGCAGGCGATGCCCGCCGCGATGCAGGCGAACGGGTTGGCGCCCGACGAACCGGCGAGGCGCACGGTCGAGGTCGAGGCGTTCTGCTCATGGTCGGCGTGGAGGATGAAGATCTTGTCCATCGCCGAGACGATGACGGGATCGGGCTCATATTCCTCGGCGGGCACGCCGAAGGTCATGCGCAGGAAGTTGGCGGTGTAGCTGAGGTCGTTCTTCGGATAGAGGAAGGGCTGGCCCACCGAATATTTATACGCCATCGCCGCGATCGTCGGCATCTTGGCGATCAGCCGGTGGCTGGCGATCATCCGCTGCTTCGGGTCGTTGATGTCGGTCGAGTCGTGGTAGAAGGCCGACAGCGCGCCGACCACGCCGCACATGATCGCCATCGGGTGCGCGTCGCGGCGGAAGCCGCGATAGAAGGTGGCGAGCTGCTCGTGCAGCATGGTGTGGCGGCTGATCGTGTAGGTGAAGTCCTCCAGCTCCTTCTTGCTCGGCAGCTCGCCGTTGATCAGCAGGTAGGAGACTTCCATGAAGCTCGACTGCTCGGCGAGCTGGTCGATCGGATAGCCGCGGTGGAGCAGGATGCCCTGGTCGCCGTCGATATAGGTCAGCGCCGACTGGCACGACGCGGTGGAGGTGAAGCCCGGATCATAGGTGAAGGCGCCGGTCGCGCCGTAGAGCTTGCGGATGTCGACGACATCGGGGCCGACCGTGCCCGACAGGACCGGATATTCGGACGTCTTGCCGCCGATCTCCAGTTTCACAGTATCCGCCATGTTCAATCTCCTGTCGTTCGCCCCTTTGCCGCGAGGCGGCAATCCCGGTTATTTCAGTCCTGCCCGATCACCCCAACTGATCGTCGAGCCGCCCCAGGCTCTCCTCGCGGCCGAGGAGGGCCAGGACATCGAAAATGCCGGGGGATGTGGTGCGGCCGGTGAGCGCCGCGCGGAGCGGTTGCGCCACCTTGCCGAGGCCGATCCCCCCGCGTTCCGCCACCGACCGGACCCCCGCCTCCAGCGCAAGCGCCGACCAGTCGTCCGTGGCGGCAAGCGCCTCGCGAGCCTGGGCCAGCAACGCCTTGCCGGGATCGTCTAGCAGCGATGCGGCCTTCTCGTCCATATCGAGCGGGCGAGTGCGAAACAGAAAGCTCGCGCCCTCGGCCAACTCATTGATATCCTTCGCCCTTACCTTGAGGAAAGGGATGCTGCGGAGCAGAAGGTCGTGGTCCGCCGAATCGAATTCCCGGCCGGCCCGCGCCGCGACTCCGGGGGCGATCAGATCGGCCAGCCGGGCGTCGTCGGCCTCGCGCATATAATGGCCGTTGAGATTCTCCAGCTTCTTGAAATCGAAGCGCGACGGCGAGCGGCCGACGCCGGCCAGGTCGAACCACTCGACCGCCTGCTCGCGGCTGATGATCTCGTCGTCGCCATGGCCCCAGCCGAGCCGCAGCAGATAGTTGTTCACCGCCTCCGACAGCAGGCCCAGCTCGTCGCGATAGGCGTCGACGCCGAGCGCGCCGTGCCGCTTCGACAGCTTGGCGCCGTCGGCGCCGTGGATCAGCGGGATATGCGCGTAGACCGGCTCCTCCCATCCCATGGCGCGGATCAGCGCGAGCTGGCGGAAGGCGTTGTTGAGATGGTCGTCGCCGCGGATGACATGGGTGACGCCCATGTCGTGATCGTCGACCACCACCGCGAGCATATAGGTCGGCGTGCCGTCCGAGCGGAGCAGGATCATGTCGTCCAGCTCGGCATTCTGGACGGTGACCGGGCCCTGGACCTGGTCGTCGATCGTCACCTCGCCGGTGCGCGGCGCCTTCAGCCGGATGACGAAGGGCGCGCCTGCGGGCGCCTCGGACGGGTCGCGGTCGCGCCAGCGGCCGTCATAGCGCAGCGGCTGCTTGGCGGCGCGCTGCTGCTCGCGCAGCTCGGCCAGCTCCTCCGGGGTCGCGTAGCAGCGATAGGCATGGCCGTTGGCGAGCAGCTCGCGGGCGACCTCGGCATGGCGTTCGGCGCGGGCGAACTGGTAGACGACCTCGCCGTCCCAGCCGAGGTCGAGCCAGCGCATCCCGTCGAGGATCGCGTCGATCGCCTCCTGGGTCGATCGTGCCCGGTCGGTATCCTCGATGCGGAGCAGGAACTTGCCGCCATGGTGGCGGGCGAACAGCCAGTTGAACAGGGCGGTGCGGGCGCCGCCGATGTGCAGGAAGCCCGTCGGCGACGGGGCGAAACGGGTGACGACGGTCTGCTTTTCCATGCTTGCGCCCACGCGCGCTTTCTCCAAGATCGGGCCCGATGGCCTGCGATGTCGATGCGCCCCGTAAAGCATTTTCCCGCCGGGTCAAACCGGTGGACGGGCCAAGCGCTGCGAATCGGCGGTGGCGTCCGGCGACATGCTGAAAGCCGGGCTTTTCCGGGCGCCGCCGCCGATCGGGTCCGCCGTCCGCCCGGCGATCGGCCATAGGATCGCCGCGCGACTCGAAGCCTGGCTGGAGGCGGAGCGGGACCAGGTCGCGCTGTGGTTGCCGGTCGCGCTTGGCGGCGGCATCGCCTTGTGGCTGGTGCTGCCCGACCGGAACGGCTGGTTCGCGGCGCTGGCGCTTCTCGCCGGGATCGCGCTGTGCGGGGTCGCCCTCGGTGTCGGGCGGCGGGCCGGACGGCTGCTGCTGGTCGGGGCGCTGGCGGCGATCGCCGGGCTGCTGCTGGTCTGGGCGCGCGCCGACTGGGTCGCCGCGCCGCGCATCGACCGGCCGGTGGTGACCGAGGTCGCGGGCCGGATCGAGGCGGTCGAGCGGATGCCCGCGCGCGAGCTGACCCGGCTGACGATCGCGCCCGATGCCGGCCTGCTGTTGCCGCACCGCATCCGGCTCAACGTCGACCAGGCCGATCTGGAGCGGCCGGTCGCGGCCGGCGGGCGCATCCGGGTGCGCGCCCGGCTGATGCCGCCCGCGCCGCCGGCGGTGCCGGGCGCCTATGATTTCGCGCGCGCCGCCTGGTTCCAGGGGATCGGCGCGACCGGCAAGGCGCTCGATCCGCCCCGGATCGTGCCGGCCGGCGACGGGCGCGGCCCGCTCGACTGGCTCGCCGATCGCCGCGCCCGCCTGTCGGAGCATATCGAGGCGCGGGTGACGGGGATGAGCGCCGGGGGCATCGCCGCCTCGCTCGCGACCGGCGACCAGGGCGCGATCGCCGAGGAGGATGTCGAGGCGCTGCGCCGGTCGGGGCTCGCGCACCTGCTGTCGGTGTCGGGGCTGCACGTATCGGCGGTGGTCGGCGGCGTGCTGCTGCTCGCCCTGCGACTGCTCGCGCTCAGCCCGGCGCTGGCGTTGCGCGCGCCGCTGCTGCTGATCGCGGCGGGCGCCGGGGCGCTGGCAGGTATCGCCTATACATTATTGTCGGGCGCGCAGGTGCCGACGATCCGGTCGTGCGTCGCCGCGCTGCTGGTGCTGGCCGGGATCGCGATGGGGCGCGAGGCGCTGACCCTGCGGCTGGTCGCGACGGGCGCGCTGGTCGTGCTGCTGTTCTGGCCCGAGGCGCTGGCCGGGCCGAGCTTCCAGCTCAGCTTCGCGGCGGTGACCGCGCTGGTCGCGACGCTCGACCATCCGCGCGTCGCCGCCTTCGCCGCGCGTCGCGACGAGGGGATGGCGGCGCGGTTCGGCCGGGGCCTGGCGGTGCTGCTGCTGTCGGGGCTGGTGATCGAGGTCGCGCTCGCGCCGATCGCGCTGTTCCATTTCCACAAGTCGGGCTTCTACGGCGCGCTCGCCAACATGGTCGCGATCCCGCTCACCACCTTCGTGATCATGCCGCTGGAGGCGCTGGCGCTGCTGCTCGACATCGCCGGGATCGGCGCGCCGGCCTGGTGGCTGGTGTCGCAGGCGCTCGCGCTGCTGCTGTGGATCGCGCGGACCGTCGCGGCGGCGCCGGGCGCGGTGGCGATGCTGCCGACCATGGCGTGGGGCGCCTTCGCGCTGATGGCGGCGGGCGGGCTGTGGCTGGCGCTGTGGCGGACGCGGGCGCGGCGCTGGGGGCTGCTGCCCGTCGCGGCGGGCGCGCTATGGGCGCTGCTGTCGCCGACGCCCGACCTGCTGGTGACGGGCGACGGCCGCCACGTCGCCTTCGTCCTCGGCGACGGCCGGGTCGCGCTGCTCCGCGACCGCGCGGGCGACTATATCCGCGGCGTGCTCGGCGAGGCGGCGGGCGTCGATGCCGAAGCGCTGCCGGTCGACGCGCTGATGCAGGCGCGCTGCTCGGCCGATCTCTGCATCACCGATATCCAGCGCGGTGGGCGGCGCTGGCGCATCCTCGCGACGCGCAGCCCCTATCGGCTCGACTGGACCCGGCTGTCGCGCGCCTGCGCCGCCGCCGACATCGCGATCAGCGAACGCCGCCTGCCGCGCGGCTGCACGCCGCGCTGGCTCAAGATCGACCGCCCGCTGCTGGCCCGGACCGGCGGCCTCGCCATTGACCTCGATCGCGGTGCGGTCGACAGCGTGGCGGCGGCGGTCGGCCGCCACCCCTGGTCGACCTTCCGGATGTAAGGGAGCAACAATGGTCGAGATCCGCACCGCGCGCCTGCTGCTTCGAGCCGTTCGTCCGAGCGACCTGGACGATCTGCACGCGGTGCTGAGCGACCGGACGGCAATGCGTTATTGGTCGAGCGTGCCGCATGCATCGATCGACGACACCCGTGCCTGGCTGGATGACATGATCGCCATTCCGCCCGCGGAGGGCGAGGATTTCGTGATCGAACATGCGGGAAGGGTGATCGGCAAGGCCGGGTTCTACCGCTTTTCCGAGATCGGTTTCATCCTGCGGCCCGACCATTGGGGTTTGGGGCTCGCCGCCGAGGCGCTGACGCCGCTGATCGGGCGGGCGTTCGACGTCCATGGGTTGGAGCGGATCGTCGCCGACGTCGATCCGCGCAATGTCGGATCGCTGAACTTGCTCAGGCGACTGAATTTCGCGGAGAACGGCTTCGCCGAGCGAACCTGGCTGATCGGCGAGGAGTGGTGCGACAGCATCTACCTGTCGCTGGAGCGGCCAAACCCCACCTAGAGCGGTTCACGATCCGATTGCATCGGATCGGCCGCTCTAGATTGTTGTTTTACCGCGATTTCCGAGCCGGCAGATGTTTCCATCTGCCTAGAAATCGCTCTAGCCGTCATGCCAGCCTGTACTGGCATGACGAGGAGAGGGTGAATGACGTCGACAATCAGTAGCGCCGCAACAGGCCGGCGAGCTTGCCCTGGATGCGGACCTGGTCGGGCTTGTAGCGCTGCGGGTCATAGGCGCGGTTGGCCGGGTCGAGCCGGATCATCGCGCCCTCGCGGCGGAAATATTTGAGGGTCGCCTCGGCATCGGCGATCAGCGCGACGACGATCTCGCCGTCGCGGGCCGTCTCGGCGCGGCGGATCAGTGCATAGTCGCCGTCGAGGATGCCGGCCTCGACCATCGAATCCCCGGCCACCTCGAGCGCATAATGCTCGCCCGGGCCGAGCAGCGCGGCGGGCACCGACAGGCTGCTCTGCCCTTCCAGCGCCTCGATCGGCAGGCCGGCGGCGATGCGGCCGTGCAGCGGAATCTCCAGCACATTCTCGTTGGCGGCCTGCGGGACGGCCGGCGCGGCGGCCTTCGCCTTGCCCGACGCGGCGGCGGTCGGCTTGGCGGTCGCCGTCTCGGGCATGCGCAGCACCTCCAGCGCGCGGGCGCGGTTGGGCAGGCGGCGGATGAAATTGCGTTCCTCGAGCGCGCTGATCAGGCGGTGGACGCCCGACTTCGACTTGAGGTCGAGCGCTTCCTTCATCTCCTCGAACGAAGGGGACACGCCGGTCTGCAACAGCCGGTCGTTGATGAAGCACAGCAGTTCATGTTGCTTGCGGGTCAGCATGGCAAATGCCCTCGTCGGGAACGGACGGAGAACATTTAGGCAACTGGCCGGAATCTGTCAAGCGATCGGTAAAACCGGCACCTCGGCGCCTTCGTCGAGGCCGGGCGAGTCCGGCGGGCGGACGATCAGCAGCGCCGCGTCGACCAGCGCCGACAGCCCCGCGCTGTCCTGTCCCGACAACGGCACCGCGCGGCCGCCGGCCCAGCGTCCGCGGAAATATTCGGCCCGGTCCCGCGTCGCCGCCAGCGGCGCGCCGAGCCGCGCGACGACCGGCTCCGGCACCGGGTTCGCCGCGCCGAGCAGGTGCGCGATCAGCGGCTTGAGGAACAGGGTCGCGGTGACGAAGGCCGACACCGGATTGCCGGGCAGGCCGAGTATGATCGCGTCGCCCAGCATGCCGATCATCACCGGCTTGCCCGGCTTCATCCGCACCTTCCAGACATCGATCCGCGCGCCCGCCTTCTCCAGCGCCGGCAGCACCAGGTCATGGTCGCCGACCGAGGCGCCCCCGGTCGTGACGATGATGTCGGCGCCCGCCGCCATCGCCGTGAAGGCGGCGGCGATCGCGTCGAGATCGTCGCGGACGATGCCATGGTCCTGCACCGCGCAGGCCTCTCCCCGCAGCAGCGCCGCCAGCATCGGCCCGTTGGAGGCGGGGAGCAGCGCCCCCGGCGTCGGCGCGCCCGGCGCGACCAGCTCGTTGCCGGTCGACAGCAAAGCGACGCGCGGCCGGCGGCGGACGGCGACCGCGCCATGGCCGCCGCTCGCCGCCAGCGCGATCGCCGCCGCGCCGATCGGCGCGCCCTCGGGGATCAGCAGGCCGCCCTCGGCGAAGTCGCCGCCGCGCCGGCGGATGTGCGCGCCGATCCGGGGCGGCCCCTCGCCCGTCATGGTCAGCCGGTCGGCGTCGCGCGCGGCCTCCTCCTGGACCAGGATCACGTCGGCGCCCTCGGGCACCGGCGCGCCGGTGAAGATGCGGGCGGCTTCGCCCGGCGCCAGCGCGCGGCCGAGCCCGCCGCCCGCCGCGCTCTCGCCGACCACGGTCCACGGGCCCGGCCGTTCGGCGAAGCGGATCGCATAGCCGTCCATCGCCGACAGGTCGGCGGCGGGCTGGGTGCGGCGGGCGCGGATGTCGGCGGCGGCGAAGCGGCCGGCGGCATCGAACAGCGGCACCGTCTCGATCGCCAGCGGCGCCTTCAGCGCGAGCATGCGGGCCTGCGCCTCGGCGACCGCGATCAGGGCCATCAGGCGTCCCCGGCCTTCCAGTCGCCCGACTTGCCGCCGGTCTTGGACAGCAGGCGGACGCCCTCGATCCGCATTCCCCGGTCGAGCGCCTTGGCCATGTCGTAGACGGTCAGCAGCGCGGCGGTGACGGCGGTCAGCGCCTCCATCTCGATGCCGGTGGTGTAGGTGGTGGCGACGGTCGCGGTGGCGCGGATGCCGTCGGCCTCGATGGCGAGGTCGAGGGTGACGCCCGAGATCGGCAGCGGATGGCAGAGCGGGATCAGATCGGCGGTCTTCTTGGCCGCCATGATCCCGGCGACGCGCGCGACCGCGAGCACGTCGCCCTTCTTGACCGATCCGGCGCGGATCGCGTCGAGCGCCGCTGCGCCGATCAGGATGCGGCCCTCGGCCACCGCCTCGCGCTTCGTCTCCGCCTTGGCCGACACGTCGACCATGCGGGCGGCGCCCTCGGCATCGATATGGGTGAGCTTCGGGCTCATGCCCCGGTCAGCAGCCTGCGCGTCGCCGCGGCGAGGTCGTCCTGCCGCATCAGCGATTCCCCGACCAGGAAGCAGCCCACGCCATGGTCCGCCATGGCGTCGAGGTCGGCCTTGGAGCCGAGCCCGCTCTCGGCGACGAAGGTGCAGCCCGCGGGCGCGTGGCCGACCAGCTCGTAGGTGCGGGCGAAGTCGATGGTGAAGTCGCGCAGGTCGCGGTTGTTGACGCCGATCAGCCGCGAGCGCAGTCGCAACGCCCGGTCGAACTCGTCGGCGTCGTGGACCTCGACCAGCGCGTCCATGCCATGCTCGATCGCGGCGGCCTCGATCTCGGCCATCTGGCCGTCGTCGAGCGCGGCGACGATGATCAGGATCGCGTCGGCGCCCAGCGCGCGGGCCTCGGTCACCTGCCAGGGATCGACGATGAAGTCCTTGCGCAGCGCCGGCAGCGCGCAGGCGGCGCGCGCCTGCACCAGATAGTCGTCATGGCCCTGGAAATAGGGCATGTCGGTGAGCACCGACAGGCAGGCAGCCCCCGCCGCCTGATAGGCGCGGGCATGGGCGGGCGGATCGAAATCGGGACGGATCAGCCCCTTGGACGGCGACGCCTTCTTGATCTCGGCGATCAGGCCATAGCCGCCCTCGGCCACCTTGCGGTCGAGCGCGGCGCGGAAGCCGCGCGGCGCGTCGGCGGCCTTGGCCCGCGCCGTCAGCTCGGCGAAGGAGGTCTCCGCCTTGCGGCGGGCGACATGATCGCGCTTGGTGTCGCAGATCTCGGTCAGCTTGTTGCTCATCGCCCGGCGGCATAGCGGCAGGCGCCACATAGGTAAACGGGAGAGGCCATGACCACCGACCATCTGTTCGTCGTCACAGGCGGCCCCGGATCGGGCAAGAGCAGCCTGATCGCGGCGCTGGCGGCGGCGGGCCATGCGACCATGCCGGAGGCGGGCCGCGCGATCATCCAGGACCAGGTCGCGATCGGCGGCGACGCGCTGCCCTGGGCCGACCGGGCGGCATTCGCCGATCTGATGCTGGGCTGGGAGCTGCGCTCGCACCGCGAGGCGCGGGCGATGGCGGGGCCGGTGATCCTCGATCGCGGGATTCCCGACGTGATCGGCTATCGCGCGCTGTGCGGCCTGCCGGTGCCCGATCCGCTCCGCCGCGCGGCCGGGCTCCATCGCTACAACCGCCAGGTCTTCATCGCCCCGCACTGGCCCGCCATCTTCGCGCAGGACGCCGAGCGCAGGCAGTCGCCCGAGGAAGCGGCGGCGACGGCGCGGGCGATGGAGCGCGCCTATGCCGATTGCGGCTATGAGCTGGTCGCGCTGCCGCTGGCGCCGGTGGCGGAGCGGGCGGCCTTCGTCGCGGCGAGGATCGCCGCCGCCGGGATCGCCCGCCGGACATAGAGCTCGGCGAGGATCAGGTTGGGCACCCAGCTCAGGATCGATACCGCGCGATAGCCGTCGACGAAATCGACGCCGAGCAGCGGGAAGAGCGGCAGGTAGAGCCGCAGCGTCACCGCCGCGAAGGTCAGCGCGAAGGAGCGGATCATCCAGGCGCGATGATCGGCGAAGCGGCGCTGGAGCGCGGCGCGCCACCCCTCGACATTGACGACGATCCACAGGATCGAGAGGGTGCCGAAGCCGACGGTCGCGACCGGCCCGGCGGTCGATCCGAAGGCGAGCACCAGCCCGGCGACCGCGCCGAGCAGGCAGCCGAGCACATAGCTCCGCCCGACCCAGCGATGGACCCGGGGCGCGGCCGCCCGCAGCCCCGCGACGAACTGCGCGGGGCCGAGCAGCAGCGCCGTCGCCGCGCCCGCGACATGGAGCGCGAGCCAGGGCCGGGCGAACAGGTTGGCGAGGATCTGCGGTGCCCGTGGCCCGACCCCGGCCAGATAGCGGTAGGAGACCAGCGCCACCCCCACGCTCAGCAGCGCGGCGGTCGCCCGCAGCGCCGTCGCCGTTCGTGTCCGCATCGTCGCGCCGGTCATCATATGTCCTCGTTTCCCGTTGATGATGCGGGCGAGATTGCGGGCTTCCGGCGGCGCGGCTAGGCTGGTTTTCGCGAATGGTGCCGGCCCTGCGCGAACGGTGCCTCACGGCTCCGGAGGACGGGTTGGACGGCATGGCGACAGGGATGGGGCGCGGGCGCCGGATCGCCGCCGAAGCCGCGCTGCTCGCCGCGGTCGGCGCCTTCATGGGCGCGATCGGCCCCTATGACACCGACGGCCTGCCGACCGGGCCGCGCTTCCTCTACTGGCTGATCTGCATCATCGGCGGCGGCGTGATCGGCATCGCGATCGACGAGCTGGCCGGCCGCCGGCTGGCGCCCTTGTGGTGGCGGCTGCTCGCCGTCTCGATCCTGATGACGCCGGGGGTGACCCTGCTGGTCGACGCGACCGGCCATTGGCTGGGCGGCCATCCGCTGAGCCTCGCCCACTGGCTCCACAATCTCGGCCATGTCTTCGTCATATCGCTGCCGGTGATGACGGTGCGCGCGCTCGCCTGGCGCCGGCCGCGCCGCGAGGTCGAGACGGTGACGCTGGTCGCGCCGCCGCTGCCCGAGGCGGAGGCCGCCTTCCGCCGCCGCCTGTCGGCGAAGCGCCGCACCGCGCGGCTGATCGCGATCGAGGCGCACGACCATTATCTGCGGGTCCACACCGGCGAGGGCGTCGAGCTGCTGACGATGCGCTTCGCCGACGCGATGGCCGAACTGGCGCAGGCGCACGGCCATCGGCTGCACAGGAGTTGGTGGGCCGCCGCCGACGCGATCGAGGCGATACGCTGGCGGCGCGGCGGCGCCGGCGAGGCCCGGCTGGCGGGCGGCCTGACCGCGCCGGTCAGCCGGGCGCAGGCGCCGGCGCTCAAGGCGGCGGGGTGGTTCTAGGTCCCCACCTCGTCACGCTGAACTTGTTTCAGCATGACGGCTGGATGAGCGGGCGGGTGGAAATCCCGCGCGCCATACCTATCTCCGCTCCATGGCGGTGGAACTCAACCACAGCATCATCTGGTGCAGCGACAAGGCGCGATCGGCCGGCTTCCTGGCGGAGATGCTGGGGCGTCCCGCGCCGGTCCCCTTCCACCATTTCCTCGTCGTCGACCTCGACAACGGCGTGTCGCTCGACTTCATGGAAAAGGACGGGCGGGTCGCGCCGCAGCATTATGCCTTCCTGGTCGACGAGGCGAGCTTCGACGCCGTGCTCGGCCGCATCCGCGCCAGGGGGCTCGACCATTGGGCCGATCCGGCGCGGACCCGGCCCGGCGCGATCAACCATCTGGGCGGCGGCCGGGGCGTCTACTTCACCGATCCCGACGGCCATATGCTCGAAGCGATCACCCGGCCCTATCCGAGGGACTGACAGCAGCCGTAACGAATTAGCTTGCGGCGACCACCAAGCTGAACAATCATGACGGCGGGGCGGGCGACACCTTGAAAGGAAGGTTGTCGATGGCTTCCACACGTGCCGGCCTCGTCGAACGGGCCAAGAACATCCTCGTCGCGCCGAAGACCGAATGGCCCGTCATCGACGGCGAGCCGTCGACGATCGGCGACATCTACAAGAATTACGTGATCGTCCTCGCGGCGATCCCGGCGATCTGCACCTTCATCGGCAGCGCGCTGTTCGGCTATTCGGTGCTGGGGGTCGCGTTCCGCGTGCCGATCGTCACCGCGCTGTCGTCGGCGATCGTCAGCTATGTGCTGTCGCTGATCAGCACCTATGTGCTCGGCATGATCATCGACGCGCTGGCGCCCAGCTTCGGCGGCACGCGCAATCCGGTGCAGGCGTTCAAGGTCGCGGCCTATTCGAACACCGCCGGCTGGGTGGCGGGCCTGCTGATGATCCTTCCACAGCTCACGGTGATCGCCGGGCTGATCAGCCTCTACGGCTTCTACCTGCTCTATCTGGGGCTGCCGGTGCTGATGAAGGCGCCGAAGGAGAAGGCGCTCGCCTATACGATCGTCACGGTGATCGCCGCGATCATCCTGTTCGTCGTGGTCGGCGCGGTCGTCGGCGCGGTGGGCAGCATCTTCACGCCGGTCATGCCGATCGGCGCCCATGTCCTGTAGGACGGGATCGGCATCGCATTGAGGAAAGAAGGGCCCGGCCGGGGAAGCCGGGCCCCCTGCATCAGAACTGATAGTTCAGGCTGAACACCGCCGAGCGGGTCGGCGCGGGCTGTGCCCAGCTGCCGCCGACGGAGTTGCGCACGGTCGTCACATATTTCTCGTTGGTGAAGTTCTGGACGTTCACCTGCGCCTTGAGCTGCGGCGTGATCGGATAGGCCGCCATGAAGCGGTGGATCGTGTAGCTCGGCACCCGATAGCCGACATAGTTGCCGGCGGTGAGCTGCGCGAGCGTCGGCTGGTTGAGCAGGAAGCTGCCCTGGTGGGTCAGGCCGTAGCCCAGCTCCAGCCCGAAGTCGAAGCGGTAGGTGGTGAACAGGCTGCCCGAATGCTTCGGCGTGTTGGTCAGCGAATAGCCGCGCGTCGGATCGGGGAAGGCGGCGCTGTTGCCGCAGCCCGTCGCCCCCGGATTGGCGACGCAGAAGTTCGACACGCCCTGCAGGATCTTCGACTTCAGGTACATGTAGTTGGCCGAGATCGTCCAGTTGCTGGTGATGTTGCCCGACGCGCCGAGCGACAGGCCCTCCACCCGCTGGCCGCCGTCCAGCGTCTGGTCGGGCAGGGTCGGATCGTTCGAGTTGACCTTGATCGAGTTGCGCTCGTTGCGGAAGATGGCGGCGGTCAGCAGCAGCCGGGCGTCGAACAGGTCGGCCTTGGCGCCGATCTCGTAATTCTCGGTCGTCTCCGGCTTCAGGCGGCAATTGGCGGCGGTGCAGGCGCCGTCGACCGAGGCCTTGGACGGCAGCTTCGAATTGCCATAGGCGACGTAGAGGCTGGTGTTCGGCGTCGGCTTCACCACCGCGCCGACGCGGTAGGAGAAGAGCTTGTCGCCGAAGTTGAACGGGCCGGTCGCCGCGCTGAGGTCGCCGAGATTGGCGGCCCCCGCCGTGGTGACGTAGCTGAGCGTCCGGCTCGATCCCTTGACGTCCTCGTAGCGGACGCCGCCGTTGATCTCGAACCAGTCGGCGAACTTCACCGTGTCGAACAGATAGGCGGCATAGCTCCGCTGCGTGCCGACGTTGCGGCTCGACAGGATGAAGTTGATCGGGCCGTTATAGGTGTTGTTGCCATAGGTGAAGCCGGCCGGGCCCTGGACGGTCGCCTCCGGGTTGGAGATGCTGACCAGCGGGAAGGCCGGGGTCGATCCGTCGGCGTTGCGCGGCAGCGTGCCCTGCTTCTGATGATAATCCTCCCATAGCGCCGAGACGCCGATCACCAGCGAATGCTCGATGCCGCCGGTGTCGAAATTGGCGCTGAGGTCGGTCTGGCTATAGTGGGTCTCGTTGGTGATGAAGCGCTGCACGCCGCGGCCGCCGGTGGGCAGGTAATAGCCCGCGGGCACGGTGGCCGGGCAGGCGGCGGCGACGCCGTTGATGTCCAGCGGCTGCAGCCCGGTCGACGCCAGGCAGAAGGTGCCGTTCGGCTGGCTGGTGATCGTGTTCTGGCGGATCTTCTCGTAGCGGGTGAGGTTGCGGATGCTCACCTTGTCGCTGAACGCGTGGCTGAAGATCGCCTGCAGCGCGTTGGTCTTGCTGTTCTGCTGGTCGAGATTGGCGAAGCCATAATAGCCGCTACGGTCGAAATCGTCGAGGAAGCCGCCATTATTGGCATAATAGCGCAGGCCATATTGCGGCATCGCCTTGTCGTCGAGATGCTCGGCCTGGAGGGTCAGGCTGGTCGGCCCGTCGATGCCGATGGTGATCGCCGGGGCGATGCCCCAGCGCTTGTAATCCTCGACGTCGCGGCCGGGCACGTCGTTCTCGTGATAGACCGCATTGATCCGCACCGCGATCAGGTCGCTGAGCCGCCGGTTGGCGTCGACGGTCGCGCGGTAATAATTGTCGGTGCCGACGCCGGCGCTCAGCACGGTCTGGTCGTCGGCCAGCGGGCGCTTGGTCACCAGGTTGATCGTGCCCGCGACCGAGCCGCCGCCGTTCATCACCGAATTGGCGCCGTTGGTCACCTCGACCTGCTCGATATTGTAGACCTCGTTGCGGTTGAGGAAGGCGCCCGAGCGGACGCCGTCGACGGTGACGTCGTTCTTGGCGTCCTGGCCGCGCAGGATGATGCGGTCGCCATAGCCGAAGCCGCCTTCGCCGGCGCCGAAGGTGATGCCCGGCACGGTGCTGAGCACGTCGCGCAGCGTCAGCAGGTTCTGCTGCTGGATCGTCGCCTTGTTGATGACGGTGATGGTCTGCGGCGTGTCGAGCAGCGGTCGGGTATATTTGGGCGATTCCGGCCGCTCGACCTTCGGCGTCGCCTCGTCGATCGCGGTCGCGCTGACGGTCATGCCGCCGAGCCGCTTTTCGCCGTCCGGGGCTTTCTCCGCGGTCTGTGCCGCCGCCGGCGCGCTGGTGATGAAACCGATGCAGGCCAGCGCCAGAAAGCTGCTGCCCGTCCTATCCCTGTCGATCATTGCGGTCCTTCCCTGTTGGTACGCGTCAGGGCGACTATCGCTATTGAAAATGAATCGCAAATTTATTCTGAGAATGATTCTCATTTATAGAGAGTCGACAATAGACGACTGGGCGCACCGTCGCTGTGCGACGGGCGCGGATCATGCTGCTGAAGAGGGAGGGGGTGGGGTCCGGGTAGGGCCGGACCCCGCGGCGAACTGCGGTCGAGGGACGTGGAAACCCCGACCGCCATTCACCGTCTTGGTAGTTCGATATCGCTAATAATAATGATTCGCAATAAATAAATTGTGCAAGCCGGATATCTCCGGTTCGTCGTGATTTCCCGCGAAAGCGGAAAGCCATGGACGGCGGGCGGCAATAGGCCGAATGTCCGCGATGGGGGAAGGTCGACGGCTTCGATCGAAGCCCGAAACGTCCTAGAAGCCGATCCAGCGGGCCAGCAGCGCGCGGGCGCGTCCGCTGTCGATCGCCTCGGCGGCGACGGCGATGCCCCCGGCCCAGTCGGCGGCGCGGCCGGCGACGATCAGCGCGGCGGCGGCGTTGAGCAGCACCGCGTCGCGATAGGCGCCGGCCTCCCCGTCGAGCAGCCGGCCGAGCGCCGCGCCGTTATAGGCGGCGTCGCCGCCGCGGATCGCGTCGAGCGGATGGCGCGGCAGGCCCGCCGCCTCGGGCTCGAACCGTTCGAGCCCGGCGCCGATCGCGCCCAGCCGGATGATGCTGCTCGGCCCGCCGATCGACAGCTCGTCGAGCGGCTCGTCGCCCGACACCATCATCGCCGCGTCGCAGCCGAGCCGGTCGAGCGCGCCGGCATAGGTCGACAGATAGTCGGGCCGGGCGACGCCGATCAGCTGGCGGCGCACCCCGGCCGGATTGCAGATCGGCCCGGTCAGGTTGAAGATCGTCCGCCGGCCGATCCGCTTGCGCACCGGGCCGAGCGGCTTGAGCGCCGGATGGTGCTTCTGCGCGAACAGGAAGCAGATGCCGATCTCGTTCAGGCTCGCCTCGGCGCGGTCGGAGGCGCGGTCGAGGTCGAGGCCGAGCGCCTCCAGCGTGTCGGCCGCCCCCGCCTTGGACGAGGCCGCCCGGTTGCCGTGCTTGGCGACCGGCACCCCGGCCGCCGCGACGACGATCGCCACCGCGGTCGAGACGTTGAGGCTGTGGGCGCCGTCGCCGCCGGTACCGCAGACGTCGATCGCGTCGGCCGGCGCCGCCACCGGGATCATCCGCTCGCGCATCGCCGCCGCCGCGCCGGCGATCTCGGCGCTGGTCTCGTCGCGCGCGCTGATCCCGTCGAGGAAGGCGACCAGGCTCTCCTCGTCATGGACGCCGTCGAGGATCGCCGCGAACACCTCATGGGCGTCATGCTGGTCGAGCGGGACGCGTGGATCGGGCAGGGGCGTCCGGGCCAAGGTCAGGCGCGCTCCTTCACCGCGATGCCGGCGCCGCGCATGAAATTGGCGAGCATCGCATGGCCATGCTCGGTGGCGATGCTTTCGGGGTGGAACTGGACGCCGTGGATCGGCAGCGTCGCGTGGCGCACGCCCATCACCTGCCCGTCGGGGGTGCGCGCGTTGACCAGCAGCTCGGCGGGCATGTCCTCCTCGGGCACGATCAGCGAATGATAGCGGGTCGCGGTGAAGGGCGAGGGCAGGCCCTCGAACAGGCCGGTGCCGTCGTGGAGGATCGAGCTGGTCTTGCCGTGCATCAGCTCGGGCGCGCGGATCACCCGGCCGCCGAAATATTGCCCGATCGACTGGTGGCCAAGGCACACGCCGAGCAGCGGCCGCCCCGCCGCCGCGCAGGCGCCGACCAGCTCGAGCGAGATGCCCGCCTCGTTCGGGGTGCAGGGGCCGGGCGAGATCAGGAACGCCTCCGCCCCGCTCGACATCGCCTGGCCGACGCCGATCGCGTCGTTGCGGACGACCTCGACCTCGGCGCCCAGCTCCATCAGATAATGGACCAGGTTCCAGGTGAAGCTGTCATAATTGTCGATGACGAGGATCATGCGCCCGGCCTGTAGCGCCTCCGCCATGCGGGCGGAACAACTTTATCTTCCTTATCGTCATCCTGGCGAAAGCCAGGATCTCTCTTCCCGTCTGTCGCGTCGGCCACGGGAAGGCAGGGAGATCCCGGCTTTCGCCGGGATGACGATCGAGATAGCGTCGCATCACATCCCCTTCGGAGTGCTTCCATGACCAAGCGACATATTCTCGGCGCGGTGACGCTTGTCGCATTTGCCACCGTCGCGGCCGCCCAGACCCCGCCGATGACCCCCGACATCCCGCCCAAGGGGTTCGACGCGGTGACGCCGCAGGCCGACTATGTCCGGCGCGAGGTGATGATCCCGATGCGCGACGGCAAGAAGCTGTTCACCGTCATCGTCATGCGCAAGGGCACCAACAACGCGCCGATCCTGCTGACCCGCACCCCCTATAACGCCGCCAAGACCACCAGCCGCAACCCGAGCCAGAGGATCGAGGAGATATTGCCGGTCGCCGATGCCGAGTTCGTCGACGACGGTTATATCCGCGTCTACCAAGACGTGCGCGGGCGCAACGGGTCCGAGGGCGACTATGTGATGAACCGGCCGCTGCGCGGGCCGCTCAACCACACGAAGGTCGACCATGCGACCGACGCCTGGGACACGATCGACTGGCTGGTGAAGAACCTGCCCGAGAGCAACGGGCGGGTCGGGATGACCGGCTCCTCCTATCCGGGCTTCACCACGCTGATGGCGACGATCGACCCGCATCCGGCGCTGCGCGCGGTGGTGCCGATGAGCCCGATGGTCGACGGCTGGATGGGCGACGATTGGTTCCACAACGGCGCCTTCCGCCAGAACAGCTATGATTATCTGACCGGGCAGATGGCGTCGAAGGACGACGGCGATCCGGTCGCGTCGGGCACCGGCGATCGCTATGCGCTGTGGCTGAAGGCGGGGTCGGCGGGCGACTATGCCCGCGCCTATGGGCTCGACGCCTTCCCGGTCGCGCGCAAGATGGCCGAGCATCCCGCCTATGACGATTATTGGCGCGAGCAAGCGGTCGACAGGCTGCTCGCCGCGCGGCCCTTCACCGTGCCGATGATGCTCGTCGTCGGGCAGTGGGACCAGGAGGACAGCTATGGCGCGCCGGCGGTCTATCGCGCGCTGAAGCCGAAGGACAAGGACGGGCGGCTCCACCTCGTCGTCGGGCCCTGGCGGCACAGCGGGGTCAATTATGACGGCTCCGCGCTCGGCCCGCTGCGCTTCACCGGCGACACCGCGCTGCAATTCCGCCGCGACGTGATGAAGCCTTTCCTCGACCAGTATCTCAAGGGCGGCGCGCCGCGCGTCTCGATCGCGCCGGTGCTGACCTATGACAGCGGGCGCAACCGCTGGCAGGCGAGCGCGGCGATCTTCGACACCAAGCTGAAGCCGCTCTACCTCCAGGCCGGGGCGGCGCTCGACTGGAACCGCGCCGATGCGGCCGGCAAGGACGACTATGTCTCCGACCCCGCCAAGCCGGTGCCCTTCCTGCCGCGCCCGATCGACTGGGACAGCGCCGACGTCTGGAAGCCCTGGCTGGTCGCCGACCAGCGCTTCGCCGACGGCCGGCCCGACGTGCTGACCTATGTCACCGAGCCGCTGGCCGCGCCGGTCCACATCCTCGGCCGGCCGATGGTCGACCTGTTCGCCGCGACCAGCGGCACCGACAGCGACTGGGTGGTCAAGCTGATCGACGTCTATCCCGACGAGATGAGCGCCGAGCCCAGGCTGGCCGGCTACCAGCTCGGCATCGGCATGGAGATCTTCCGGGGCCGCTATGTCGACGGCTTCGACAAGCCGCGCGCGCTCGAGCCCGGCAAGGCGGAGCATTACCGGTTCGAACTGCCGACCGTGAACCACAGCTTCATGCCCGGCCACCGCATCATGGTGCAGGTCCAGTCGAGCTGGTTCCCGCTCTACGATCGCAACCCGCAAAGCTATGTCGCGAACATCTTCGACGCGAAGCCGGGCGATTATCGCAAGGCGACCCAGAGCATCCTGACCGGCGGCGCCACCGCCAGCGCGATCCTGCTGCCGGTGGTCGACTGAACCAGGCCGCGCTTCAGTCCGCCGCCACCGGGCCGGTCAGCGGCGCGGGCTTCCGGACGATCCAGACGATCGCGATCATCGCCATCATCGCCCAGGCGCTGGCCCGGAAGATGTCGTTCGACGAGAGCAGATAGGCCTGGCCCACCATCTCGCGGGTCAGCACGCCATAGCCCTGCTGCGCGGTCAGGCCGAGCTGGCCGAGCGCGTCGGCGGCGTGGCGGAACACCGGATCGAAGGGTGAGCTGGCGTCGGCCAGCCGGCTCTGGTGCAGCGCCTCGCGCCGGTCCCACATCGTCGTCACCAGCGAGGCGGCGAAGCTGCTGCCGGTGATGCGGGCGAAGTTGGACAGGCCCGTCGCCGACGGGGTCCGCTCGGCCGACACGCCGTCGAGCGAGATGCTGAGCATCGCCACGAAGAAGGTGCTCATCCCCAGCCCCTGCACCAGCATCGGCAGCATGAAATGAAAATAGTCGGTCTGCGTCGTGTAGCCGCTGCGCATCAGATAGGAGGCGGCGAAGGCGACGAAGGCGAAGCTCGCCAGCCAGCGCGCGTCGACCTTGCCCGACAGGCGGGCGACGAACGGCGTCGCGATCACCGAGACGATGCCGCTGGGCGCCGAGACCAGGCCCGCCCAGGTCGCGGTGTAGCCGAGCTGCTGCTGGAGCCAGAGCGGCAGCAGCAGCGTGTTGCCGAAGAACACCGCATAGCCGAGCGTCAGCGCCACCGTGCCGAGCGCGAAGTTGCGGTTGGCGAACAGCGACAGGTCGACCGCCGGCCGCTCCTCGGTCAGCTCCCAGATCAACCAGGCGACGAAGCCGATCGCCGCGAGCAGCGCCATCGTCGTGATGAACGGCGAGTGGAACCAGTCCTCGTTCTTGCCGAGGTCGAGGAAGACCTGGAGGCAGCCGACCCAGAAGGCGAGCAGGCCGAGCCCGACCGCGTCGATCGGCAGCTTCGCGGTCGCCGTCTCGCGGCTCTTCATGAAGCGCCAGGAGATGAAGGCCGAGGCGAGGCCGACGGGGACGTTGATCAGGAAGATCCAGCCCCAATGGTAATTGTCGGAGATGTAGCCGCCCAGGATCGGCCCCGCGACCGGGCCGACCAGCGTGGTCATCGACCAGATGCCGAGCGCGGTCGATC
This sequence comes from Rhizorhabdus wittichii RW1, assembly GCA_000016765.1. Taxonomy (NCBI): domain Bacteria; kingdom Pseudomonadati; phylum Pseudomonadota; class Alphaproteobacteria; order Sphingomonadales; family Rhizorhabdaceae; genus Rhizorhabdus; species Rhizorhabdus wittichii. The sequence continues at coordinate 3,550,751 of CP000699.1, forward strand.
GCCGCTCGGGCGGGAAGATCGAGATCAGCAGCGCCTGGCTGCCCGGGATCATCGGCCCCGACACCGCCCCTTGCAGGACGCGGAACAGGATCAGCGAGGGCAGGCTCCAGGCGATGCCGCACAGCAGCGAGGCGAGGGTGAACAGGATCACCGAGACGACGAAGGTGCGCACCACGCCGAAGCGGCGCATCAGCCAGCCGGTCAGCGGCACGGTGACGCCGTTGGCGACCGCGAAGGCGGTGATCACCCAGGTCGAGCTGTCCGAGCTGACGCCGAGATTGCCGGCGATGGTGGTCAGCGAGACGTTGGCGATGGTCGTGTCGAGCACCTGCATGAAGGTGCCGAGCGCGAGCGCCACCGCCGCGGCGCCGAGCGCGACGCCGCCGAGCGGCGCCGGCTCCGCCGACGCGGCGGCGCTCACCGGACCGATGCCCGGCCACCGCTGTTGGCGGCGATGATCGAGGCGATCCGCGCCTCGACCCGGGGGCCGCCGTCCTGGCTCGTCTGGCGCGGCACCGGCGGGGCGGCGACGCGGGCGACGGGGACGCCGCGATGGTCGCTGGTGTCGACCGTCACCTTGGCCGATACGCCGATCCTGAGCGGGTTGGCGCGCAGCTCGGCGGGGTCGAGCGCGATGCGGACCGGCACGCGCTGGGCGATCTTGATCCAGTTGCCGCTGGCGTTCTGCGGCGGCAGCAGCGCGAAGGCGTTGCCGCTGCCCGCGCCGAGGCCGAGCAGCTTGCCATGATAGGTGACCGCGCCGCCATAGATGTCGGTCCTGATCTCGACCGGCTGCCCGACCCGCAGTTCGGCGATCTGGGTCTCGCGGAAATTGGCGTCGATCCACAGCCGGTCGAGCGGCACCACCGCCATCAGCGGCGTGCCGGGATTGACCTGCTGGCCGAGCTGGACGGTGCGCTGCGCGACGACGCCGTCGAGCGGAGCGACCAGGTGCATATGCCCCTGGACGATCGCGGCGCGGCGGACGGCGGCGACGGCGGCGAGCACGTCGGGATTGGTCTCGACCCGGGTGCCCTCGACCGTCGAGCGCGCCTGCGCCTGCCGGCTGCGGGCGAGGGTGAGCGCGGCGGCGGCGGTGCGGACGCTGTCGGCGGCGTGCGCCACCTCCTCGCCCGACACCGCGCCCTCGGCGGCGGCGGCGCGGCGGCGCGCCAGGTCGTTGCGGGCGCGGGTCAGCTCGGCCTCGGCCTGGAGGATCTCGGCGCCGGTCTCGTCGACCTTGGAGAAGTCGGAGCGGACCGAGCGCACCGCGCGGGCGAGGCTGGCCTCGGCCGAGGCCATCTGCGCGTCGGCGGTGGCGGGGTCGAACTCGATCAGCGTCTGGCCGCGCCTGACGCTCTCGGTGTTGTCGGCGTTGATCGCCAGCACCGTGCCCGGCTCGCGCGCGGTGATCGCCACCACGTCGCCCGCGACATAGGCGTCGTCGGTCGTCTCGCTGCTCGGCGCGAGCAGCTCGTAGCCGCCATAGGCCGCGCCGGCGATCAGCACCGCCGCGCCGAGCATCAGGAAGCCGCGCTTGCGGGTGCGGAGCGCCTGCTGCCGCTCGACGGTCTCGTCCTTCTGGATCTGGGTGTGGGCGTTCATGGCTTATCTCCCTGCGGCGTCGGCACCGGCGGCCGATGCGAGATTCTGGCGGCTGTGCGGATCGAAGCTGCCGCCGACCGCGACGAGCAGGCGGATGCGGGCGGCGGCGCCGTCGGCGGCGAGGTCGACCTCGCGCTGGTTGGCGGCGAGCAGCCGGTCGCCCGCGTCGAGCACGTCGAGCCGCGCGCCGAGCCCGGTGCGCAGCCGCACCTCGTCGAGCCGGACGGTCTCGCCCAGCCCGGCGACGACCTTGTGCTGCTCGGCGGCGTCGGCGGCGTTGGTGGCGATCGCGGAGAGCGCGTCGGCGGTCTCGCGGACCGCGCCGACGACGGCGCCGTTATAGCTGGCGACCGCCTCGTCGATCCCGGCGACCGCGCCCTTGTAATTGGCCTTGAGCCGGCCGCCCTCGAAGATCGGCAGGTGCAGCGCCGGGCCAGCGCCATAGGTCGCGGCGCCGCCGGTGAACAGCGCGCCGAGGCCGATCGCCTGCAGGCCGATGAAGCCCTTCAGGTCGATGTCGGGGTAGAAATCGGCGCGGGCGACCTTGCGGCCCGCCTCGGCCGCCTCGATCCGGGCGCGGGCGGCGAGGATGTCGGGGCGGCGGCCGAGCAGGTCGGCGGGCAGCGCGTCGGGCACCGGCAGCGCCGCGTCGAGCCGGATCGTCGGGTCGGCGATCGCGGCATGATAGTCGGCGCCGCGCCCGGCGAGCGCGGCGAGCGCGTGGACCATGAGCTGGCGGGCGCCCTCGGCGCGGATCCCGGCCTGGCGCGCCTCGGCGAGCAGCGTCTCGGCGGCGCGCAGGTCGAAGTCGCTGCCCAGGTCGGTGCGCTTGCGGGTGCCGGCGAGCCGAAGCTGCTCCTCGCGCGAGGCGACGAAGCGCCGGGCGATGCGCGCCTGCTCGGTGGCGCGGGCGAGGTCGACATAGCTTTGCGCGACCGCGCCCGACAGCGTCACCCGCGCCGCCTCGACGTCGAGCGCGGCGGCGTCGGCCGAGGCGCCCGCCTGCGCGACCAGCGCCTTCTGCCGGCCGGCGAGGTCGAGCGACCAGTCGAGCTTCGCCTGGGCGTCGCCGATCCAGCGGTTGCTGCCGCCATAGGGCGGCGGGATGATGTATTTCTCGCTGAGCCGCTGGCGGATCGCCGAGGCGTCGACGCCGACCTGCGGCAGCAGCCCGGCCTTGTTCGCGGCGATCCCGGCCTGCGCCCGCGCCAGCCGCGCCATCGCGACGTCGAGCGAGGGATTGCCGGCCAGCGCCTCGGCCATGATCCGGTCGAGCTGCGGATCGCCGAAGCCGTGCCACCAGTCGCCGACCGGCGCCAGCGCCGCGCCGCCGTCGAGGCCGGCCGTCGCGGCGGAAGCGGCCTGCACCTGCGGCCGGACCTGCGGCACCGCCGCGCAACCCGACAGCAGGGTCGCGACGAGGCCGGCGAGCAACGCCGGGCGACGGAGCGGGATCGAACGGGGCATGGCATCTTCCCTGGATCGGTGGACCTGGGGGGAGATAAGCGGCGGGCCGGTCGAGGATTATCCACCAAATGTGCACAATAGAGGTGGCAATTAGGCTCTAATCGTTACGGATGCAGGGAAGCGCCCGACCGGGCGCCGGGCCGGGATTAGGGAAGGATTATTGTCTTTTCGTCACCAGTGAAGTGACCATCGCCCGGCTAATCGTTTCGTGGGCCGATCGTTAGATGGCCCCAAGCGCCGCCCGGCATTCCCCCCTGAACCCCCTGGCCGGGCGGCGTACCCCCCCTTTCGAAGGCGGCCGATCGATGCGATCGAAGACCTCCCTCTACCGGGCCCGCGCCACCGCCATCGGCGGCCGGGTCGGCGGCGCGGCGAGCGCCGACGGACGGCTTCGGGTCCGGCTCGACGATCCCGCCGATCCGGTCGGCCGGGGCACCAATCCCGAACAGCTCTTCGCGGCCGCCTATGCCGCCTGCTTCCTCTCCGCGCTGCGCCGCGCCGCCGCGGAGGAGGGCGTCGCCATCGCCCCCGACGGCAACGTCACCGCCGAGGTTTCCCTGTCCGACGACGCGGACGCGGCGCTGTCGGTCGATCTGTCGATCGACCTCGCCGGCCTCGACGATGCCGTCGCCGCGCGGCTCGTTGCGGCGGCGCACGCCCGCTGCCCCTATTCGAAGGCGATGCGCGGCGACGCGCGCGTGGACGTCCGGATCGTCTAGGTCACCGACCCTCGGGAGAGAGGACTACCGCTCGATGCCCTGGGCCCAGGGCAGCGAGGAGAATTGCTCGCGCAGGAATTCGAGCAGCGCGCGCACCCGCGCCGGTCGGGCGCGGCCGGGCGGGGTGACGATGCAGATCGGCGAGGACGGTATCGTCCAGTCGGGGAACAGGTCGACCAGCAGGCCGTCGCGGGTCGCTTCCCAGGTGAAATATTCGGGCACCGCCGAAGCGCCGACCCCGGCGAGCAGCGCGTGCATCAGCCCGAGCGTGCTGTTCATGTGCAGCGCGCCCGACACCGGCACGTGGAAATGCTCGTCGCCGGGGCCGGTGAAGTCGACCTCGCGCCCCCAGGGGACGTGCGAGGGGATCAGCATCGGATAATGGGCGAGGTCGGAGGGGTGGCGCGGCCGGCCGTGGCGCTCGATCAGCGACGGCGCGGCGGTCACCCGGCGGCGCAGCGTCAGCAGCCGGCTGATCCGCAGCGAGCTGTCCTCGGCATTGTCGCCGATCTGGATGGCGAGGTCATAGCCCTCGGCGACGAGGTCGACGCGCTGTTCGCTGAAGGTGATGTCGAGCCGGATGTCGGGATAGGCCGCCATGAAGGCGGGGAGCATCGGGGCGAGCGCGGTCTCGCCGAAGCCGGTCGAGCAGGCGACCCGGATCAGCCCGCGCGGGATCGCCGCCTCCTCGAGGATGTCGGCCTCGATCGCGACGCCGTCGGCCATGATCCTGAGCGCGCGGTCGAGCGACAGCCGGCCGCTCTCGGTCAGCGACAGCTTGCGCGTGGTGCGGTGGAGCAGGGTGGTCCGCATCCGCTCCTCGAGCCGGCTGATCGCCTTGGACACGGTTGTCTTGGCGAGGCCGAGATCCTCGGCGGCCTGGCTGAACGAGCCCTTCTCGGCGACCTTGGCGAAGATCGCCCAGGCTTCGAAATCCGGCAGGTGCGGCATGTCCGTTCCCCCACGTCTCCCTTCTAGCACCCGGGGGCTGCCGCGTACATGTTCGCATGCACGTCATGCCGCCGGAGGCCGGCATCTCAGCGGGCTCCTGCGGCGACCTCGCCGCGACCTTCCCGAGATCCCGGCCTCCGCCGGGATGACGGATGTTTCACAGGGCTCCCTCGCGATGCGCGCCGAGCGCGCGGCGTTCCTCGGCGAGGATCGCGTCGCAGATCGCCTCGGCCGGGCGACCGGCGCGGGCGGCGGTGTCGATCAGCAGCACGAACTCGGCGTTGAGCGGCTTGGGCGAGAAGCGCTGGGCGCTGACCCGGTAGCGCTTGTAGGGCTGGATGAAGGGGGTGACCGCGCCCCGGTCGCAGCAGGCGCGCGCCATCTCGATCAGCGGGATGTTGCCGTCGGTGCTGTAGCTGATCGCGATCCAGCGCGCGGGCAGCCCGTCGATCAGCTCGCGGAACGCCTGCTCCGCGTGGCGCGCGCTGTTGTAGGGGCTGCGCCGCTCGGTCCGCCAGTCGAGCCGGATCGCCGACTTGTCGCCCCGGCCGCTGATCTTCGGGCTGAGCGCCGGCTTGTCCCACAGCGCGACGCTGTTGAGGACGTGATAGTTCGATCCATAGGGATGCTGGTTGTAGGGCGGATCGACATAGACGAAGTCGTAGCTCCGGCCATGCTCGCGCCCGAAGCGCTGCGCGTCGATCCGGGTGACCTCGTTCGGCTGGCCGTTGTCGTGGAAGATGGCGGGTTCGAGCGCCAGGTCGGCGCCGATCCGGTAGAGCGCGGTGCCGTTGCTGCCGCCCCAGCCGGCGTGGAAGCCCTTGAACACGCCCGACGTGTTGCTGGTGTAGCAGCATTGGTAGAGCAGCGGCGCCAGCAGGCAGGCGGCCTGCGCCGTGTCGAGCCGCTCCTCGACGGTCAGCCGCTCGATCTCCGCCCGGATCGCGTCGATCCGCATCCCGTTCTTGCGCATGTAGAACAGCCGGTCGCGGCCGATCTCGTAGCGCTCGTCGTCGTCGGGGCAGAGATGGCCGGTCACCCAGCCCTCGATCGGCGGCAGCGCGTTCAGCCGCGCGATCGCCTCCGCATAGGATTGGCCGCGATAGGCGGGCGCGGCGTTGCAGCCGACATGGCAGCGGTTGATCTGCTCGGCATAGGGTTCCCAGTCGTTGGCGATCACCCGGAAGCCGCGCGCCTTGGCGTAGCGGGCGACCACCCCGCTGCCCGCGAACAGGTCGACGAAGCCGTCGCCGGGCGCGATCCCGCTCGCCTCGATCGCCCGGCCGATCAGCGGCAGCAGCTTCCGCTTGTTGCCGATATACGGAATCAACTGGTGGAAGACGTAGCTGTCGGTGCTGCGGGCGGCATGGTGCCGGCGGTCGTATCTCACGGCGACAGCGATAGAACGCGGTCCAGTCCCTGTCGATGCCCGTGCCCATTGCCGCCGCGCGCGAACCGAAAGGGCGGAAGTCACATAATTTTCATGATCCGGGCTTGGCGAGCGCGGTTCGGGCGCGGTAAGACCGGGCGTTGCTCCTGTGCGGCCACAGGACGAACTCCCCGCATGACAGAGGGAGCGTCCTTCCCGCCGGCGCGCGGGAGCGCGTGGAGAGGAGTTGAGCCCGTTGGAGCCTACCAACATCGAGGCGCCGGAATATTTCCATAAGGTCGTCGATTGCCAATGGGCCTGCCCGGCCCACACACCCGTCCCGGAATATATCCGCCTGATCGCGCAGGGGCGTCATGCCGACGCCTATATGGTCAACTGGAAATCGAACGTCTTCCCGGGAATCCTCGGCCGGACCTGCGACCGCCCGTGCGAGCCGGCGTGCCGGCGCGGCCGGGTCGACGAGGAGCCGGTGGCGATCTGCCGATTGAAGCGGGTCGCCGCCGACAACAAGGGCGATGTCGCCGCGCGCATGCCGCAGCCGCCGAAGAAGCGGATCGGCAAGAAGGTCGCCTGCATCGGCGCCGGGCCCGCCTCGATGACGGTGGCGCGCGATCTCGCCCCGCTCGGCTACGACGTCACCGTCTACGACGCCGACGCCAAGGCGGGCGGCATGATCCGCAGCCAGATCCCGCGCTTCCGCCTGCCGGAAAGCGTGATCGACGAGGAGATGGGCTTCATCACCGCGCTGGGCCCGAGGATGCGGCTCAACCGGCGGGTCGACAGCCTCGCGGCGCTGCTGCGCCGGGACTATGACGCGATCTTCGTCGGCACCGGCGCGCCGCGCGGCCGCGACCTCGACATCCCCGGCCGCGCCGAGGCCGCCGCCAACGTCCATATCGGCATCGACTGGCTCGCCAACGTCTCGTTCGGCCATGTCGACACGATCGGCAAGCGGGTGATCGTGCTCGGCGGCGGCAACACCGCGATGGACTGCTGCCGCACCTCGCGCCGGCTCGGCGGCGGCGAGGTCAAGGTCATCGTCCGGTCGGGCTATGACGAGATGAAGGCGTCGCCCTGGGAGAAGGAGGACGCCCAGCACGAGGGCATCCCGATCCTCAACTATCTGGTCCCCAAGGCCTTCACCCATGCGGACGGCCGGCTGACCGGCGTCACCTTCGAGAAGGTCGCGCCGGTGGTCGACGAGCAGGGCCGCCGCCGGCTCGAACCGACCGGCGAGCCCGACGAGCATCACGAATGCGACGACGTGCTGGTCGCGATCGGGCAGGAGAACAGCTTCCCCTGGATCGAGCGCGACATCGGCCTCGACTTCGACAAATGGGGCATGCCCGTCGTCGACGAGACGACCTTCCAGTCGACCCACCCCAGGGTGTTCTTCGGGGGCGACGCCGCCTTCGGGCCGAAGAACATCATCTGGGCGGTCGCGCACGGCCATGAGGCGGCGATCTCGATCGACCATCATTGCCGGGGCGCCGACCTGCGGCTGCGGCCGCCGCCCGGCGTGCGGGTGTCGTCGCAGAAGATGGGCATCCACGAGTGGAGCTACGACAACGACGTCTCGCCCGAGGACCGGCAGAAGGTGCCGCTGCTGCCGCTGGCCGAGGCGCTGGGCGACGTCAAGGCCGAGGTCGAGCTGGGCTTCGACGACCCGCGCAGCTGGGCGGAGACGCAGCGCTGCCTCAACTGCGACGTGCAGACCGTGTTCACCCGGACGCTGTGCATCGAATGCGACGCCTGCGTCGACATCTGCCCGACCGACTGCATCACCTTCACCGTCAACGGCGACGAGGCCGAGCTGCGGCCCCGGCTCAAGGCGCCGGCGACCAATCCCGATCAGGCGCTCTACGTCTCCTCGACCCTGCCGACCGGCCGGGTGCTGGTGAAGGACGAGGACGTCTGCCTGCACTGCGGCCTGTGCGCCGAGCGCTGCCCGACCGGAGCCTGGGACATGCAGAAGACGCTGGTCGAGATGAGCCATGCGGGAGGGTGCGCGCGATGACCCGCCCGATCACTGCGGTCAACGACTTCGTCGTCAAATTCGCCAACGTCAACGGATCGGGATCGGCCTCCGCCAACGGCCTGTTCGTCAAGGCGATCCTGCGGATGGGCGTGCCGGTCGGCGCGCGCAACATCTTCCCGTCGAACATCCAGGGCCTGCCGACCTGGTACGAGATCCGGGTGAGCGGCCATGGCTGGCTCGGCCGGCGCGGCGGGGTCGACCTGATGGTCGCGATGAACCCGCAGACCTGGGACCGCGACGTCGCCGAGATCGAGCCGGGCGGCTATCTCTTCTACGACAGCACCAAGCCGATGCCGTCGTCGAAGTTCCGCGACGACATCACCGTCGTCGGCCTGCCGCTGACCGCCCTGTGCAACGCCGCCTATGCCGAGCCGTCGAAGCGCAAGATCCTCAAGAACATCATCTATCTCGGCGCGCTGACCTTCCTGCTCGGCATCGAGCGCGCGGTGGTGGAGGCGCTGCTCGCCGAGGAATATGCCGCCAAGCCGGCGCTGATCCCCGCCAATATCGAGGCGCTGCAGATCGGCTTCGATCATGCCCGCGACCATCTCAAGCCGCTCGGCCTCAAGCTGCGCCGCGCCGACGCGGTGGGCGACCGCATCTTCGTCGACGGCAACACGGCGGCGGGGCTCGGCGCAGTCTATGGCGGCGCCACCGTCTGCGCCTGGTATCCGATCACCCCGTCGACCTCGCTGGCCGAGGCGTTCACCGCCTATTGCCGCAAGCTCCGCCATGATCCCGAGACCGGCCCAGACGGCGGTGGGGCGCGCTATGCGATCGTCCAGGCGGAGGACGAGATCGCCTCGATCGGCATGGTCACCGGCGCGGGCTGGAACGGCGCGCGCGCCTTCACCTGCACCTCCGGGCCCGGCGTCTCGTTGATGCAGGAGTTCATCGGCCTCAGCTATTTCGCCGAGATTCCCGGCGTGATCTTCGACGTCCAGCGCGGCGGCCCGTCGACCGGCATGCCGACCCGCACCCAGCAGTCGGACATATTGTCGGCCGCCTATGCCAGCCATGGCGACACCAAGCACGTCCTGCTGCTGCCCGAGGGACCGAACGAGTGCTTCGAGTTCGGCGCGCTCGCCTTCGACCTCGCCGACCGGCTGCAGACGATGATCTTCGTCATGCTCGATCTCGACATGGGCATGAACGAATGGCTGATCGAGCCCTTCCGCTGGGACGAGGATCGCGTCCTCGACCGTGGCAAGATCATGACCGCCGAGATGCTGGAGGCCGGGGCCGACTTCGGCCGCTACAAGGACGTCGACGGGGACGGCATCCCCTGGCGCACCCTGCCGGCGACGCACCCGTCCAAGGGCAGCTACTTCACCCGCGGCACCTCGCGCGATCCCTATGCCCGCTACAGCGAGGAGGGGGCGGTCTATGTCGACAACATGGAGCGGCTGCTGCGCAAGTTCGAGACCGCCAAGTCGCTCGTCCCGCCGCCGATCGTGCGGCGCGCGGCGCGCAAGACCAGCTATGGCGTGATCTATTACGGGTCGACCAGCCCGGCGATGGACGAGGCGCTGGCCGGGCTGGAGGCGGACGGGGTCGCGGTCGACGCGCTGCGCGTCCGCGCCTTCCCGTTCGAGGGCGAGATCTTCGAGTTCATCGCCGCGCACGACCTGGTGTTCGTCGTCGAGCAGAACCGCGACGCGCAGCTTCGCACCCTGCTGATCAACGAGGGCGGGGTCGATCCGGCCCGGCTCGTGAAAGTGCTCAACTATGACGGCTCGCCGATCACGGCGCGCTTCATCCAGGCCGAGCTGGCCAAGGGCATGGGCGTGCCCAAGGCCCGCGCCGGGGAGATGGTGAGATGACCTATATCGCCAAGCCGCAATTCCACCATCCGTCGCTCAAGCACAATGCGCTGGGCTTCACCCGGCGCGACTATGAGGGGAAGGTGTCGACGCTCTGCGCCGGCTGCGGGCACGACTCGATCAGCGCCGCGATCGTCCAGGCCTGCTTCGAGATCGACCTGGAGCCGCACCGCCTCGCCAAGCTGTCGGGGATCGGCTGCTCGTCGAAGACGCCCGACTATTTCCTCGGCGCGAGCCACGGCTTCAACACCGTCCACGGCCGCATGCCGTCGGTGCTGACCGGCGCCAACCTCGCCAATCGCTCGCTGATCTACCTGGGGGTGTCGGGCGACGGCGACAGCGCCTCGATCGGCCTCGGCCAGTTCGCCCATGCGATGCGGCGCGGGGTCAATATGACCTACATCGTCGAGAATAACGGCGTCTATGGCCTCACCAAGGGGCAGTTCTCGGCGACCGCCGACAAGGGCAGCAAGTCGAAGAAGGGCGTCGTCAACTCGGACAGCGGGATCGACATGGTCGGCCTCGCGCTCCAGCTCGGCGCGACCTTCGTCGCGCGCAGCTTCTCGGGCGACAAGGACCAGCTCGTGCCGCTGATCAAGGCGGCGCTGACCCACAAGGGCGCGGCGTTCATCGACGTGCTCAGCCCCTGCATCGCCTTCAACAACCACAAGGGATCGACCAAGAGCTTCGACTGGGTGCGCGAGCATAACGAGGCGGTGAACCGGCTCGACGTGCTGATGGCGCGGATGGCGGTGACCGCCAGCTACGAGCCCGGATCGCTGACCGAGGTGACCCAGCATGACGGATCGGTGCTGCTGCTCCGCAAGGTCGCCGAGGATTACGACCCGACCGATCATGCCGGCGCGATCTCCTATCTCCAGCATGCCCATGCGGCGGGGGAGATCGTCACCGGCCTGCTCTATGTCGACCCCGAGGCGGAGGAGCTGCACGACGCGCTCGGCACGGTGAAGCAGCCGCTCAACGCGCTGCCGGACGAGGAACTGGTGCCGCCGGTGGCGGCGCTCGACAAGATCAACGCGGGGCTGCGCTAGAGCCTGATCGTCTGAGGAGCCGGCGCCTTGAATAGCCGTACCGAGCCGCTTGCCAAGCGCGCGCGGGCGTAGCAAGGCGGCCGCATGACGATCCGATCCCTGCTCTTCGTGCCGGGCGACAGGCCCGAGCGTTTCCCCAAGGCGGCGGCGAGCGGCGCCGACGCGCTGATCCTCGACCTCGAGGATTCGGTGGCGCCGGAGAACAAGCCGGTGGCGCGCGCGGCGATCGCCGAATGGCTGGGCGGCACGCGGCCGGTGCGCAGCTTCGTGCGGATCAATCCGCTCGATTCCGAGCATGTCCGCGCCGATCTCGCGGCGGTGATCGGCGCCCGGCCCGACGGGCTGGTCCTGCCCAAGGCGCAGGGCGCGGCATCGGTCTGGCAGCTGGTCGAGATCGCCGGTCGCGACTGCCCGCCGATCCTGCCGATCGCCAGCGAGACCCCCGCCGCGGTGTTCGGGCTCGGCAGCTATGGAGAGGCCGCCGAGCGTCTTGCCGGGCTCACCTGGGGCGCCGAGGACCTGCCCGCCGCGATCGGCGCGGCGACCTCGCGCAATCCTGACGGCAGCTATACCCAGCCCTATGAGATGGTCCGCGCGCTCACCCTGTTCGGCGCGCACGCCGCCGGGGTCGCGGCGATCGAGACGGTCTATCCCGACATCGCCGACACCGCCGGGCTGGAGGCCTATGTGGCGCGCGGCCGGCGCGACGGCTTCACCGGCATGATGGCGATCCATCCGGCGCAGGTGGCGATCATCAACGCCGGCTTCAGCCCCAGCGAGGCGGAGGTCGCCCATGCCCGCGCGGTGATCGCGGCCTTCGCGGCCAACCCCGGCGCGGGCGCGCTCAAGCTCGACGGCAAGATGATCGATCGCCCCCACCTGAAGCAGGCGCAGGCGCTGCTGGAGCGGGCGGGCGTGGTGGCGGGCTGATCCCCGCCGGCTTTCGGATGGATCAGGCCTGTTCGGCCGGCGCCAGGGCGCCCCAGGCCTCGGTCGCGGGCACCGGCGGAATCTCGCCGCCTTCCTCGATCCGGGCGAGGCGGGTCGGCAGATAGGCGCGCAGATAGGCGATCGTCGCCAGCTTCGCCTCGGCCAGCGCCTCGTCGCTCACCCGGTCCTGCTCGGCCACCGACAGCGAGAAGAACAGGTCGGCGATCAGCAGCGCCTTGAAGAACAGCTCGCGCGAGTCGGCGAGGCCGGGCAGCAGGAACTGCCGCCGCATCGCCTGCCACAGCGCGGTGCCGAAACGGAAATTCTCCTTGCAGCCCGCATGCTTGATCTCGGGCGGCGTGTGCGGGCCGAGCATCAGCTGCCGCGCCGCGCGGTCGGCGTTGAACGCGCGCTGATGGCATTCGAGCGAGCGTTCGACGACCGACTCCCACTCGTCGCTCTGCGGGATGCGCTGGTCGAGCTCGGCCTGCGCGGTGGCGATGGTGCGGGCCAATTCCTTCCACAGGTCGCTGATCTCGGGGAAGAAATGATAGGCCGACGAGGCGGGGATGCCGGCGGTCTCGGCGACCGCGATCATGCCGATCTGGTGCAGGTTCTGCGTGCCGAGCATCGCCCGGGCCGCTTCCAGCAATTCCACCCGCCGGGCGCGGCCTCGGGCCTGGGTCGCCTTGCGCGCCGGCGGCCTGCTTTTCGCGGTTGTGATCATGACCCCGTTTCCATGCTTTTCGCCCTGTTGACAAGCCCCCCTGTTTTGCGGATAGTCGAAGAAATTCGATTTTATACACAAAGAGAGGATGAGGCGGGATCGGCGCGGGGAATGATCGCAGCATAGAGCCAAGCCCTGCCGGATATATGTACGTTCCTGAGCCCGGCAGACCGCGTTACGCCCGTCGAGGCGAGTCGAAGCATAATTTTAAGTCGAAGATTTACGGGTTAGTTTTCGAATTCTCCCATGGGCCGCACGCTGTCCGGCGTGTTTTCGGTGTGGGAGGCGCGCGTCCGGACGATCCGGGCGCGATGGGTGCAGCTTTTGAAAAGACGGTGGACATGACGCAGGCCTATCCTCTCATCATTGACGGCAAAACGGTCCCCACGGACAAGCATCTCGACGTGATCAACCCGGCCGACGGCCGCGTCTTCGCGCTCTGTCCGGCCGGCACCTCCGCCGATCTCGACCGCGCGGTCGAGGCGGCCCGGCGCGCCTTCCCCGGCTGGGCGGCGACCCCGGACGCCGATCGCAAGGCCGCGGTCAACCGGCTCGCCGACATCATCGAGGCGAATATCGGCGAGCTGGCCGAGCTGATCACCCGCGAGCAGGGCAAGCCGATGGCCGGCCTCGGCTCGCAATGGGAGGTCGGCGGCGCCGCCGCCTGGACCCGCTTCACCGCGGCGCTCGACCTGCCGGTCGAGATCATCCAGGACGACGACAAGGGCCGGGTCGCGCTCTACCGCAAGCCGATCGGCGTGGTCGCGTCGATCACCCCGTGGAACTTCCCGGTGATGATCGCGATCTGGCACATCATGCCCGCGCTGCGCGCCGGCAACACGGTGGTGCTCAAGCCGTCGCCCTATACGCCGATCGCGACGCTCAGGATGGTCGAGCTGCTGCAGGAGGCGTTGCCGCCGGGCGTGCTCAACGCGGTCGCCGGGTCCGACGAGATCGGCCGGGCGATCTCCGCCCACCCCGGCATCGACAAGATCGTCTTCACCGGATCGACCCGCACCGGCAAGCATGTGATGGCGAGCGCGGCGGACTCGCTCAAGCGGCTGACGCTGGAGCTGGGCGGCAACGACGCGGCGATCGTCCTGCCCGACGTCGCGCTCGACGATGCGACGATCGAGAAGATCTTCTGGGGCGCGTTCATCAACAACGGCCAGACCTGCGCCGCGATCAAGCGCCTCTACGTCCATGACTCGATCTATGACGAACTGTGCGACAAGCTGCTCGCCTATGCCTCGGCGGTGAAGACCGGCGACGGCATGGCCGCCGACAGCCAGCTCGGCACCGTCCAGAACAAGATGCAGTTCGAGCGCGTGAAGATGCTGGTCGACGCCGCCAAGGCGAACGGCGCGCGCGTCCTGTGCGGCGGCGCGCCGATCGAGGGCGACGGCCTGTTCTACCCGGTTACGCTGCTCGCCGACGTCAAGGAAGGCATGGCGATCGTCGACGAGGAGCAGTTCGGCCCGGCGCTGCCGATCATCCGCTACAGCGACGTCGAGGACGCGGTCGCCCGCGCCAACGACAATCCGAACGGCCTGGGCGGTTCGGTCTGGTCGAGCGATGCCGACAAGGCGGTCGCGATCGCCAGCCGGCTCGAATGCGGCAGCGCCTGGATCAACAGCCACGCGATGGTCCGCCCCGACGCGCCGTTCGGCGGCGTCAAGCAGTCGGGCATCGGCATCGAATTCGGCACGCTCGGCCTGGCCGAGTTCACCACCGTCCAGGTCATCCACCAGTGACCGGACATTGAGGTTCCGGGCGGGGCCGCCACCCCGCCCGCGACCGGCAGACCGCCAACAGCGGCGCCATCAACGAGCAGGGACGAACGTCAATACCCACCGCAGACGATCGAGGCAGACAGAAGGGGGTTCTTATGAAGAAGCATTCGTATCTTGGTTGGACCAAGTCGTCGGTTGCCGTCGCAGCGCTGATGCTGCCGGCGATCGCCCTCGCCCAGGCCGAGCAGCCGGCCGAGGAGCAGTATAGCGGCGACATCGTCGTCACCGCGACCCGCCAGTCCGAATCGCTGAGCAAGGTGCCGCTGAGCGTCAGCGCCTTCTCGCAGGAGAAGCTCGACAGCCGCGGCGTCCGCGACTTCGCCGACGTCATCCGCCAGACGCCGGGCGTCGTGTTCGAAGCGACCAACACCACCACCAACATCTCGATCCGCGGCATCAATTCGACCGCCGGCGCCGCCACCACCGGCGTCTATATCGACGACACGCCGATCCAGATCCGCGCGCTCGGCTATAGCGGCGGCAACACCTATCCGGTGATCTTCGACCTGGAGCGCGTCGAGGTTCTGCGCGGTCCGCAGGGCACGCTGTTCGGCGCCGGTTCGGAGGGCGGCACGATCCGCTTCATCTCGCCGCAGCCGAGCACGACCAAGTCGTCGGGCTATGCGCGCACCGAATTCTCGATGACCGAGGATGGCGGGCCGAGCTACGAGGCCGGCCTCGCCCTCGGCGTTCCGCTGATCCAGGACAAGCTGGGCGTTCGCGTCAGCGGCTATTACCGCCGCGACGGCGGCTGGATCGACCGTGTCCGCTTCGAGAACAAGGGCGTCGTCGCCGACGACAGCAACTACCAGAACAGCTATGTCGGCCGCATCGCCTTCACCTGGGAGCCGACGCCCGAGCTGAAGATCACGCCGTCGATCGCCTATCAGAAGGTCTACACCAACGACAGCCCGGAGACCTGGGACAATGTCCGCGCCGACCCGAGCGTGCCGGACGCGCAGTTCTCCAACTATGACAAGGGCGAGTTCCTCAACGGCAACCGCGTCCAGGAAAATGGCCGCGACCGTTTCTACCTGCCGACGCTCAACGTCCAATATGCGTTCGGCCCGGTCGACCTGACCGCGATCGCCTCCTATTTCGATCGCAAGCAGACCTTCCGGTCCGATTACACGCTGTTCGATCAGAGCCTGTTCACCGGCATCACCCTGCCGATCTTCCCGAACCAGCAGGGCTTCAGCGACTTCGTCAACACGCAGAAGATCACCACCGGCGAAATCCGGCTGGCCTCGTCGGACCGCGACGCGATGCTCACCTGGCAGGTCGGCGGCTTCTACCAGAAGGCGAAACAGGTCTCGATCCAGCAGGTCGACGATCCGTTCCTGTTCCAGTACGCGCCGTTCCTGGTCGGCATCTTCCCGCCGCTGGTCAACGGCCGGCTGATCTACGACCAGGCGACCAGCTCGAAGGACGAGCAGATCGCCGCCTTCGGCCAAGTCAACTTCAAGCCGGTCGACCGGCTGACGCTGACGGTGGGCCTGCGCTACGGCCAGACCAAGTTCAACATCAATTCCTTCGCGCAAGGGCCGGTCGTCGGCCCGGCGGTGACCGACGTCGGCCGCCAGAAGGAGAAGCCGTTCACGCCCAAGTTCGGCGCCGAGTTCCAGGTGACGCCGAGCACGCTGGTCTACGCCTCGGCCTCGAAGGGCTTCCGTCCGGGCGGCTACAACCCGCAGGTCGGCGTCCCCTGCCAGGCCAGCGATCTCGATCCGCTCGGCTATCCGAACGGCCGCCCGACGACCTATGACTCGGACTCGGTGTGGAGCTACGAGCTCGGCCTCAAGACCCGCACCGGCCGCTTCAGCGCGCAGGGCAGCGTCTACCAGATCGACTGGAAGAACATCCAGCAGGTCGTCGGCCTCGGCGGCTGCGGCTTCCAGTTCACCGCCAATCTGGGCTCGGCGCGGAGCCGCGGCTTCGACCTCCAGCTCGACTATCGCCTGACCGACGATTTCACCGTCCAGGCCGAGGTCGGCTACACCAACGCCAAGTTCCTCGACACCTTCTTCGGCGGTCCGCTCGCCACGGTGCCGCTGGTGACCAAGGGCAACCATGTGGTGTCGCCGCCGTGGACGGTGTCGGTGCACGGTCAGTATGACCTGTCGTTGCGCGACCACCACGACTCCTACGTCCGCGCCGACTTCGACTATCGTTCGCGGCAGTCGAGCCTGACCCCGGGCATCGATCCGCGCAACGGCGGCACGGATCCGACGCTGAGCAACGCGCCAGCGCTCAAGGCGCTGTCGATGCGCGCGGGCTACCGCATCAACGGCATCGACCTGTCGCTGTTCGTCAACAACCTGCTCGACCAGGCCGTCTGGCAGGGCCGCCGCGCCCGCGACAACAACAATGCCACGGTCTACAAATCATATGTCGTGCGGCCGCGCACCTTCGGCGCGACCATCGCCTACCGCTTCTAGGCGGACGCAGGCAGGGGGAGCCGCGGCCGGCCGAGGCCGCCGCGGCTCCCTCCATCCACAGGGACAGGGGAGACGATCATGGTTTCAGGCTCGGCCGGGATTCGGAAGGGAATCCGGCGAATGATGGTGGCGGGGCCGATCCTGATCGCGTCGATGGCCTCCGGCACCGCGCAGGCGGCCGATTTCATCCTGAGCGGCGGGGAAATCTACACCCCCTCGGGATGGGTCGATGCGATCGCGGTGCAGGGCGACCGCATCGCCGCCGTCGGCGATGGGGCCGCGCTGAAAAAACGCTATCCGGCGATCACCACCATCGTCGATCTTGCCGGCAAGACCGTGATGCCCGGCCTCCACGACATGCATGTCCACCCGCTCGGGGCCGGGCTTTCGCTCCAGCAATGCAAGTTCGAGCAGGGGTCGACGCCGCAGCAGATCCTCGACGCCGTCACGGCCTGCGTGAAGAAGGCCAAACCGGGCGCATGGATCGTCGGCGGACAATGGGCGGCGAGCTCGTTCGGCGACACCCCTCCCAACCGGCAGATGCTGGACGCGATCGCTCCGAACAATCCGGTCTCGCTGACCGATATCAGCGGCCACAGCAGCTGGGCCAACAGCCTGGCGCTGAAGGCCGCGGGCATCGCGCGCGGCACGCCCGATCCCAAGGGCGGGATCATCGAACGCGACGCATCGGGCGAACCGAACGGCCTGTTGCGCGAAAGCGCGGCCCATCTCGTCCGCCAGAAGATTCCGGCGCCGAGCGCGGAGGACAATGTCCGGGCCTTGAAGACCGGCATCGACATGCTCGTCTCCTACGGCGTCACCGCGCTCGTCGACGCGGTGGTCACCCCCGATGGGCTGTCGGCCTATCAGACGCTGACGGCGCGCAACCAGCTCAAGGCGCATGTCCGCGGCTGTCTCGTCTACGGGCGCACATGGGGCGACAACAGCGCCTTCGACCGGACGATCGCCGATCGCGAGCGCTACGGCTCGGACCGCTTCAAGCTCGATTGCGTCAAGGTCTTCGAAGACGGCGTTCCGACCGAAAGCCACACCGCGGCCCTCATCGATCCCTATGCCCCCGACGAGCATGGCGAGGTCAAGGAGCCGAAGCGCGGCCTGCTGCTCGTCCAGCCTGCGGAACTCGATCCGCTGGTCACCCGGCTCGACAAGATGGGCGTCACGGTCAAGTTCCACGCGGCCGGCGACCAGGCCTCGCGCACCGCGCTCGACGCCATCGCCGCGGCGCGCAAGGCCAATGGCCCCGACGGACCCACCCATGACGTCGGCCACCTGACCTTCATCCAGCCCGAGGACATGAAGCGCGCCAAGGCGATCCGGGCGACGCTCGAATTCTCGCCCTATCTGTGGTTCCCGTCGCCGATCAACGACGACATCATCAAGGCTTCCGGCGCCGAGCGCATCAAGCGCGTCTGGCCGGTGCGCGAGGGGCTGGATTCGGGGGCGCTGGTCGTCGCCGGCTCCGACTGGTCGGTGATTCCGTCGGCCAATCCCTGGATCGGCATCGAGACGCTGGTGACGCGCAAGGCGCCCGACAATCAGCGCCCCGGCGAGGTCTATGGCCCGGACGAAGCGATCACCCTCAAGGAAGCGATCGACATCTTCACGATCAACGCCGCCAGGCAGTTCGGCTATGCCGACAGCCACGGCACGATCGAGGCCGGCAAGGTCGCCGACTTCATCGTCCTCGATCGCAATCCGTTCAAGATCGCCGCTACCGATCTTCACAACGTCGTCGTCACGCAGAGCTATGTCGGCGGCGAACTGATCTACGCGAAATAGGCCGTGCCGGCGGCGGGGCGGGCGGCTGGTCGCCTCGCGCATCCGCCGTCGCGCAGGCCGGCCGCATCGGCTTTCGATCAAGGGAGATGATCATGATTTCAGGATCGGCGGGAATTCGGAACGGAATCCGGCGGATGATGGCGGCCGCCGCGGTGGCCGGGCTCGTGTCGGCGGCGCAGGCGGCTTCGCCGACCACCGTCTACACCAACGGACAGGTCTATACGCCGGGCGGCTGGCAGACCGCCTTCGCGGTGCGCGACGGCCGCATCGTCGCGGTCGGCAGCGACGCCGAGGTGCGCAAGGCCGCGCCGGGCGCCGCGCAGGTCGACCTCGCCAGCCGCACCGTGCTGCCGGGCCTGTACGACATGCACGTCCACCCGGTGCTGCAGGCGAAGGGCGGGGAGGGCAGCTGCCGCATCTCGCCCGACCTCGCCCCGAAGCCGTTCCTCGCCGCCGTCGCCGACTGCGCGAACGAACAGCCCCAGGGCGGTTGGGTGACCGGCGGCCAGTGGCAGTCGTCGGTGCTGACCGGCACCCCGATCACCGCCGCGACGCTCGACGCCGCGACCCCCGGTCGGCCGGCGCTGCTGTTCGACGTCAGCGGCCACAGCCTGTGGATCAACAGCCGCGCGATGGCGATCGCGGGGATCACCCGCGACACGCCCAACCCCGAGGGCGGCATCATCGAGCGCGACGCCGCCGGCAACCCGACCGGCATCCTGCGCGAGACGGCGCGCGACCTGGTGCTCCGGCACGTCCCGCCCCAGTCGCAGGAGCTGACCCAGGCGGCGCTGCGCAAGAATCTCGACCTGCTGCTGTCCTACGGCATCACCGGCTATGTCGAGGCGATGGCCTTCCGCGACGACCTCGAGGTCTATGACGCGCTCTACGACAAGGGCCAGCTCAAGCAGCATGTCCAGGCCTGCATCGCCTATAGCCATGCCGGCCATGTGAACCCCGATCTCGAAGCGACGATCGCGGCGATCCCGACCTATACGCGCGACCGGTTCAAGCCGACCTGCGTCAAGGTGTTCGCCGACGGCGTGCCGACCGAAAGCCACACCGGCGCGATGCTGGCGCCCTATGAGGCGGGCCAGCCCAACGCGCCGGCCAAGGGGCTGCTGCTGTTCGATCCGGCGACCTTCCAGCCGCGCATGGCCGAATGGGACCGCAAGGGCCTGAACGTGCTGTTCCACGCCGCCGGCGACGCGGCGGTACGCGCCTCGCTCGACGCGATCGCCTATGTCCGCAAGGTCAACGGCCCGAACGGCCCGATGCACCAGGTCGGCCACGAGACCTTCGTCGACCCGGCCGACATGTCGCGCGGCAAGGCGCTCAACGCCGCGCTCGAATTCTCGCCCTATCTGTGGGACCCGCAGCCGATCAACGACGACATCACCATGGCGGTCGGCGCCAAGCGGATCGAGCGCGTCTGGCCGATCAAGGAAGGCTTCGCCTCGGGCGCGCTGGTCGTCGCCGGGTCCGACTGGGCGGTGATCCCGGCGCCCGATCCCTGGCTGGGCATCGAGACCGCGGTGACCCGCCAGAATGTCGGCGGCAGCGCGAAGAGCTTCGGCCCGAACGAGGCGATCACCGTCGAGCAGGCGATCCGCATGTTCACGATCAACGCGGTGACCCGCATGGGCCTCGACAAGGAGCTTGGGTCGATCGAGGCCGGCAAGCGCGCCGACTTCATCGTCGTCGACAAGAATCCGTTCAAGATTCCGCCGACCCAGATACACAGCATCAAGGTGCAGCAGACCTATATCGACGGCGCGGTGGTGTTCGACCGCTCGGGGACCGCCGGCAAATGAGCCCCGGCGGGATCGCGCGCGCCGTTCTGCGCAGCGGCGCGCTGGTCCTGCTGACGAGCGTGGCGGCGGCGCCTTCCGCGTCGTCCGCCGCGCCGCCGGCCGCGGCGGCCCGGCATCCGATGACGGTCACGGTCTACAAGGGCGACTTCGCCACCGTGAACTCGTTCATCTTCTCCAACGGCCGCTCGCTGGTGGTGATGGACGTGCAGCGCAAGGCCGCCGAGGCGCGCAAGCTGGCCGCCGCGATCAAGGCGATGAAGCTGCCGCTGACGCACATCCTGATCAGCCACGGCCACACCGATCATTTCACCGGCATGGCGGTGTTCCGCGAGGCCTTCCCCGACGCGCGGATCGTCGTCGCGAACGAAGAGATCAAGACCGATATCGAGCGCTACGCCGTCTATATGGACACGGGCGGCGAGACCGGGGCCGAGCCGCCGCTCGATCCCGCGCTCAAGCCGAAGACCGCCGACCATCCCGACGGCTTCGACTATGAGCGCAATATCGAGGTGCTGGCCTCGCCGAGGCTGGAGATGGTCGGTGGCGGCACGCTCGAACTCGACACCGATCATGCGCGCGCGGAGGCGCCGCATATCACCACCGTCTACAGCCCCGATCTCAACGCGCTGTTCCTGTCCGACCTCGGCTACAACGGCGTCCATTTCTGGATGGGCGACGACATCAGCCGCGAGGACCTGCTCGACTGGCGCGCCGAACTGCTGCGGATGAAGGCGCGCTACGCCCGGCTCGACCCGATCGTCTATCCGGGCCATGGCGACCCGAGCGACATGCGGATCTTCGATCCCTCGGTCCGCTATATCGACGATTTCCTGCGGGTGACGGCGGCGGCGAAGACGCCCGAAGAGGCGATGGCCCGGATGGTCGCGCTCTATCCCGGCTACAAGCAGGCCGACTTCTTCCTGAAGTACAGCGCGATGGAGCATGTGCCGGTGCGGCCGACGACGGTCGGCCATCGCGCCGAGGCGGGCTGGCGCGCCACGGTCCGCGCGCTCGCGGCGGCCGAGTTCCGCAACCCCGCCTGGGGCTATTCGCACAGCGCGCGCGACTATGCGCTGGCGCGGCAGCTCGCCCGCGCCGACGGCGTGCGGCTCGACGACGACGTGCTGTTCGCGGCGGCCTGGCTGCACGACATGGCGGCCTTTCCGAAATGGGAGGCGGCGGGCGTCGACCATGCCGATCGCGCCGCCGACACGGTCGACACCCTATTGAAGGGCAGCGGCTTTCCCGAGGGCAAGATCGACGCGGTCCGCGCCGCGATCCGCACCCATATGTTCGATCGCGATCCCAAGACGCCCGAGGCGCTCTACCTGCACGACGCCGATGCGCTCGACTGGCTCGGCGCGGTCGGCGTCGCGCGGGTGATGGCGCTCGCCGACGCCCAGGGCGGCAAGCCCGACGGGCCGGACGTGGTGAAGATGCTCGAGGACAATCTGGCCAAGGTGCCGGCGCGGGTGCTGTCGCCGGCGGGCAAGGCGCTGATGCCGGGCCGCAAGGCCGAGCTGGAGGCTTTCCTGCGGCAGCTCGGGGCCGAGACCGAAGGTCTGGCGACATTGTGACGATGGGAGGGGGCGCGACGATGCGGATGATGGCGAAGCTGCTGGCGGGCGGGGCGCTCGCGCTGGTCGCGGCGGGGGCGTTCGCGGCGGAGAAGCCGGCGGACATGATCCTGCTCAACGGACAGGTCCGCACCCCCGGCGGCTGGGCGGAGGCGTTGGCGATCCGCGACGGCGTGATCGTCGCGGTCGGCGACGCCAAGGCGGCCGAGGCCTGGCGCGGCGAGGGATCGAAGGTCGTCGACCTGCAGGGCGCGGCGGTGCTGCCCGGCCTCCACGACATGCACGTCCACGTCCAGTCGGCCGGCCTCGAACAATATAGCTGCGGCTTCGCCTATGGCGCCAAGCCCGCCGCCATCGCCGCGCGGGTGAAGGAATGCGCCGCCAAGGCCGCGCCGGGCGCGTGGATCATCGGCGGCAACTGGGTGGCGGCGGTGTTCGCCAAGGGGCAGCAGAACCGCGCCTTCCTCGACAAGGTCGCGCCGAACAACCCGGTCTTCCTGTCCGACGAATCGCACCATAGCGGCTGGGCCAATTCGAAGGCGCTCGAACTGGCGGGCATCACCCGCGACACCAGGGACCCCGAAGGCGGCGTCATCGACCGCGACGCCAAGGGCAACCCCACCGGCGTGCTGCGCGAGGCGGGAACCTTCGCCGTCCAGAAGGTCATCCCCGCGCCGACCGAGGCGCTCAACCGCAAGGCGCTCGCCCTCGCGACGCGGCAGATGCTGTCCTACGGCATCACCTCCTTCACCGACGCCTGGCTCGACCCCCAGAACCTCAGGACGCTGTCCGACCTGTCGGGCGAGGGCATCGTCAAGCAGCGGGTGCGCGGCTGCATCTTCTGGGCGCCGGACGACAAGGATTCGGAGCGGCTGATCGCGGCGCGCGCCTTCTACGCCAAGCCGCGCTTCAAGCCCGACTGCGTCAAGTTCATGCTCGACGGGGTCCCGACCGAGAGCCACACCGCCGCGATGCTCCATCCCTATCAGGGGATCGCGGCCGACGATCCCAAGGCCAAGGGCATATTGATGGTCCCGCAGCCCGCGCTCGACGAGGCGGTGGCGCGCTTCGACCGGATGGGGCTGCACATGAAGTTCCACGCCGCCGGCGACGGCGCGGTGCGCGCGGCGATCGACGCGGTCGAGCATGCCCGCAAGGTCAATGGCTGGGGCGGATCGTCGCACGAGCTGGCGCATGACAGCTTCGTCGACCGCGCCGACATCCCGCGCGCCCGCGCGCTCAACCTGACCTGGGAATTCTCGCCCTATATCTGGTATCCGACGCCGATCGCCGACGTCGACGTCCGCAAGGCGGTCGGCGACGAGCGGATGAAGCGCTTCACCCCGATCGCCGACGCGATGGCGACGGGCGCCAACATCATCGCTGGCTCCGACTGGTCGGTGGTCCCCTCGGTCAATCCCTGGCTGGCGATCGAGACGATGGTGACGCGCCAGTCGCCCGGCGGCAGCGCGAACAGCGTCGGCCCCGACGAGAAGGTCACGCTCGACCAGGCGCTGCGGATGTTCACCGAGAACGCCGCCGCCGCGATGGGCGACCGCGACCTGGTCGGCTCGATCGAGCCCGGCATGCATGCCGACATCGTCGTGACCGAGAAGAACCCGTTCAAGGTTCCGGTCACCGAGATCCACGACACCAAGGTCCGCATGACCTTCATCGACGGCGAGCTGGTCTATGATGCCGCCAACCCGCCGCCGCTGACCGCCGAATGACGAAGAGGAGACGATGATGATGGGTGTGGCAGCCAGGGCGACGGCGCTCGGGGCGATGCTCCTGGCCGGCGCGGCGATGGCCGAGGCGCCGGCCGACACGATCCTGCTCAACGGGCAGGTCTACACCCCCGGCGGCTGGGCCGAGGCGCTGGCGATCCGCGACGGCGTGATCGTCGCGGTCGGCGACGCCAAGGCGGCGGAGGCCTGGCGCGGCGCGGCGTCGAAGGTCGTCGACCTGAAGGGCGCGGCGGTGTTCCCCGGCCTCCACGACATGCACGTCCACACCCAGTTCGCCGGGCTCGAACAGTTCGCCTGCGGCTTTCCCAACGCCGCCAAGCCGGCGGTGATCGCGGCCCGGATCAAGCAATGCGCGGCAAAGGCCGAGCCGGGCGCCTGGATCGTCGGCGGCAACTGGTCGGCCGGCTCCTTCGCCAAGGGCCAGCAGAACCGCGGCTTCCTCGACAAGGTCGCGCCGAACAACCCGGTGCTGCTGTCGGACGAGGCGCACCACAGCCTGTGGGCGAACAGCAAGGCGATCGCCGCGGCGGGCGTCACCCGCGACACCAGGGACCCGGCCGGCGGCATCATCGAGCGCGACGCGAAGGGCGAGCCCAACGGCCTGTTCCGCGAGAATGCGGCGGGCCTGCTCGACAAGGCGATGCCCGAGCCGTCCGACGCGCTGAAGCGCAAGGCGATGACGCTGTCGACGCGGCAGATGCTGTCCTACGGCATCACCTCCTTCACCGACGCCTCGGTCCGGGTCGGCAATGTCCGCACCCTGTCCGGGCTGGCGCGCGACGGCATCATCAAGCAGCGCGCGCGCGGCTGCATCGTCTGGTCGCCCGGCGACGCCAATGGCGAGATGCTGATCCGCACCCGCGCCGACTATACGGTCGGCCGCTTCAAGGCCGACTGCGTCAAGGTCTTCATGGACGGCGTGCCGACCGAGAGCCAGACGGCGGCGATGCTGCATCCCTATCATGGCGATCCGCACGGGACCGGCATCCTGATGATCCCGCAGGCCGCGCTCAACGACGGCATCGCGCGGTTCGACCGCATGGGCCTCCACGTCAAGTTCCACGCCGTCGGCGACGCGGCGGTGCGGTCGGCGCTCGACGCGGTCGAACATGCCCGCAAGGTCAACGGCTGGGGCGGGTCGGCGCACGAGGTCGGCCACAACACGTTCGTCGACCGCGCCGACATCCCGCGCGTGCGGGCGCTGCACATGACCTGGGAGTTCTCGCCCTATATCTGGTATCCGACGCCGATCACCGACGTCGACGTCCGCAACGCGGTCGGCGACGAGATGATGAAGCGCTTCATCCCGATCAAGGAGGCGCTCGACACCGGCGCCAACGTCATCGCCGGCTCCGACTGGTCGGTGGTTCCGTCGGTCAATCCCTGGATCGCGATCGAGACGATGGTGACGCGCCAGAAGCCGGGCGGCGGCGACAAGACGATCGCCCCCGACGAGCGCGTCACGCTCGACCAGGCGCTGCGCATCTTCACGTCGGACGCGGCGGCGGCGATGGGCGATCGCGATCAGGTCGGCTCGATCGAGCCCGGCATGCATGCCGACATCGTCGTGACCGAGACCAACCCGTTCAAGGTTCCGGCCACCCAGATCCACGACACCAGGGTCCGCATGACCTTCATCGACGGCGAACTGGTCTATGACGCGGCCAATCCGCCGCCGCTGACTGCCGACTGAGGCCGGGGGAAACACGTGTCCCGGGACATCCGACATCCCTCGACGATGGAGACCGGCCTCGCCGAGCTGCGGCGCGCGCTCGACGAGCGCCGTCTCACCAGCGTCGAGCTGCTGACCCTCTACCTCAACCGCATCGCGCATTATGACCGGCACGGGATCGCGCTCAACGCCGTCCCGCTGTTCAACCCCGCGATGTTCGAGGAGGCGCGGCGCTCCGACGAGCGGCGCGCGCGGGGCGAGACGCTGGGGCCGCTCGACGGCATCCCCTATATCGCCAAGGACAGCTATGCGGTCGAGGGCCTCGCGGTCGCCAGCGGATCGCCGGCATTCGAGCATCTGATCGCCGGCCGGGACGCCTATGCGATCGCGCGGCTGCGCGCGGCGGGGGCGATCCTGATCGGGCTGACCAACATGCCGCCGATGGCGGCGGGCGGCATGCAGCGCGGCGTTTATGGCCGCGCCGAAAGCCCCTATAACGAGCATTTCCTGACCGCCGCCTTCGCCTCGGGATCGTCGAACGGGTCGGGCACCGGCACCGCCGCCGGCTTCGCCGCCTTCGGCCTGGCGGAGGAGACCTGGTCGTCGGGCCGCGCGCCGGCCTCGAACAACGGTCTCGCCGCCTATACGCCGTCGCGCGGGGTGATCTCGATCCGGGGCAACTGGCCGCTGATCGCGACGATGGACGTCGTCGTCCCCTATGCGCGGTCGATGGACGACCTGCTCGAACTGCTCGACGTCCTCGTCGCCGACGATGCCGAGACGCGCGGCGACTTCTGGCGCCAGCAGGGCGCGGTCGCGATCCCCAAGGCGTCCGAGGTGCGGCCGGCCGACTATCGGAGCCTCCGCGATCCCGATGCGCTGGCGGGCAAGCGGATCGGCATCCCGCGCATGTACATCAACAAGGACCCCGACGGCCCGCGCCCGATCGCGACGCGGCCGAGCATCGTCGAGCTGTGGGGCCTCGCCGAACGCGACCTGAAGGCGCTCGGCGCCGAGGTGGTCGAGGTCGATTTCCCGCTGATCTCCAACTATGAGGCCGATCCGCTGCCGGCCAACCGGCTGGTCGAGCGCGGCCTCGTCCCCGAAGGCTTCCCCAAGGCCGAGGGCTGGGACCTGACGATCTTCGCCTGGGACGACTATCTCCGCGCCAATGGCGATCCGAAGCTGAACCGGCTGGCCGACGTCGACGGCGAGAAGATCCTGCCCGCGATCCCCGGTTTCCTGCCCGACCGCTATGAGGGCATCCCGCCCTTCTCCGCCTTCGCCGAGGCGGCGGCGCGCGACGGGGTGACCCCGCGCGAGGAGATCGCCTTCCTCGAAGAGGGGCTGGTCGGGCTCGAACGGGCGCGGCGGATCGACCTCGAGGACTGGATGACCGGGCTCGGCCTCGACGCGGTGGTGTTCCCGGCGGTCGCCGACGTCGGCCCGGCCGACAGCGACATGAACCCGCTGTCGCAGGACGCGGCGTGGCGCAACGGCGTCTGGGTCGCCAACGGCAACCAGGCGATCCGCCATCTCGGCGTGCCGACCGTCACCGTGCCGATGGGGATGATGGCCGACATCGCCATGCCGGTCGGCCTGACCTTCGCGGGCCGCGCCTATGACGACAATGCGCTGCTCGCCTATGCCTATGCGTTCGAGGCGAGCCGGCGGCGCGTCCTGCCGCCGCGCCGGACCCCGCCGCTGCCCGAGGAGGGCATGCTGGCGGGCGCGGCGCGGGCGGCGATCTCGGGCGATGCCGGCCGGCTCGACTGGCGGGCGACGCTGCTCCCGGTCGACGACAGCGGCCATTGCGGCATCGCGGTGGAGGGCGAGATCGTCGGCGGCGATGCCGGCGACGTCCGCCTGTTCGTCAACGGCCGGCCGCTCTCGGTCCGGCGCGACGGCCGCCGCTTCTCCGGCGAGGCGCGCCTGCCGATGGAGACGCATAGCCGGCTGCACAGCCGCTGGCGCGGCGCCTACGGATCGATCGTCGTCGCGCTGCACACGGCGCCCGGCGGCCGCAGCACCGGCGATTACCAGGTGGTGGGGGGGATCGCCTGATGGCCTCGCTTCCCGCCGCGCCCATCATTCACCGCTAGACCAAGGAGAAAGCCATGGCCCGCACCGGTTTCTACACCGACGAACGCACCTTCTGGCACGCGACCGGCATGCAGGCGCTGTTCCTGCCGGTCGGCGACTGGGTGCAGCCGCCCAACGGCACGGCGGGCGCCGACACGCCCGATTCGAAGCGCCGCCTGCTCAACCTCGCCCATGCGTCGGGGCTGATCCGCAAGCTGACGCTGCCCGAGGCGATCCCGGCGACGGTCGAGGACGTCTGCCGCGTCCACCCGCGCGACTATATCGACCGCTTCAAGGCGACGAGCGACGCGGGCGGCGGCGACCTCGGCCATCTCGCGCCGTTCAGCAAGGGCGGCTATGAGATCGCGATGCTGTCGTGCGGGCTCGCCATCGCGGCGGTCGACGACGTGCTGAGCGGCAAGGTCGACAACGCCTATGCGCTGTGCCGCCCGGCCGGGCACCACTGCCTCGCCGACACGCCGATGGGCTTCTGCCTGCTCGCCAATATCCCGATCGCGATCGAGGCGGCGAAGGCGCGCCACGGCATCTCGCGGGTCGCGGTGGTCGACTGGGACGTCCATCACGGCAACGGCACCCAGTCGATCTTCTACGATCGCGCCGACGTGCTCACCATCTCGATCCACCAGGACCGCTGCTTCCCGCCGGGCTATAGCGGCGCGGAGGATCGCGGCGAGGGCGCGGGGCTCGGCTACAACCTCAACGTGCCGCTGCCCGCCGGGGCCGGACACGACGCCTATGTCCAGGCGTTCGACAACATCGTCGTCCCGGCGCTCGACGACTTCAAGCCCGAGCTGATCATCGTCGCCAGCGGCCTCGACGCGAACAGCGTCGATCCGCTCGCCCGCATGCTGCTCCACAGCGAGAGCTATCGCCTGCTGACGCAGAAGATGCTCGACGCCGCGGCGCGGCTGTGCGGCGGCAAGCTCGTCGTCGTCCATGAGGGCGGCTATGCCGAGGCCTATGTCCCCTTCTGCGGCCATGCCCTGCTCGAGGCGCTGAGCGGCGAACGCACGGCGGTGGTCGATCCGGTGCTGGAGATGGCCGAGGCGTGGCAGCCGGGGCCCGAGGCCGCCGCCTTCCACCGCCAGTGGATCGATCGCCTCGTCGCGGACCTCAGGAAGTGAGGCGGCGCCCGGCGGTCCTGCGCAGCGCGGCCGCCGGGCTGCTGCTGCTGGCGTCGGCGGCCTCCGCCGCCGAGCCGCGCGAATGGCTGATGATGGTCAAGTCGCGTAACCTCGATCCGGCGCGCAGCGCCGAGTTCGATCATTGGTACAACGACATCGACATCCCCGACGTGCTCGAGGTGCCCGGTTATGGCCGGGCGCGGCGCGGCCATGCGGTGACGGGCGAGAAGCCCTATGTCGCGCTCTACACGATCAGCTCGCCGGACATCGACAAGACGATCATCGCGATGCTGATGGCGAGCTGGCGGATGGACCAGGTCGGCCGCGGCACGCCGCTGATCAAGGTCACCGAGCGCCTCTATTATCGGCGCGCCGGCAAGGGCGCCCGCGACGCCGGCGCGGCGAAGCCGACCTATCTCTATCTCCACCGCTCGGCGGGCGTGTCGGCGGGGGCGATGCGCGGCGTGGTCGACGCGGGCCTCGCGGGTAGCGCGGTGCCCTACGACATCTACCAGGTGCTGATGCACGATCCGGTGACGGTGCCGAAGCAGCTCGTCCTGTTCGAGCTGTCGGCCGATTCCGACGCGGCGGCGGCGGAGACGGTCCGCCGCATCCAGCAGCGGCTCGGCGGCACCGGCGGCTGCGGCGCCGATTGCGAGACTCTCTACCGGCTGGTGCGCGACGTCGAGGGGTGAGGAGCAGCCGTCATGCTGAACTTGTTTCAGCATCCACCAAGCCTCTCGGGCTGGTCATGAGGCAATGTGACGAAGGTTCGGGTAAGCACCTTGAGGATCGCGCCTGCCTCCCGGTGGATGCTGAAACGAGTTCAGCATGACGGGGAGGAGGCTCAGTTCGTCCCGGACGTCTCGGCCGGGAAGCGGGCGATCAGGTTGGCGCGGGTGCCGACGACGTCGACCATCCGCTTGCCGCGATAGGCGGCGACTTCCTGCGGCGTATAGGGGGTGAAGCCGCCCTTGGCCGGGCCGCCCATCGCCGGGATCAGCCAGTTGAGCAGCGCCGACAGGTCGGCGTCGCTGAGCTTCGAATTGGCCGAACCGGGCACCTGGACCAGGAAGGCGCGCCCGCCGTCGACGTCGAGGAAGCGGTACAGCTCCCCCTTCATCGCCGGCACCCGGCCGGCGATGCCGCGGCCGTCGGGCATGTGGCAGCCCTGGCATTCGGTCATGTAGTTGACGTGGGGCTGGCGGCCGTTGCTCGCCATGTTCGGCGCCTTGCCGCCCGGCGCCGACGCGCCGGCATGCGCCACGGCGAGGACCGTGGCGCACGTCAGGGATGCGGCGAGGAGGAGACGCGGACGCATCGGCGATCCTCAGTCGGCGGCGCCGAGCACGACCGCGGTCGAGCAGTTGTAGATCATGCCGACCTGGGTGCCGAGGCACCAGTTGATGTCGTTCGATCCCGACGGCTGGTGGATCGGCTTGTCGCCCTCGTTGCGGTTGCACATGCAGCGGCCGCAGCCCGACTTGCCGCAGCAGTCGTTGTAGCTGATCACATAATCCTTGCCGTCGGCCGGGTTGCGGCAGGTGCCGACCCAGGTGATCGGCGACGGCTCGGTGCCCGGCGGGCAGGACGAGGTGCTGCCGCCGCAGCAGGAGCAGAGGAAGCCGTCGATCGCGCAGTAGCGCCAATAGTCGCACGACTGCGGATCGCCCGTCTCGCCCGGCTGCTGCGCCGCATTGGCGCGCGACACGGGCAGGAGGGGCATCGCCGCCGCGAAGCCGAAGGCGGTCGCGCGTCCGAAGAAGCTCCGGCGCGAGATGCCGCGCGCGGTGGAGCGGCTCATCCGCTCCATGATCCTGTCCAGCCTGGTCATTTGGCAGCTCCCGTATGTACCCGCTGCGCGTCACGGCGCGCCGCATATTCCTGAATCGACGCGATGCCCGTGCGTTGAGCCTCGAACAGGCTCTCGACATGCTCGCGATTGTTGACAAGCCCCTTCGACGCGACCGTCCCGTCCGCGCCGAGCAGCACGGCATAGGGCAGCTTGCCGACGCCATGGGCGCGGCCGAGGTCGGTCGAAAGGACGAAGGGGTAATCGGCCAGCTTCTGCTGCACGATCATCTTCATCTGCGCCGGCTCGTCGCCGTCGCTGGCGAAGACCAGCCGGGTGGTGTCGGCGTTCTCGCGCGCGATCGACAGCAGCACCGGCAGCATCGACTTGCACATCGGGCAGGTCGGCGAGACGAAGAACAGTAGGGTCGACCGGCCGTCCGCCGTCGCGCCGCCGACGCGGACCTCGCCGCCGGTCAGGCTCGGCAGGTCGAAGGAGGGCGCGACCTCGCCGACCTTGGAGCCGCCCGACAGGGTCAGCGCGCCGACCGGGCCGAGCCGCTCGTGCAGCATGCCGACCTGGCGGAACAGGCCGAGCATCAGCAGGCCCATGGCGACGATGACCACCCATTGCAGCGCGAACGCCGCCAGAAACATCCCATTCATTTGAGCACCGCCTTTTCCTGCAAGCGCACTGCCGTGAACTGTCCGAAACCGAAATAGAGGAGCGCGAACGCGACGATCGCGCCGATCCCCGAGATCGCGTCGATGGCGCCGAGCGCGCGGGGCGCGACCGGCAGCGCGGCCGCCGCCAGCGCGACGGCGGCGAGCAGCATGTTGCGCGCCACCAACTCCCAGCCGAGCGACGCGCGGCTGGTGCCGAAGCCGAGGCAGCCGCAGTCGATATGGGTGCGGCCGCGCACGATGTTGACCGCCATCGCCGCCGCATAGACCAGCAGCAGCGCCGCGATCGCGCCCATCGCCGCCTGGCTGCCGATCGCGACTGCGGCGATCGCCGCGGCGCCGGCCGCCAGCTCGACGGCGACGATCGCCGCTGCCGCCGGGACGAGCAGCGCCTCGGGCACCAGCATATAGGCCGCCAGCGTGCCGGTGAAGCCGGCGAAGTCCTTCGCCTTGGCCAGCCCGCCGAGCAGGAACAGCCCGCCCAGCAGGACATCCGCCACCAGCACGGGGAGGATGTCGATACCCGTCACTTGCCCGGCACCGGCGCGGGCTGGATGATCGTCATCGTCGGGCCGAAGCCGTCGATCTTGCGGATCAGCTTGCCGGTCAGCGCGTCGCGCACCTTGAGGTCGGTCTCGCCCATCATGGTGGTGTAGAGCAGCGGCTTGTCGTCCTGGCTGACCGCCACCGACAGGGCCGGCGTCTCGAGCGCGATCCGCTCGATGCGGGTCTGCTTGGCGACGTCGTAGACCCAGATCTCGGTGCCCGGGTCCTTGTGGGTGTTCGGCCCGCCCTGGTGCATCAGCACATAGAGCCGCCCGGTGCCGCGATGATAGGCGGCGGCCTGCAGCGCGCCGGGGCGCCAGTCCTTCTCGGCCGGGGTGGTCAGCGACCAGCTCCTGGCGATCGCCGGAACATCCTTGCTGTGGTCGATGACGTGGACCTTGCCCGAATAGGTAAAGAACAGCCACTGGCTGCCGGTCCACACGCCTTTCTCGGTCACGGGATCGTCGTCGGCGAACAGCTTCTTCGACGTCTTGCCGAGCGTCACCTTGCCCTCGGCGTCGAGCGTCGCGGACTGGAGCGCGCCGTCGCCGCAGATCAGAAAGAATTTGGACGGCCCGGTCGGGTAGATCAGGCTGCAGCCCGAGGTCGCATATTCGCCGACCATCTTCTGCGCCTGCATGTCGATCACAGTGACCGACTGTTCGGGCGTGAAGTTGTAGACGAGGCCGAAGCGGCCGCCCGGCATCACCGGCGACACCGACTGGAAGGGCATGCCGTTGTAGCGCTTGGCCGGGATCACCGGCTCGGCGCCCGGGGTCAGGTCCGACGTCTTGTAGAAGGTGACGACGTCGGTGCGCTCGCCGCGGGTGCCGCGCGCGAGGAAGGTCGAGGGCACGGCGAAGGTCTTGCCGTCCTCGGCCAGCATCAGGATGCCGTGGCCGTAGCCGCTGCTGATCATGCCGAGCATCTGGCCGCTGTCGGCGTCGACCAGATAGGCGCGGCCGTCGAGCATCCGGTCGAACGAGATGTCGTTCAGCCAGACCCAGTGCGGCTGCATCGTCTCGGCCAGGCTCTCCTTCGTCAGCTCCTCGGGCTGGAGCTGGGCGAGGGCCGGTGCCGCCGTGGCGAGGCACAGCGCGGCAAAGCGCAGCACGGCAGGGGCGGTGAAAGTCTTCATGTCATTCCTCCGGCGGTCGGGGCTATTTCCGGGTGGCAAGGTAAGCGATCACGTCCGCCCGGTCCTGCGCGTTCGGCAGGCCCGCGAAGGCCATGCGCGATCCCTTGATCATGGCGGCGGGGCGGGTCAGGAAGGTGTCGAGCTTGTCGGGCGTCCAGCTGATCGCGGCGGCCTTCATCGCGGGCGAGTAGGGGAAGCTGGTCGCCCCCGCCTTGCGCCCGACGACCCCGGCCAGGTTGGGCCCCATGCCGGCCTTCTTGCCGGGATCGACCGTGTGGCAGGCGACGCAGCGCTTGAACAGGGTCGCGCCCTTCGCGGCGTCGCCCGCCGCGACGGCGGGGGCCGGCAGCGCGGCCAGCCCGATCAGCAACATCCCCATGACGGCGATGGAACGCATCGACATTCTCTCCCAGAAACCAGATATCAGAAATTATAGCCGACGCTGCCGCCGAACCAGCGCGGACGCGCATAGGCCTGGTTGGCGAAACCGAACGACGCGCTCAGGTCGAGATTGTAGATCCGGTATTTCTTGTCGGTCAGGTTGTTCGCGAACGCCGCCAGCGTCCAGTGGTCGTCGTCCGACGACCAGGAGATGCGGGCATTGCCGACGATGCGCGACGGCTCGCGGTCGATCGGCGCGTTGAACGTCGAGAAATAGAGCGAGGAGTCGTATTTCCAGTCGGTCTGCAGCGCGAGCTGGCCCGGGCCGACCGGGAAGGCGTAGCGCGCCATGCCGCCGATGCTCCATTTCGGCGCCTGCGGCATGTCGCGGTCGGCGACGCGGCCGCTCGGCAGGGTGATGCCCTTCACCTTGGTGTCGAGCCAGGTCAGGAAGCCCGACAGCATCAGGCCGCGCGCCGGGCGCAGCACCAGCTCGGTCTCGACGCCGGTCACCCGCGCGGGGACGTTGGCGACGATCTGCGACAGGCCCTGCAGGGTGAAGGCCTGATAGTCCTTATAGTCGTAGTGGAAGACCGCGCCGTTGAAGGTGACCTTGCGGTCGAGCAGGGTCAGCTTGAACCCGGCTTCGTAGTTGGTCAGCACTTCCTGGTCGTAGGGCAGGGTGGTCGGGTCGATCGGCGTGAACGCCTGCACGCCGAAGCCGCCGCTCTTGGTGCCGCGGTTGACGCCGGCATAGAGCAGCACGTCGTCGGTCGGGCGATAGTCGACCTGGACCTTGCCCGACCAGTTCTTGAAGGTCTGCTTGGCGAGGCCGGGGTTGGTCGTCCGGTTGAAGACGAAGTCCTGCACGCCGTTCTCGGCATGGGCGAAGTCGTAGGTCTTGCGGTCCCAGCTGTAGCGGCCGCCGACGGTCAGGCTGATCTGGTCGGTGGCCTTGTACTCGACCTGCCCGAACAGCGCGACTGAATCGGTCTTCTGCCGCCCGCCATAATTCTCCAGCAGGCCGAGCACCGGCGCGGCGTCGATCTGATAGTCGTTGTCGGTGCGGATCTTGAGGCCGTAGATGCCGGCCAGCCAGGTGAAGCGATCGGTGTCGCCCGACAGGCGCAGCTCCTGCGAGAGCTGGTAGAGGTCCTGCGCGGTGTCATAGTGGAAGATGTGGACCGGCGACATGTCCGAATCCTCGCCGAAGCGCTTCCTGAGGTCCTGGTAATCGGTGATCGAGGTCAGCTTGGCGCCGCCGAAGTCCTGCTCGTAGCGGACCGTGGCGCTCCAATATTTGCGGTCGAAGAAGCCGATCCGGTCGAACGAGCCGGTGAAGGGGTCGTTGTCGGGCTCCTTGTAGCCGAACGCGTCGCAGCCGCCGCAGGTGCCCCAGAAGTCGTCGTTCGGGCCGAGCTTGAAGCCCAGGCCGTCGGCGTCGAAGCCGGCGGCGACATGGCTGTAGAGGCCGCCGCTCGTCTCATGGTCGTTGCGCAGGCCTTGCAGCTTGACGAGCAGGGTGCCGCTGTCGCCGACGTCGGCCTCGATCTGCAGGCGGCCGCCATAGAAGCGGGCATTGCCGATGTCGCGGCCGATCCGGTTCTCGATATAGCCGCCATGATGGTCGCTGGTGAACGACAGGCGGGCGCGGACCCGCTCGCTCAGCGGGCCGCTGATCGCGCCCTCGGTCGCGATCTGGCCATAGCTGCCGACGGTGAGCTGCGCATAGCCTTCGAGCTCGCGGGTCGGGCGCTTGGTGATCACCTGGACGAGGCCGCCGGTGGCGTTGCGCCCGAACAGTGTGCCCTGCGGCCCGCGCAGGATCTCGACGCGCTCGAGGTCGAACATCTGGCCGCTGATCGCGCCGAGCGCGCTGACATAGACCTCGTCATTGTAGAAGGCGATCGGCGCCTCCTGCGAGTCGGCGAAGTCGTTCTGCGACACGCCGCGGATGTTGAAGACGGTGATCGTCGGGCTGTACTGGGCGACCTGGAGGCCGGGGACCTGCGCGGCGAGCGCGGTCATGTCCTGGCGGCCGACCGAATCGAGCATGGCGCCGCCGATCGCGGTGACCGACAGGCCGATGTCCTGCAGCTTCTGCTCGCGCTTCTGGGCGGTGACGACGATTTCGTCGTCGGCGCCCTGGGCCATGGCGGCGGCCGGCGCGAGCATGGTTCCGGCGAGCAGCGCCAGCTTCACCCAGCCCTGCATCGGATTGCGTGCTGTCTTCATGTGTCCCTTTTCCCTCCCCGGGATTTATTCGAATTGTTTCGAGTAAACTATGTCGAATTTTTTCGATTTGTAAAGGCGAATTAGCCCCATGCCGGTGCAAATCCGATCCGTAATAACCGAATTTAGTTCGGTCCAGATTCGACTTGACTTGGTCGAACCGATCTCTCAGTGCAGCCGGAAGCGGGCGGAATTCGGGCCCCGCGGGGAGTGATGATCGGCTTGGCCAGACGGACGCAGGAGCGAGGACGGACGCGCAGGGCCGCATTGGTCGAAGCGAGTCGGAAGCTGTTGCGGGCCCGTGAGATCGACGAGATCTCGCTGACCGACATCGCCGAGGAAGCCGGCATCCCGAAAAGCTCGGCCTATCATTTCTTCTCGCACGTGCTCGAAGTGTTCGAGGCCGCGGCCGGCGACATAGAGGCCGAGCTCCAGGCCTGGCTGGAGGAGCTGTCGACCGAGGGCTGCAGCGACTGGCGGCAGGTCGTCACCCGTTTCACCGGCCGGGGCGCGGCCTATTTCAACGGCAATCGCGACGCGATGCAGCTCCTGATCGGCCCGAAGAGTCCGGCGGCGATCAAGCTGAAGGACCGGCAGAACGACTTCGCGATCGCGGCCCAACTCAAGGACGATATCTCCGCGCATTTCCAGCTTCCCGAGCTGGCCGACACGCCCGAGATCTTCTTTCGCGGAATCGAGATCGCCGACCTGTTCTTCGGCCTGTCGGTGATCCGGCACGGCCACATCACCGACGATTTCGACCGCGAGGCGGCGCGCGCCACCTGCGCCTATCTGTCGCTCTACCTGCCCGTCGTCCTGCCGCGCGCGGCGGCTTGAAAGATTGAAGCGCGCGTCATCCTGGCGAAAGTCAGGATCCATTGCCGCTCCGTCGGAATGGAGTCGCGGCGTTGCGGCTCTGGATGCTGAATCACGTTCAGCATGACGAAGGCGCAAGGGCGGCGTGGCCCTGCCTCAGACCGGAACCTCGGTGGTGTACTTGATCTGCTCCATCGCGAAGGACGAGCTGACGTCGCTGATCGTCACGCCGCCGATCAGCGTCTTGTAGATCCGGTCATAGTCGGCGATGTCGGCGGCGACGATCTTGAGCAGATAGTCGGTCTCGCCGCTCATCCGGTAGAATTCGGCCACCTCCGGGATGGCGCGGACATGGTCGGCGAAGGCGGACAGCCAGTCGCTGGCATGGTGGTTGGTCTTGATCGCGACGAACACGGTGACGCCCAGCCCGATCGCCTCGCGGTTGACCAGCGCGACGGTGCCGGTGATGACGCCGGCCTCCTGCATCCGCTTGACCCGGTTCCAGCACGGCGTCGCCGACAGGCCGACCCGGCGCGCCAGCTCGGCATTGGAGAGGGTCGCGTCGCGTTGCAGCTCGCGCAGGATGCCGCGGTCGAATCGGTCGAGGGAAATTTCCTCACGATGGGGCATAGGGAGGATAATCTTCCTGGATTTATCGCGAAATGACCGGAAATTGAGAAGCTATTTCCGGCCTTATAGCGATATTCCTACTCCCATATCAATCGTGGGAGACGGCCCTGTGCGACATCTGCTGACCGATCATCCGGCCTCGGTGGGGGAAAGCTATTTCGAGCATATGGCGCATGCCGGAGGTTTCGGCCTGTCGATGATCGCGGCGGGCGTCGCCTGCATGGTCCATGCGATCCTGCCGGCCTGCTTCGTCTCGACCGGCAGCAACACGATCCGCCGGCTCCACGACCGGATGGTGACCCACCGCCGCAAGCAATAGCCGGCGCGCCTGTCGCGGTTCAGGCGGCCTGCGCCCGTTGCCGGACCGCCGCGATCACCGTGTCCGCCTCGGTGCGGCGCAGCCAGTCGGGGCTGACGTCGACGAACCGCACGACGTGATCGGCATCGATCAGGATCACCGCGGGCTGGGGCAGCTCCCAGCTTCCCGTACCGGTCAGCGCGCCGATCCAATGGCTGTCGCCCTGCGGGACGGGCGGATCGTCGTGCGGGGTGAAGGCGATGCCCAGGCGGCGGGCGAGGGCGTTGCCCCGGTCCGCCGCGACCGGGAAGCCGAGGCCGTGGCGCGCCTCGATCTCGCTCAGCCCCGTTTCGGGCAGATGCGGGCTGACCCCGACCAGCGCGATGCCCGCCGCGTCGAGGAAGGGGCGCAGCGTCCGGTCGTAATGCGGCAGGGCGATGTTGCAGGCGGGGCAGCCGGCGAAGCGGAAGAAGACCAGCGCGACCGGGCCGCGGCTGGTCAGCCGGTCGAGCGTCACGGTCTCGCCCGTCGACAGTTCGAGGCTGAACGGCTCCAGCCGGTCGCCGACCGCGACGATCCGCGCCGGATCGAACGCCGCGACCAGCGCCGCGCGCTGCTCGACATTCCTGCGCAGCTTGTCGGGGTCCCAACTCCGCAACCGTTCCGCATGGAGGGCGTCGAATTGGGCGATCAGCGTTTCCGGCATGATGGGAATCCTCTTCTCGATCACCGAACGAGTATCGCGGCCGGGCTGCGGCGACCAATGAGAGTTGGCAAAGATTCGATTGAGCAAAGCTCATGATTTGGTCGGATGGGCGTTAGTGAAATTCTGTCGCCGATCTATTTGCAATTACAATCGATCGGCGGCTTCTTTTCATAATAAGAGGCGCCGCCGGCGCGGTAAGTCGATCTCCTCTGTCCCTGACGAAGAGGAAATCGCCATGTCCGTTGCCGCTTCCGCCGCCCTGCCCGACGATGATTCGATCCGCATCCGCCCGCTTCAGCCGACCATCGGCGCCGAGGTCGAGGGCGTCGACCTGAGCCGCCCGCTGGCCCCCGCCCAGCGCGACGCGATCCGCGCCGCGGTGCTGCGCCACAAGGTCGTCTTCTTCCGGGACCAGGCGCTCGACAATGAAAGCCAGGCCGCTTTCGCCGCCCAGTTCGGCGCGCTCTACACCCATCCGAGCACGACCCGCGATCCGCGGGTGGCGCCGATCCACCGCATCGCCGCCGTCGATGCCGCCAAATATGAGAAGCGCCTCCATCGCGACGTGCCGCCCGGCGACGGCTATCACAGCGACACGAGCTGGCGGCTGGTGCCGACTTGGGGCGCGGTGCTGCGCGCGGTCACCCTGCCGGAGGTCGGCGGCGACACGATCTGGGTCGACGCCAACCTCGCCTATGAGGGGCTGTCCGCCGAGCTCAAGGAGCGCCTCGAAGGGCTCCACGTCACCCATGACTTCCGCGAGGCGCTGGCCGCGTCGGGCCACGACTATCCGATCGTCGCCCATCCGGTGGTGCGCGCCCATCGCGAGACCGGGCAGAAGATCCTCTGGGTCAACCTCACCCAGAAGCCGCAGATATTGGGCGTCGAGCTGGCCGAGAGCCGCGCGCTGCTCGACGAGGTGCTGCGCCAGTACAAGCGCCCCGAATTCCAGGTGCGCTTCTCGTGGCGGCCCGGCTCGGTGGCGTTCTGGGACAATCGCGCCGCCGTCCATTACGCGGTCAGGAACTACGGCGATTTCCCCCGCCATCTCGAACGGGTGCTGATCGCCGACGAGCCGCTCTACGCCGGCCTCTGACCTTTGGGGCTCGGCCGGCGCCTCAGCGCAGGCCGAGCTTCTTCACCCGATAGGCGATCTGGTTGCGGCTCATGCCGATCAGCCGGCCCGCCTCGACCTGGTTGCCGCCGCACTGGTCGAGCGCGCTGCGCACCATATGGTCGACCACCTCGTCGTGGGAGAGGCCGCTTTCGAGCAGCGCGGCGCCGATCGGCGGGCGCTGCGGCCGCTTGGCGGTCTCGATGATGAAGTCGGCGAGCGGATCGTGCGACATGCCGTCCTCGGGCTGGAGCGCGTCGCCCGACATCATCAGGTGATGGACCCCGATCATCTCCCCGTCCGAGGCGAGGATGACGCCGCGCTCGATGGTGTTCTCCATCTCGCGGATGTTGCCAGGCCAATGATAGTCGTGGAACAGGCGGATGACGCGATCGTCGAAGCTGATGTCGCGCTTGTGGTGGCGCGCGGTGAATTTGCGCAGGAAGAAATTGGCGAGCAGCGGGATGTCGGCGCGCCGGTCGCGCAGCGGCGGGATCCAGATCGGGAAGGTGTTGAGGCGGTAGAACAGGTCGGCGCGGAAGCGGCCGGCCTCGACGTCGGCGCGCATCTTCGCGTTGGTCGCCGCGATCAGCCGCACGTCGCACCTGATCGACCGGGTGCCGCCGACCCGCTCATATTCGCCCTCCTGCAGCACGCGCAGCAGCTTGCCCTGGGCGGCGAGCGACAGCGTGCCGATCTCGTCGAGGAACAGCGAGCCGCCGTCGGCGCGCTCGAACCGGCCGGCGCGCGAGGCGTCGGCGCCGGTATAGGCGCCCTTCTCGACCCCGAACAATTCCGCCTCGATCAGCGTGTCGGGGATGGCGGCGCAGTTGACCGCGACCAGGTCGCGGTCGGCGCGGCGGCTGCGGCGGTGCAGTTCGCGGGCGAACACCTCCTTGCCGACCCCGCTTTCGCCGAGGAACAGCACCGGCGCCTCCGACCGGGCGACCTTGTCGACCAGGTGCAGCGTGACGTTGAAGCCGGGCGAGGCGCCGACCATCGGCCGCGCGCCAAGCGGTCCGTCGTCGCGATCGGGCGCGCCGACCGCGACCGCCGCCGGCTTCCGGCGGCTGGCCGGGCGGTCGGGATAGCCCTCGGCGCGGAACCAGCGCAGCTCGCCGTCGGGGTCGTCCCAGTCCTCGGCCGGCTTGCCGACCAGGAAGCAATGCTTGTGCCCCATCGCGACGCAGCTCAGCTCGCGGAAGATGATCGGCCGGCCGAAGAAGGCGGAGGAATAGCCCGAGGCATAGCCGACCTGCTGCCAGCCGCCGGGGTGCGGGCCGATCCCGATCTCCTTGAGATGGGCGTGGCATTCGGCCGAATTGTGCCATTCATATTCGCTGTAGAAATAGCCGGTCTTGCGATCGGCCTCGAAGACCTTCGGCACGACCTTGACCGACCCTTTGAGCGAATGGAGCTGGGGACCGACGGTGAAGCCCTCGAACAGGGTGCCGTCCTTGCGCAGCTCGAGCGCCAGCGCGGCGTCGCCCGATCCGATGCTGTAGCCGATCCGCGACATCACCCCGCGCGCCCGATCATAGCCGAGCGCCGAGATCAGCTCGCGCCGCATGATCGCCAGGCCGGCATTGTCGGTCAGCACCATGCGCTGCCCGTTGAGGAATATCTCCGCCTTGTCGGGGTCGAAATGGAAGGTTTCGAGCAGGTCGGCGAGCGACGGATCGCTGGCCTGCCGGAAGCGATCGGCCAGCGACGGCCTGTCCGGGCCCTGGTTCTTCGCGGCGCGCACCATCCCCTCCCTCGCTGTTTCTGAATTTTCAGCTTCTATCGCGCGGAGGGTGCTGATTTTTCCGCGATATGCAAGGCCCTCGACGGTCGGCACGGAACGCGACTTCCAGGAAATGGCGGATTCGCGTGGGTCGGCCGGGTTGGCACGCTTTCTGCTTTTACGGTCGGCAAAACCAAGGAGGGGAAAATATGCCGTACCGTCAGCTTCTCATCGTCTCCAGCTCGCTGCTCGCGCTGGTGCCGGCAGCGGCCTGGGCGCAGGCCGCCGAAACCACGTCCGAAGCGGCGGGCGGCATCGAGGAGATCGTCGTCACCGCCCAGAAGCGCGCCCAGAACGTGCAGGACGTGCCGATCGCGATCTCGGCCTTCACCGCCAACGCGCTCAAGGAGCGCGCGGTGGCCGACGTCGCCAGCCTGTCGAACATCGCGCCGAACGTGACGCTCGACGCCGGCACGCCCTTCTCGGGATCGAGCTCGGTGCTGTCGGCCTATATCCGCGGCATCGGCCAGAACGACTTCGCGGCGAACCTCGATCCGGGCGTCGGCGTCTATCTCGACGGCATCTACCTGGCGCGCACGGTCGGCGCCAATCTCGACCTGCCCGACGTCGAGCGGATCGAGGTGCTGAAGGGGCCGCAGGGGACTCTGTTCGGCCGCAACACGATCGGCGGCGCGATCTCGGTCGTCACCCGCGATCCGGGCCGCGAATTCTCGTTCCGCGGCGACATCACCACCGGCCGCTTCAACCGGCTCGACATCAATGCCAGCGTCGACCTGCCGATCACCGACACGGTCGGGCTGTCGCTGACCGGATCGTCGCGCAAGCGCGACGGCTATCTGAAGCGCATCCCCTTCCCCAACGCCGGCAATTTCGCGACCGATCCCAATGCGGCGTTCCGCTCGAACGGCTATGACAGTTCCTCGAAGGAGGGCGGCCAGAGCGAATGGTCGCTGCGCGGCAAGCTCAAATGGGAGGCGTCCGAGCGGCTGACCGTCCGCATCTCGGGCGACTATCTCCGCCAGGACCAGCAGGGCACCGCCAACAAGCTGCTCGCGACCACCGAGGACCAGCCCTATGTCTTCGCGCCGACCGCCGATCGCGCGCTGGTCATCCCCGGGCTCGGCGCGACGGCGCTCTATGACGGCGCGTCGGGGCTCGCGCCCAACGGCTTCAACTTCGCCGGCCTCTACAATTTCTGCATCGGATCGACCCCGGGGGAGATCGCCGCGCGCAACGCGACCGCGCTGTGCGGCGCGCGCGGCACCCCGCTCAATCCGGGGCAGGTGATCGGCGGGCTCGCCGGCGTCAACGTCGACGCCGATCCGTCGAACGACCGGCTGCCCTTCGACGGACGCTACCTGCTCGCCGACAAGGACAAGAGCTATGCGACCGGGCTGAACTTCTCGCGGATGCGGGTCTGGGGCCTGTCGATGACGCTCGACTATGAGCTGTCCGACGCGATGAGCATCAAGTCGATCACCGGCTATCGCCGGCTGCGCTGGGAGACCGGGCTCGACGCCGACGGCTCGCCGGTGCGGGCGCTCGAATTCTCCTTCTCGCTCCGGAACTGGCAGTTCAGCCAGGAGCTTCAGCTCACCGGCCACGCCTTCGACGAGAAGCTGAAATATGTCGTCGGCGGCTATTACTTCAAGGAACGCAGCTTCCTGAGCGACTATGTGACCTTCGACCAGGGGTTGTTGCAGATCTACGGCCCGAACCTGCTCCACACCAAGAACTACGCCTTCTTCGGGCAGGTCGACTATGAGCTGTCGCCGCTGATCTCCTTCACGCTCGGCGGCCGCTACACGAAGGAGAGCAAGGACTTCAACGGCGGCCAGAGCGACCTGAACGGCTTCAACTACAAGCTGTTCAACTGCCCGGTCTATGGCGATCCCTGCACCACCGCGCTGGGCTTCCCGTCGCCGTCCGAGCCGCTGCGCTACTATGTGCCGCAGACCCAGTATCGCAAGTTCAACAATTTCGCGCCGAAGCTGGGCGTGCAGCTCCACCCGACCGACGACATCATGGTCTACGGCTCCTGGTCGCGCGGCTACAAGACCGGCGGCTGGACGACGCGCCTGTCCAACCCGCTGCCCACCGCCGCCAGCTTCTCGCCCGAAAAGGCGGAGAGCTTCGAACTGGGCGTGAAGTCCGAATTCTTCGCCCGAAGGCTCCAGCTCAACGCGGCGGTGTTCACCACCAGATATGACGGCATCCAGCTCAACTTCCAGCAGGGCGTCTCGCCGACCATCCAGAATGCCGGCGACGCGCGGATCAAGGGCTTCGAGGTCGAGCTGGTCGCCGCTCCTGCCGCCGGCCTGACGATCAACGCCTCGGTCGGCTACAGCGACGCCTATTACACCAGCGTGCTGCCGCAGGCGCAGGTCGCGCCCAATCCGCTGCAGGCGGGCGTCTTCCCCGGCGCGCCCCTGCCCAAGACGCCCAAGTGGAAGTTCAACGTCAGCCCGCGCTACGAATATCTGCTGCCCAACGACGGCGCCCTGATCGCGCTGGTCGACTATACCCGCACCAGCAAGGTGTGGAACGACAGCGAGCGCGCCTATGCGCTGCTGCGGCCGTCGACCGACCAGCTCAACGCCAGCCTGTCCTACCGCGCGCCGGGCAATCGCTGGACCTTCACCGTCGGCGGCGTGAACCTGACCAACGACCGCTATCTGGTCAGCGGCGGCAACCAGACCGCGGCGGGCCTGCTGTTCGGCACCTACAACCGGCCGACCGAATGGTACGCCCGGGTCGGCGTCAAGTTCTGAGCCGGGGGGATCGGGCGATGTACGTCAGGAACGCCTGGTATTGCGCCGGCTGGGACGAGGCTGTCGGGATCGGCGCCCATGACCTGGTGGTGCGCCAGATCGCGGGGCGCTCGATCCTCCTCTACCGGACCGGCGAGGGGCGGCTGGTGGCGATGGAGGACCGCTGCCCCCACCGCTCCGCTCCGCTGTCGCTCGGCCGCAAGGAGGGGGACGCGATCCGCTGCATGTATCATGGCATGTTGTTCGGCCCCGACGGCGCCTGCCGCCAGGTGCCGGGCATGGACCGCATCCCCGAAGGCGCGGTCGCGGCGACGCTGCCGGTGATCGAGAAGGACAACTGGATCTGGGTGTGGCTGGGCGACCCGGCCCGCGCCGATCCCGATCTGATCTGCTTCGCGATCGGCCCGTCCGATCCCGACTGGGTGCTCAGGACGTCGCACCTGCGGGTCGACACCGGCTATCGCGAGGAGATCGCCAACCTCGCCGATCTCAGCCATGTCTCCTGGGTCCATGGCCTGACCTTCGCGGGCAGCGACGACTGGGGCTATATCAAGCCCCGCCACCGGCTCAACCCGCGCGGGATCGAGACGCGCTACTGCGTGCGCGGCGTGCCGGCGCCCGCCTTCGCGCGGCACCTCTTCGCCGACGATGCGCGGTTCGACATCAACGTCCATGTCCGGATGACGGTGCCGTGCAACTTCATCCTGAGCTTCGCCGTGCACGAGGCGGAGGAAGGCGGCGCGCCCAACGAGCCGTCGCGGGGCAAGCTGCTGCTCGACACCTTCTCCAGCCAGGCGGTCACCCCGCGCGACGCCGGGTCGGTCGACTATTATTTCTCCTGGGGGGCGAGCCGCGCGACCGATTTCCCCGGCATCGTCGACCTGATGCACCGGACCAACATGGACGCCTTCCTGGAGGACAAGCGCATCCTGGAGGGGCAGCGCGCGCGGCTGCTGCAATATCCCGGCGCGCCGCAGGTCGACATCGTCCACGATGCCGGGCCGGGGCGGATGCTCTGGGTGCTCGACCAGCTCCTCGCCGAGGAAGCCGCGGAGGCGGGCGCGGCGTGAGCGGCGACTGGATCAGCGTCCGGCTCGCCGGCAAGCGGCTGGT
This sequence comes from Rhizorhabdus wittichii RW1, assembly GCA_000016765.1. Lineage (NCBI taxonomy): Bacteria > Pseudomonadati > Pseudomonadota > Alphaproteobacteria > Sphingomonadales > Rhizorhabdaceae > Rhizorhabdus > Rhizorhabdus wittichii. The sequence goes on from CP000699.1 coordinate 3,595,489, forward strand.
GGCCGAGGACATCGCCGCGCTGCTGCTGGAGCCGGCCGACGGTGCGGCGCTGCCGCCCTTCGCCGCCGGCGCGCATGTCGACGTCGAGCTGCCGGGCGGGCTGGTGCGCCAATATTCGCTGTGCAACGCGCCGGGCGATCCGGGCCGCTACGAGCTCGGCGTCCTGCTCGACCGGCAGGGGCGGGGCGGATCGCGCGCCGTCCACGAACGACTGGCGGCCGGGCAGGCGATCCGGATCAGCCGCCCGCGCAACCTCTTCCCGCTCGTCCCCGCCGCGCATAGCGTGCTGATGGCGGGCGGGATCGGGATCACCCCGATCCTCGCCATGGCCGAGCAGCTCGCCGCCGATCGCGCCAGTTTCGAGCTGCATTATTTCGTCCGGTCTCCCGAACGGGCGGCGTTCGTCGACCGCCTCGCCGCGCCGCGCTTCGCCGATCGCTGCCGGCTCCATGTCGGCGACCGCATCCCGCCGAGCTTCGACGCCCCCGCATTGTTCGACGCGCCGCGCGCGGGCCATCATCTCTATGTCTGCGGACCCAACGCCTTCATGGACGCGGTGCTCGACGGCGCCCGCGCGGGCGGCTGGCCCGACGATCGCCTCCATTCGGAACGCTTCGCGGCGGCGCCGCTGCCGGCTGGCGGCGACCGCCCATTCGAGATCGAGGTGGAGGGCCATGGCGCGATCGTCGCGGTTGCCGCCGGGCAGAGCGCGGCGGAGGCGCTCGCCGCGGCCGGCATCCGCATCCCGCTGTCCTGCGAGCAGGGCATTTGCGGCACCTGCCTCACCACCGTCGTCGGCGGCGTCCCCGATCATCGCGACTCCTACCTGTCCGATGCGGAACGCGCCGCCAACGACTGCTTCACACCCTGTTGTTCGCGCGCGGCCACGCCGCGCCTCGTCATTCAGCTCTAGGATCGGGAGAAGAAGGGCCATGGGCTCCACGTTCGAATGTCTCAAGCGGGCCTGGTACGTCGCCGCCATGTCGTCCGAAGTGGAGGGCGAGGCGCTGTTCCACCGCCGCATCCTCGGCACCTCGGTGATGATCTACCGGCTGGCCGACGGGACGCCGGTGGCGATGCACGACCGCTGCCCCCACCGCTTCGCGCCGCTGCACCTGGGCCAGCGGGAAGGCGACGAGATCGCCTGCCGCTATCATGCGCTGCGCTTCGACGCCGATGGCCGCTGCACCCACAATCCGCACGGCAACGGCCGTATCCCGGACGCCGCGCGGGTCCGCCGCTTCCCGCTGCTCGAACGCTATGGCTTCCTGTGGATCTGGATGGACGACTCCGATCCCGATCCTGCGCTGCTGCCCGATTTCTCGCCGCTGGAGGAGGGGCACCCCAATGCCGTCGCGCAGACCTACATGCACATGGACGTCAACTATGAGCTGATCATCGATAATGTGATGGACCTCAGCCATATCGACCATGTCCATGGCGAGATCATCACCACCCGTGGCCAGCTCTCGCCGGTCGTTCCCAAGGTGCGCGAGCGGGACACGCATATCTCGGCCCGCTGGGAATGGTCGCAGACGCCGGCGATGATGATCTTCGCCCCCTTCCTGCCGCGCCCCGAGGACGCGGCGCGCCATTATTTCGACATCAGCTGGACGGCGCCCGCCAATATCCAGCTATCGGTGGGGGCGGTGCAGGACAGCGACGATTTCGGCGACGCGACCAGCCAGTACGACCTCCACACCTGCACGCCCGAGGACGCGTTCAAGACCCATTATTTCTTCGCGACCCGCCGCAACCACATCGTCGACGACGCCGACTATAACCGCAAGAAGATCGAGGCGATGCACGCGGCGTTCGAGACCGAGGACGGACCGATCATCACCGCCGTGCAGGAGGAGATGGGCGAGGCGGAATTCTTCTCGCTCGACCCGGTGCTGATGTCGAACGACGTGGCGCCGGTGAAGGTGCGCCGCCGGCTGCGCAGGATGATCGTCGAGGAGCAGGCGGCGGCGGCGGCGGCGGATGCCGCCTGAACCGCGATGTTGACAGATCGCCGCCGGTCGAGAACCACGCCCCTGCTGTTTCAGGGGAGGATCGCATGCGCGGCTTCGCGGCCAATCTGGGGATGTTGTGGACCGGCCTGCCGCTGCTCGATCGGGTCGCGGCGGCCGCCGCGGCGGGGTTCGACGCGGTCGAATTCCATTGGCCCTATGACGTCGACCCGGACGCGCTGCGCGCCGCCGCCGCCGATCATGGCGTCGCGCTGCTCGGGGTGAACAGCCCGCCGGGGCGGCTCGATCGCGGCGAGCTCGGCTTCGCGGCGGTCGAGGGGGCCGGGGAGGCCTTCCGCGCGGGGATCGACCAGGCGCTCGACTATTGCCGCGTGGCCGGCGCGCGCGCGATCCATGTCATGGCGGGCAATGTCGGCGCGGCGCGGCGGGCGGCGGCGCGGCCGACCTTCGTCGCCAATCTGCGCTGGGCGGCCGATCGGGCGGCGGACGCCGGCGTCGCCCTGCTGGTCGAGCCGCTCAACGGCATCGACCATCCCGACTATTTCCTGTGCGACGTCGACCAGGCGGCCGGGCTGCTGGCCGAGATCGACCGGCCGTCGGTGTCGATCCAGTTCGACAGCTATCATGTCGCCCGGCAGGGGCAGGACGCGACGGCGGTCTTCGCCCGCTTCCGCGACGCCATCGGTCATGTCCAGATCGCCGCCTGCCCCGACCGGGCCGAGCCCGATCACGGCGCCGTCGACCATCGCGCCTTCGTCCGCGCGATCGCCGGGCTCGGCTATGCGGGCTGGATCGCCGGGGAATATCGCCCGTGCGCCGCTGTCGAGGCGGGGCTGGGCTGGCTGGCCGAATTGCGGGGCGTGCTTCGGCCCGATGCTCAGGGCTGATCGATCAGGTCGCGCAGCCCGTCGACCTGCGCCAGCATCCGCCGCAGCATCGCGATCAGCATCGTCCGTTCCTCGTCGCTGAAGCCGGCGAGCAGGATCGCGTCGCGCTCCATCGAGATCGGCACCGCCGCGTCCTGGAGGCGGGCGCCCTCGGCGGTGAGCGACCACAGCTTGTAGGCCGGGTTGCGCCGGTCGGGCCGGCTGGCGACGAGGCCGCGCGCCTCCATCCCGCGCAGCGCCCGGCTGACCGCGCCGCCGTCGAGCCCCATCACCTCGCAGATGCGCGAGGGCGGGATGTCGGGCTCGGCGGCGAGCATGACGAGCAGCCGGAATTCGAGGATGCCGAGCCCGAAGCGGCTGCGATAGGTCGCCGATCCGCTCGCGGTCAGCCGGGTCGACAGGAAGTTGAGCAGCACGCCCACCGAATTCTGCAGATCGAGCGTGCGGGTGGTGCGGGCTGTCATCGTGGCGTCGCGTCCTTTCTCGTCGGGCGATTCCCGGTCCTTAGACTCGATCCGGTTCAACCTGAACCGGATCGAGTCTGCGTCCTCCTTGTTTGCCGTGATTTCCGAGCCGGCGGATGTTTCCATCCGCCTCGAAATCACTCCAACGGTTATCATTGACGCAGTCATTTTGACATGTCAAAGTGATCGTCATGGAGAGGGAGGATGCCATGGCCAGCCACGCCGAACGGTCGCCCTATGCGATCTACGATTCCGATCCGCCGCCCGGCGTCCCGGTCCTCGATGTCGACCCCTTCTCGGTCGATTTCTTCGCCGATCCCTATCCGGTCCACGAGCAGCTCCGCGAGGCGGGGCCGTTCGTCTGGCTGTCGCGCTACAATATCGGCGCGGTCGCGCGGCACGAGCATGTCCGCGACGCGCTGACCGACTGGAAGACCTTCTCGTCGGCGCGCGGGGTGGGGATGGAGGATTTCGTCCGCCACGGCCGCTTCCGCCTGCCCAGCCTGATCCTCGAAGCCGATCCGCCGCAGCACAGCCGGTCGCGCGGGGTGCTGAGCCGGGTGCTGTCGCCGCCGGTGCTCAAGGGGCTGCGCGACCGGTTCGAGGTCGAGGCCGAGGCGATGGTCGAGGCGGTGGTGCGGCGCAAGCGCTTCGACGGCGTCGCCGACCTGGCCGAGGCCTTTCCGCTCAGGGTCTTTCCCGACGCGATCGGCATGGGGCGCGAGGGGCGCGAGAAGCTGCTGCCGCATGCCGACCTGTTGTTCAACTCCTTCGGCCCGCGCAACGAGCTGTTCCAGGCCGCCAAGGAGAAGGTCAGCTTCGATTGGATCGAGGAACAGGGAAAGCGCGGCAATCTGGCGCCGGGCGGGCTCGGGCTGATGATCCACGACGCCGTCGACCGGGGCGAGATCAGCGAGGCCGAGGCGCCGGTGCTGGTGCGCGCGCTGCTCCAGGCGGGGCTCGACACGACGATCAACGCGCTCGGCGCGACGCTCTACTGCCTCGCGCGCTTCCCGTCGGAGTTCGACAGGCTGCGCGCCGACCACAAGCTCGCCAAGGCGGCGTTCGAGGAGGCGATCCGCTTCGAGGCGCCGGTGCAGACCTTCTTCCGCACCGCCACCCGCGCGACCACGCTGGGCGGCACCCCGCTCAACGAGGGCGACAAGGTGCTGATGTTTCTCGCCGCCGCCAATCGCGACCCGCGCCAGTGGGACCGGCCCGACGTCTACGACATCGGCCGCAGGACGATCGGCCATGTCGGCTTCGGCGCCGGCATCCACGCCTGTGTCGGGCAGTTGCTGGCGCGGATGGAGGGCGAGCTGGTGCTGACCGCGCTCGCCCGGCGGGTGAAGACGTTGCGCATCGCGGGTACGGTGGAGCGCCGCTACAACAACACGCTGCGCGGGCTGGCGAGTCTGCCGCTCGAAATCGAGCTGGCCTGAGCGCCGATGGGGAGAAACCGATGAAGCAACGCATGGCCTTTCTCGGCATCGGGCTGATGGGGCGGCCGATGGCGGCGCGGCTGCTCGACAGCGGCCACGAGCTCGCCTTGTGGAACCGCTCGGCCGACAAGCTCGCGCCGCTGGTCGCGGCGGGCGGGCGGGCCTGCGCGATCCCGGCCGAGGCGGTGGAGGGCGCGGCTGTGGTCTGTCTCTGCCTGACCGACGCCGATGCGGTCGAGCAGGTGATGTTCGGCGAGGGCGGGGCGGCGCGGGCGCTCGCGCCCGGCGCGCTGGTCGTCGACTTCTCGACGATCGGGCCCGATGCGACGCGGGGCTTCGCGAAGCGTCTGGCCGAGACCGGCGACGCGCAATGGCTCGACTGTCCGGTGTCCGGCGGCGTGGCGGGGGCCGAGGCGGGGACGCTCGCGATCCTGGCGGGCGGCGACGCGGCGGCGATCGACCGGGTGCGGCCGCTGCTCGCCTTGCTCTCGGCGCGGGTCACGCGGATGGGCGGCGTCGGCGCGGGGCAGGCGGCGAAGCTGTGCAACCAGCTCATCGTCGCCACCAACATGCTGGCGATCGCCGAGGCGATGCACGTCGGCGAGGCGCTCGGCATCGATCTCGCCCAGCTTCCGGTCGCGTTCCAGGGCGGCTTCGCCGACTCGCGGCCGTTGCAGTTGTTCGGGCCGCGCATGGCGCCGCCGGCCGATCCGGGGCCGCCGGTCAGCGAGCTGCGCACCATGTACAAGGACATCCGCTCGATCCGCGCGGCCGCCGCCGCCGCAGAGGCGGGGACGCCGCTGCTGGCCGGCGTCGAGGCGATGTGGACCCGGCTGATCGACGCCGGCCATGGCGGCGAGGACGTGCCCGGCCTGATGCGCCTCTATCGACATCCGACCGATCTGGGAGAGCAATGACATGGCGTTGAAGGACGGGAAGGGCGAGACGCTTCCCTCGCGGACGATCACCGACGGGCTCGACCGCGCCCCGCACCGCGCCTTCCTGCGGGCGATGGGGCATGACGACGTGGCGATCGGCCAGCCCTTCGCGGGCATCGTCTCGACCGGGGCGTCGGTGACGCCCTGCTCGATGTCGCTGGCGCCTCAGGCCGAGGCGGCGAAGGCCGGGCTCCAGGCGGCGGGGGTGACGCCGTTCGAATTCTCGACGATCACCGTCGCCGACAGCATGTCGATGAACCATGCCGGGATGCGTTTCAGCCTGGTCTCGCGGGAGATCATCGCCGATTCGATCGAGGCGGTGACGCGGGCGCATGGCTATGACGGGCTGATCGGCTTCGCGGCCTGCGACAAGACGTTGCCGGGCACGATGATGGGGATGATCCGGGTCAACCGCCCGTCGGTGTTCGTCTATGGCGGCGCGGCGCTGCCCGGCCGCTGGCAGGGGCGCGACATCGGCATCGTCGACGTCTATGAGGGCGTCGGCCGGGTCTATGCCGGCGAGATGGACGAGGCCGAGCTGACGCGCCTCGAAAAGGCGGGGGTGCCGACCGTCGGCTCCTGCGCCGGGCAGTTCACCGCCAACACCATGGCGATGGTCGCCGAGACGCTGGGCCTGGCGCTGCCGCGCAGCGCGATGATGCCGGCGGTGGCGAGCGAGCGCCGCGCGCTGGCCGAGGAATCGGGCCGCGTGCTCGGCCGGCTGATCCGCGAGGGCGGCCCGCGCCCGCGCGACCTCGTCACCCGTCGCAGCCTCGAAAACGCCGCCGCCACCGTTGCCGCCACCGGCGGCTCGACCAACGCCGCGCTGCACCTGCCGGCGATCGCACATGAGGCAGGCATATCCTTCACCATGGAGGACATCGCCGCGATCTTCGACCGCACCCCGCTGCTCGCCGACCTCAAGCCCGGCGGCCGCTTCTGGGCGCGCGACCTGCACGAGGTCGGCGGCGTGCCGACCGTGCTGCGGGCGATGCTGGAGGCGGGCGTGCTGCACGGCGACTGCCCGACCATCACCGGCCGGACGATCGGCGAGATCGCCGCCGCCGCGCCCGCGCCGGACGGGGAGGTGGTGCGCCCCGCCGACCGGCCGATCGCGCCGACCGGCGGGGTGATCGTGCTGCGCGGCAGCCTCGCCCCCGACGGCGCGATGCTCAAGGTCGCCGGGCTCAAGCGCCTGTCGCACGAAGGGCCGGCGCGGGTGTTCGACGGCGAGGAGGCGGCGGTCGACGCGGTCCGCCGGCAGGATTACCAGCCGGGCGACGTCATCGTCATCCGTGGCGAGGGGCCGAAGGGCGGCCCCGGCATGCGTGAGATGCTGGGCGTCACCGCGCTGATCTACGGCCAGGGCATGGGCGAACAGGTCGCGCTGCTCACCGACGGCCGCTTCTCGGGCGCGACGCGCGGCATGTGCATCGGCCATGTCGGCCCGGAGGCCTCGGCCGGCGGCCCGCTCGCGCTGGTCCGGGACGGCGATCGCATCCGCATCGACGCGGGCCAGCGCACGCTCGACCTGCTCGTCGATGCCGCCGAGCTGGAGCGCCGCCGCGCGGCCTGGACCGCGCCGGAGGCTACCGTCACCTCGCCGACCTTGCGCAAATATGCGCGGCTCGTCGGGCCGGCGCATCTCGGCGCCGTCACCCACTGAAGGGGATCGGGCCTAACGGTCGGTGAAGGCCGGCGGGCGTTTTTCGAGGAAGGCGGCGACGGCTTCCTCATGGTCCGCCGTGTGGTGGGCGAGCGCCTGATAGGCGGCCGAGAGTTCGAGCAGCGGGCCGAGCTTCATGTCCTGTCCCTCGCGCAGCAGGCGCTTGGCGAGGCGGGTCGCGTGGCCGGGGTTGGCGGCGACGCGGGCGGCGATCTCGCGGGCGCGGGCCAGCAGCCGGTCGGGCGGCGTGATCTCGCTCACCAGCCCGTAGTCGAGCGCGCGGGCAGCATCGATCGCGTCGCCGGTCAGCGTCATCAGCGAGGCGCGCGCCATGCCGATCACGCGCGGCAGCAGCCAGGCGCCGCCGTCGCCCGGAACGATGCCGAGCTTCACGAAGCTCTCGGCGAAGATCGCCCCCTCCGCCGCGATGCGGATGTCGCACATGCAGGCGAGATCGAGGCCGGCGCCGATCGCCGGGCCGTTGACCGCCGCGATCACCGGCACCTCCAGTTCGTAGAGCGCCATCGGGATGCGCTGGATGCCGGCGCGATACTGGTTGCGCAGGTCGAGCGGGGAGCCTGCGAACATGCCCGCGCGATCGCGCATGCTCTTCACGTTGCCGCCCGCGCAGAAGGCGGTGCCGGCGCCGGTCAGCACCACCGCCTTGATGCCGCGATCGGCGGTCATCGCCGCGCAGAAGCGCTCGATCGCCTCGATATGCGCCTGTTCGGAGATGGCGTTGCGCTCGTCGGGACGGTTGAGCGTGGCGGTGACCACCGCGCCGTCGCGTTCGACCAGAAGGAAATCGTCCAAGAGGGCTTCTCCATCGCCGCAGGGAATCATGTGGTGGCGGGCTAGGCGGACATGTCTCGCATATCTAATATCGATTTCAACAATGATGATATGGATATGCTATCATGGACCTGCGCCAGCTCCTCTATTTCACGACGCTCGCCGACACGCTCAACTTCCACCGCGCGGCGGAGCGGCTCAACATCTCGCAGCCGCCGCTCACCGTGGCGATCCGCAAGCTCGAGGCTGAGCTGGACGCGCAACTGTTCGTGCGCGGGCCGCGCGGCGTGATCCTGACCGCGGCGGGGGAGGCGGCGCTCGAACCCGCCCGCGCCGCGCTGGCGCGGGCGCAGGAGGTGCGGACCGCGGTCCGCCAGGGCCGGCTGGGCGAGCGTGGCCGGCTCCGCATCGGCTTCGTCGGCTCGGCGATCTATTCGCTGCTGCCGCGCCTGATCCCCGCCTATCGCCGCCGCTATCCGCTGGTCGAACTGGAGATCGAGGATTCGACGAGCGTCGAGATCGCCCGGCGGCTCCGCGCCGGCGAGCTCGACGTCGGCCTCGTCCGCCTGCCGCTGCTCGACGGCCATGACCTCGACGTCCTGCCGGTCGAGACCGACGAGCTGATCGCGGCGGTGCCGGCGACGAGCGTCCATGCCGGCGCGGCGCGCCTGCCGCTGGCCACGCTCGCGGCCGAGCCCTTCATCCTCCACACCCGGATCAGCGTGCTCCACATGGTCGCGCTGCTGGCCTGCCAGGAGGCCGGCTTCCTGCCGCGCGTCGCGCAGGAGGCGACGCAGGTCCACACCATATTGAGCCTGGTCCAGAGCGGGCTCGGCGTCGCGCTGGTGCCCGCGCGGACCACGCGACAGGTGCCCGACGGCGTGCGGCTGGTGCGGCTCGCCGCGCCGCCGCGCATCGCCTCGGGCATCGCCGTCCGGGAGCAGGAGGCCGGGCCGTTGGCGGCGAACTTCCTCGCGCTCGCCCGGACCGAAACCGATAGTGAATAGATATCGATAGAGCCCCGAATAATATTGGACCCGATGGCGGGGCGTTCGGCACAGGCGGCGCATAACCGCAAGGGGCCGAGCGTGTTCGAAAGCCTGTCGCCATCCTCGCTACCGGCCGCCGACGAGGCGCTCCGGGAGCCGATCCGTCGCCTGATCGCCGATGCCATGGGGCCGACGCCGCTCGATCGCCGGGCGCGGTCCTGGCAGGGTTTCGACGCGGCGTTCAGCCGCGCGCTCGGGCAGGCCGGCTTCCTCGGCCTGACTTTGCCGGAGCGTTATGGCGGCGGCGGGCGCGGGCCGTTCGCGCGCTTCGTGATCGTCGAGGAGCTGCTGTCGGCGGGCGCCCCCGTCGCCGCGCACTGGATCGCCGACCGGCAGAGCGCGCCGCTGATCCTCGGCTATGGCAGCGAGGCGCAGCGCCGCTTCTACCTGCCGCGCATCTGCCGGGGCGAGGCCTTCTTCTGCATCGGCATGAGCGAGCCGGGATCGGGATCGGACCTCGCCAGCGTCCGCACCCGCGCCGAGCGGACCGGAAAGGGCTGGCGGCTCGGCGGCCAGAAGATCTGGACCACCAACGCCCAGCACAGCGATTACATGATCGCGCTGGTGCGGACCTCGGGCGCGGCGGCCGACCGCCAGGCGGGCCTGTCGCAGCTCATCGTCGATCTCCGCGCGCCGGGCGTCGCCGTCCGGCCGATCGTCGACCTGACCGGCGATGCCCATTTCGCCGAGGTGTTCTTCGACGATGTCGAGCTGGCCGACGATGCGCTGATCGGGACCGAAGGCGAGGGCTGGAAGCAGGTGACCGCCGAACTGGCCTTCGAGCGGTCGGGGCCCGAGCGAATCTATTCGAGCATCGTGCTGGTCGACGCCTGGATCGCCCATGTCGCCCGTGCCGGCCGGCGCGACGCCGCGACCCTCGCATTGGCCGGCCGGATGACCGCCGAGATCGCGACGCTGCGGGCGATGTCGCTGGCGGTGACCGCGCTGCTGGCGCAGGGGCTGAGCCCGGTGGTGGAGGCGTCGCTGGTCAAGGACCTCGGCACCGGCTTCGAGCAGGCGGTGCCGCGATGGATCGGCGACGATCTCGCCGCCCATCCCGACGAGGCGGTCGCGCCCGAGCTTCACCGCACCGTCGCCTATCTCAGCCAGATCGCGCCGAGCTTCTCGCTGCGCGGCGGCACCCGCGAAATCCTGCGCGGCATCATCGCGCGCGGCCTGGGACTACGCTGATGACCCGCGAGGAACTGCTCGATCCGTTCGTCCGCCTGCTCGACGACATCTGTCCCCCTTCGCTGGTCCGCGCGATCGAGGCCGGCGCTTCGCCCGAACCGCTCTGGGCCGCGATCGAGGCGTCGGGCTATCTCGACGCGCTGGTGCCCGAGGCGGCGGGCGGGGCGGGGCTGACCCTGGCTCAGGTCGCGCCGCTGCTGATGGCGCTCGGCCGCCATGCCTTGCCGCTGCCCGCCGCCGAGACGATGGCGGCGCGCGCCCTCCTCGCCCGGGCGGGGGTGGAGCGTCCGCAAGGGCCGATCCTGCTGCTGGCGGGGCGCGGCTCCGCGCCGGTTCCGCTTGCCCGCGTCGCCGACCGCGCGATCGTCGCGCTCGACGGCCGGCTGGTCCTCGCCCCACTCGACCAGGCGACACTCGTCCCGACCGGCGAGCCCCATTCGCTCGCCGCCGCGCTCGCCTGGCCGGCGGCGGTCGCGGGCGTCGAGCTGGCGGCGGGGTCCGTCGACCTGGCGGCGCTCGCGGCGGTGCTGTCGGCGGCGGCGATCGCGGGCGCGGCCGATCGCCTGCTCGAAATGACGGTCGCCTATGCCGATGAGCGGAGCCAGTTCGGCAAGCCGATCGGCCGGCAGCAGGCGATCCAGCAGCAGATGGCGGTGATGGCCGAACAGGTGGTGGCGGCGCGCATCGCCGCCGAGATCGGCTGTGCCGCCGGGCTCGACGGCGACGGCGTCGCAGCGGCAGTGGCCAAGCGGACGGCGGGCGCAGCGGCGGCGATCGTCGCCGACATCGCCCATGCCGTCCACGGCGCGATCGGCATCAGCGAGGAATGCGACGTCCAGCTCCATACGCGCCGCCTGCGCGAATGGCGGCTGGCCGGCGGCGGCGAGGGCCATTGGGCGGCCCGCCTCGGCGCGGCCCGCCTCGCCGAGGCCGGGCTGTCGAGCGTCGATTTCGTGCGGATGCATGTCGATGGCGGCGATCGATTCCGGGCCGAAACCGTCGCCTGAACGCCGTCGATGCTCTACGCTCCCGAAAAAGGAGATGCTATGAGCCAGTCCCGTTTCGGCGCCTTCGACCAGATCGGCTTCCTCGTCGACGATCTCGACGCCGCGGTCGCGCGCTGGATGGCGCATTCGGGCGTCGGCCCGTGGACCGTCTTCCGCAACGTCACGCTCGACGGCGCCTATCGCGGCGCGCCGACGACGGTCGGGATCGACGTGGCGCTCGGCTATCAGGGCGATGTCCAGATCGAACTGATCGAGGCGACCGACGCCGCCGCCTCGCCCTATCGCGCGGCGGACGGCAGCCGGCTGCTCGGCCTCCACCACCTCGCCCGCATCGTCGACGATCTCGACGCGGCGGTGGCGGCGGCGCAGGCCGGGGGCATGGCGCTGGTCTTCGTGGCGCGGAATCCCTCGACCCGGGTCGCCTATCTCGACGTGCCCGGCGATCCCGGCACGCTGTTCGAGTTCATCGAGGGGCCCGGCCTGCGCGAGATGTGCGATGCCGGGATCGCGGCGGCGCGCGCCTGGGACGGCAGCGCGGCGGTGACGATGATCGACCTGGCCTGACGTGAGGAAGCGGCGCCCACCCCCCTTGGTGGACGCCGCCCTGTTCGTCGCCGCGCAGCGCGCTACTCGGCGGCGGTCGCCATCGCCTGGTCGTCATTGGCGATGCGCGGATCCTCGCTGACGGCGGTCGTCCAGGCCCACTCGCCGGGCGGCGGCGGGTTGGTGATGCCATATTCCTCGCGGATGTCGCTGACCTTCCAGTCGAGATAGTCGCGATAGGGGATCAGGAAGAGCGGGTGCTTCCACGCCCGGCCCTGCGCCGCGCCGATATCCTCGGCGTCGAGCTCGACCTTGAACGCCTCCGGGTAGAACAGGCCGCTCTTCATCGTCGTCTTCGCCTTCAGATAGGCGCTGACCCGGTTGAAGAAGGCCGCCAGCTCGGGCCGGAAATATTGATAGAGCGCGCGCGCATTGGCGGCGAGCAGCGCGACCTCCCCGGCATGGTTGGTCTCGAAGCCGGTGATCATGTGCTCGATGTCGTGGGTATGGGTCCGCTCCTTCATGTAGAAGTCGAAGTCGGTCTTGATCTCCATCCCCTGGTAGAAATGGTCCATGTTGTAGCCGCTGTGGACGACGAAGTCGTAGATCACCGCGCGCAGCGTGCCGGGCTCGGCGCCCTTCAGCTCCTCGGTGGTGAACAGTGAGACCTTGCGGCCTTCGAGCCAGGCCTTGAACGCGGGCAGGCGCGCCTTCTCCTCCTCGAACAGCTGGAAGATGCGCGGCCAGTCCTCGAGCTCCATCAGGATCTTGACGACATTGGGGATGAAGGCGGTGTTGGGCAGGTCGGGCCCGTTCCGGCGTAGCATCTCCTGCGCGATCAGCACGCGCAGCTCGCCATGGTTGAGATAGGGCGAGGAGCTGATCAGCGTCGAGCTCCGCGTCGTATATTGGATGTCGCTGGCGTTGTAATAGGCGAAGTCGGCGTCGCTGACCTTCGAGGCGATGTCGTTGTCCATGTCCGCTCTCCTGCAAGCTGTCCGCCAGCCTCTCCATGCCGGCGTCGCGCTATTTCGGAACCTATTTCACTTATTCCCGGCGGGCAAGGAAAATGCGCCGGGCGGATGGCGAAACGCGCCAATATTTCCTAGGCTTTTCTACGCAAAGCGGGAAAATGGAGAGAAATATGGAATGCGACCGGCTGGCCATCGCCAACCAGCTTGCGCGATTCGCGCGGACCGTCGACTCGCGCGACTGGGACGCGGTGGGGGAGGTCTTCGCCGACGATGTCAGCTTCGACTATGGCGACGGGCGCGAGCAGAGCGGGATCGCCGCGATGCGCGCGCAGTTCCGCGTCTTCCTGGGCGGCTGCGGGCCGTCGCAGCACCTGATCGGCAGCATCGCGATCGAACTGGACGGCGATGCGGCGGTCAGCCGGGCCTATGTCCAGGCGCGCCACCAGGGGCGCGGCGACAAGGCCGACCGGATCTTCGACACCCATGGCGACTATGTCGACCGCTGGGCCCGCACCCCCGCCGGCTGGCGCATCGTCCGGCGCGACGCGCGCTGGTCGATGCATGTCGGCGATCCGAGCGTGCTCGCGCCGGGCTGAGGCGCGGCGCGGGTCGGGCGCGGTACGGCGATCAGGGCCGGATCGACGCGCCGCCGTCGACCGCCAGCACCTGGCCGTTGATCCACTCGCCGTCGGCGGAGAACAGCATCGCCACCATCGCGGCGATGTCCTCGCTCTCGCCCAGCCGCCAGTGGCGGTGCGCGGCGAGGACCTGTTCCTGGAAGGCGAGCGGCATCGATCGCTTGATCTGGTCGGTCAGCACCATGCCGGGGGCGATGGCGTTGGCGCGCACCCCCTCCTTGCCCCAGCGGCTGGCGATGTGGCGGACCAGCGCGTTCACCGCCGCCTTGGTCATCGCATAGGCGACCCGCTCGGGCTCGCCCATATGCGCGGCGGAGGAGGAGGTGACGACGAAGGCGCCGCGATTGGCGACGAGGTGCGGCAGCGCGTGGCGGGCGCAGGACAGCACCCCGCGCATGTTGACCGCGACGGTCGCGTCGAAGACGTCGAGCGGGATGGTGAGCGCGTCGCCGTCCTCGCGGATCGCCACCATGTTCGCGGCGTTGGCGTGGATGAAGTCGAGCCGGCCATGGGTCTCGACGGCGGCGGCGACCAGCCGGGCGACCGAGGCGTCGTCGGCCTGGTCGTAGCCGAAGCCGGTGACATGGCCGCCCTCGGCCGCGATCGCCCGCGCGGCGGCGATCGCCGCATCGCCGTCGAGATCGCCGAGCAGCACCGATCCGCCCTCCTGCGCCAGCCGGCGCGCGGTGGCGGTGCCGATGCCGCCGGCCCCGGCGACGACGGCGACCTTGCCTTCGAGCCGGCGCATCAGGCCCATTCCGCCATGCCGACGATCGCGGGATGCGACCAGGCCGGCGGATCGGCCGGCGGCAGCGGATCGCGCCCGTCGAGCGTCCGCACCGCGAGCCCCGTATCGTGCGGCCACTGCATCGAATAGGCGATCCGCCCGGTCCGCTCGGCGGCGGGGAGATGGCACATGTCGAGCACCGTCGCGGCGAGATAGGCGACGTCCTCGGTCGGATAGTCGGCGGGGATGAGTTGGTCGGCGCCGGGCGTGCGGATCGCGGTCGACGGCGCGACGACGTTGACCGCGACATTGGCGTCGATCAGCTCGGCGGCGAGGCCCTGGCTGAAGCGGTTGAGCGCCGCCTTGACCGATGCGTAGACGGTGTCGCCGCCGGCGCGCGCATAATCGGGATAGGGGCGGGTGGGCGGCAGCGCGGTGACCGACCCGATGTTGACGATCCATCCGCCGCCGTTCGCCCGCATCCGGGGCGCCGCCGCGCGGCACAGCGCGAAGGGGACTTCGAGATAGTGGAGCAGGGTGCGGCGGAAGCTGTCGTCGCTCATCGCCTCGACCCGCGCATAGTCGGCGAAGCCGGCATTGTTGACGAGGATGTCGAGCCGGCCCGCCGCCGCGACGGCCCGCTCGACCAGGGTGGCGCGGTCGCCTTCGTCCTCCAGGTCGGCGGGAAGCGCGATCGCCCGGCCGCCCGCCGCCTCGATCAGCGCGACCGTCTCGTCGAGCGTCCCGGCGATCACCTGCTCGGCGCCGAAGCGCTTCTGCACGGCGGGGGCGCCGGCCGAGCGCGCGGTGACCACCACCGTCGCGCCGGCCGACGCCAGCCTCTGTGCGATCGCCCGGCCGATGCCGCGGCTGGCCCCGGTGACCAGCGCGGCCCGGCCGTTCAACTGCGGCTGCACCATCAGAAGGCGAAACCCAGTTCGACGCCATAGGTGCGGCCGCGCTCATAGCTGCCGACCAGCGACAGCACCGGCGCGCCGAACGAGATATACTGCTTGTCGAACAGGTTCTGGCCGAAGGCCGAGAGCGACGCCTTGGTCCCGCCGATCGGGATGTCGACCAGCCCGAAGCGCCCGTCGACCAGCCAGTAGCCGGGCTGGCGGTTCTCGTTCTCCAGCACGACCTGGCCCGTCAGGTTCACGAACGGCGTCGAGGTGAGATAGTAGCTGCTGCGATAGCGGCCCTCGATCCGGCCTTGCAGATGGCTGCCGTTCGCGAATTCCGGCGCGTCATATTGCGCCGCGACCCGCGCCGTCCATTTCGAGTTGTAGGTGGTGCGCGCCACGTCGGCGACGTCGATCCCGTTCAGGATGAACGTCTTGTAGTTGAGATCGGCGTAGCCGACATTGCCGCTGAGCACGAGGCCGCGCACCGGGATGACGTCGGCCTCGACCTCGAAGCCCTTGATCGACGCCTTGCCGGCATTGTCGAAGAACTGGCGGCCGTTGATGAAGTTCTGCGTCTGCAGGTCCTTGTAGTCGCTGTAGAAGGCCGCGACGTTCAGGCGGACGCGGTTGTCGAACATCTGCGTCTTGGCGCCCAGCTCGTAGGAGACCAGCGTCTCCGGCTTGTAGGGGATGCCGCTGAGGATGCCGCCCGCCACATAGCCGCTCGATATCTTGGCATAGGCGGTGGCCTGGTCGGTCGGCCGCCAGGTCAGGATGCCGGTATAGTTGAGCTTCTTGAAGCTGACATTGTACTTGCCGACGCCGAGCTGGCCGCCCTGGCCGCCCGATATGGCGTTGATCGCGAGGTCGCGGTCGTCGATCGTGTAGCGAAGCCCGCCGGTGACGTCGACGCGATCGCCGAGATGGACGGTGAGCTGGCCGTAGCCCGCCCAGGAATCGTTGATCGACACCGTGTCGGTGACGCCGCTGCCGAACGCCGCGTCGAGCGGGCTCGGCACCACCAGGCCGCCGGGGATCGGTTCGAGGATGCCGAGGATGTCGGTCGCGGGCGAGCGCTCGTGGAAATAGAAGGCGCCGGCGGTCAGCTCATAATGCTCGCCGTCGAGCTGGATCTGGAACTCCTGGCTGAACTGCTTCTGGCTGGTTTTGCGCGCGGTGAGCAGCGAGAAGAAATAGTCGTTCGGCCCGGGGATGTTGGCCGGGTTGAACAGCGCCGCCTGGATCTGCGCCGGGGTGAGGCCCGGGGTGATCAGCGCGCCGAGCTGCCCGAAGGTGAAGCGCAGCCCGCCCGAGGCGGCGAGGTCGTAGATGTTCGGGTCCTGCCTGAACTTGCGATAGGCGGTGATGCTCTTCACCGTCACCAGGTCGTTCGGCTTCACCGCCAGGGTCAGGCTGTGGCCCTGCGTCACGACATGCTCCTCGCTCGTCGCATTGGCGACCGCGGACAGCCGGGCGTTGGGGGCGATGTTGGTGACGCCGCCGAAGAAGGGCTGCAGGTCAACGATCGGCTGGAGCAGCGCGCCCGACGAATCGGGGATCACGCCCAGGCTCTGGATCGCGCGGCCGGTGGTGCGGGCGTCGGTATAGTCGAAGCGATAATCGGCGGTGAGGTTGCCGAACTCGCCCCGGATGGCGAGCTGTCCGCCGTCGATGTTGCGGCGGCCGAGCTTGCGCGCGAAGGTCTCGGTGCCGAAGCGCGGGTCGCGCAGCGCCAGGTTGATCGTCTTGCCGCCGATCAGGTTGGTGTAGTCGCCGTCGATCTGGTCGTGCAGATAGGCCAGCTTGACCGAGAAGGGGCCGAAGGCGGGCAGGTTGATCACCGCCTTGCCGCGGATCGCCTCGCCATTGCCGTAGGAGCCGGTGGCGCGGACGCCGAACTCGCCGGTCGGCTCGGCGCTGACCAGGCTGATCGCGCCGCTGGTCGCGTTGCGGCCGAACAGCGTGCCCTGCGGACCGCGCAGCACCTCGACCCGCTGGATGTCGGCGAGGTCGAAGATCGAGCCGACGGTGCGGCCGATATAGACGCCGTCGAGATAGATGCCGACCTTGGGATCGACCGCGTTGTTCGACACGCCCGAGGCGACGCCGCGGATCGCGATCGACGGGTTGCTCTGGAGGCCCTGGTTCTGGATCTGGAGGCTCGGCGCGAGGCCGGCGAGGTTCTTCACATTGGTGACGCGCAGGTCGTCGATCTGTTCGGCGCTGATCGCGGTGACCGCGACGGGGACCTTCTGCAGGCTTTCCGCGCGGCGCTGCGCGGTCACGACGATCTCCTGCAGGCCGTTGACCCCTTCGGAGTCGGCGGCTGCGGGGGCGGTCTGGGCGGCAGCGGTGGTGGCGAACAGGGACACGCCGGCCAGCGCCAGCGCGGTTATGGTGAAGCGCATGTAATCCTCTCCCGGATCGACGCTGTTATGGTCGGCCGTGCCACGCCCGTATCGGGTTCGCGACGGCGGCTTCGAGCAGTGGAACGGCCGCGCGACGATGGTCGCCACGGCGTCGCGATGGGCTCAGCCCGTTTCGTCGCGATGCGTCGACATTCTTCCCTCTCCCTTTCGACTTGCGCTGAATAATGATCTATCGTTTACGCAAGTGAGGAATGTATCGTCACTGGAACAGCCAATCCAGTCAAATTTGGACCGCTATCGACGAATTTCGACATTGATCGGCAGGAGAGGCACGGAATGGCGCAGGCAATGGCGGGCAAGGTGGTGATCGTGACCGGCGGCAGCGACGGTATCGGCCGGGCGACGGCGGTCGAACTGGCGCGCGAAGGCGCGCATGTCGTGATCTGCGCGCGGCGGCGGGAGGTGCTGGCGGAGGCGCACCAGGCGGTCGCCGCGGCCGGATCGGTCGAATCGCACATCCTCGACGTCGGCGACGCGTCCGGTTTCGCGGCCTTCATCGCCGGCATCGCGACTCGCCACGGCCGGCTCGACGGGCTGGTCAACAATGCGATGGCGGTCAGCTACAAGATGATCGCCGACCTCACCCTCGACGACTGGCGGCACGATTTCCGCGTCAATGCGGAGGCCGTGTTCATCGGCACCCAGGCGGCGATGCGGGTGATGATCCCGCAGGGGTCGGGGGCGATCGTCAACATCTCCTCGCTCAACGGGCTGCGCGCGATGCCGGCGATGGCCAGCTATTCGGCGTCGAAGGCGGCGCTGGTCCATTTCAGCGCGGTCGCCGCGGCGGAGGCCGCGCCGCACGGCGTCCGCGTCAACGTCGTCGCGCCGGGCCAGATCATGACCCCGGCGACCGAAGCCTTCGCCGCCGCCGATCCCGAGCGCAACGCGCGCGTCTCGGGCGCCATCCCGATGGGGCGCGGCGGCCGGCCGGAGGAGATCGCGCATGCGGTGCGCTTCCTGCTGTCGGACGACGCCTCCTTCATCACCGGGGTCTGCCTGCCCGTCGACGGCGGCAAGTTGCAGCAGCTCTACGTCCCGGCCTGACGCGGGGCGAAGGCGGCGCCGGTCAGGGACCGATCAGCGGGCGCATCGAGCGCGCGACGGCGAGGATGGCGTGCCATTCGCCGGGCAGCGCGGCGGTCCGCCGGTCCTCCAGCTCGATCGCGCGCAGGTCGCCGCGGAAGCGCTCGATCAGCTCGCGGACCCGGGCGACGCCGAGCGGCGACAGCTTGCAGGTCTCTGCGCCGAAGATCGTCGCCGGGTCGCCATAGTCGATGGTGACGAACAGTTGCTTCAGGTGGCGTTCGAAATGGCGGCGCATCGGCGCGCGCTGCCAGGCGTGGGACGGGCTCAGCCGCGCGCGCAGCCGCCCGCCAGGCAGCCGGTCGACCAGAGCCAGCCGTTCGAGCCGCGCGACATGCTGCTCGACCACCTCGGGCGGGATGCGGAAGCCCTCGGTCGCCTCGCTCGGCGGCCAGCCGTTGACGATCAGGAAGAACACCGTCGACAGGCTCGAATCCTGGGTCAGCGCCTCTTCCTGGGCCAGCGTCAGATGGTCCTCCGCCTGCGCGGACAGGCGGCTGTCGTCGGCCAGTTCGGTCAGGCTGGTGTCCGCCAGCCGGCACAGATGGGCAAGCGTGTTGAAGCTGAGGCCGCGGCCATGGAGCCAGCGCTTGACCGTCGCCGACCCGACGCCGAGCTCCTCGGCGAGCCGCGCCTGGGTCCAGCCCGCGCCGCGCAGCGCGCGCCGCAGCGCCGCCAGAAGCGAGGCCGCCTCGCCGTCGACGGGATCATTCAATGAGGCATCTGGCATCGTCCGATGATCCATGGGGGGAGAGTGCGAGCGACGGCCCGGGGAGGCAAGCCTAATCTCGACCCTGCGATATCCACCCGTCTCTCGACGCGGACGGTGGGATTTCCACCCCTTACTGGTCCGGTCATCGGCGACGATGGCCGGATCTTTGTATCCGGCTCAGCGGCCGCCGTTGACCGGGATGTCGATGCCGTTGACGAAGCCCGCGCGCGGATCGGCGAGGAAGGCGACGGCATGGGCGATGTCGGCGGGATCGCCGATCCGGCCGGCATGGTTCGCGATCATCCCGTCCTGGACGTGGCGGGTGATCGAATCCCAGTCCTCTTCCCAGCCGTTCGCCTGGGCCATCTGCTTGAGCCAGCGATCGGGGCCGGTCGAATGGGTGAGGCCGGGGCTGATGCTGTTGGCGGTGATGCCGGTCCGCGCCAGCGCCATGGCGAGGCTGCGGGTCAGCGATCGGATCGCGAGCTTCGACGCCTGATAGTCGGGGATGATCGCCATCGGGAAATCGGCCGATTCGCTCGACAGCTGGATCAGCCGGCCCCAGCCCGCCTCGCGCATCCCCGGCGCCGCCAGCCGGACCAGCCGGACGATCGAGCCGACATTGGAGTTGTAGGTCGCGTTCCAGGTGTCGGCGTCGGCGTCGAGCCAGGGGGTGGTGCCGCCGCCCGCCGATTCGCCGCCGGCATTGTTGACGAGGATGTCGATCCCGCCGAGCGCCGCGACCGCGCCGTCGAACACCGCCCGGGCGCCGGCATCGTCGGACAGGGTGCCGGCCACCGCATGGACGGCGCCGCCGGCCTCGGCGACCCGATCCCGCGCCGCCGCGAGCCGCGTTTCGTTGCGGCCGTGCAGGCAGACGGCGGCGCCGTCCTGGGCGAGGCGGAGCGCGATGCCCTCGCCCAGCCCCGCGCTCGACCCGGTGACCAGCGCGCGCTTGCCGGCGAGCGGACGGCTCACCCCTCATGCTCCAGCTTGATGCGGGTCAACCGCGTCGCCGACATCAGCCAGCGGTCGCCCACCTTCGTGTAGCGATCGGCATAATGGCCCCAGCCGTGCATCCGGCCGGCGGGCAGGACGGGGTGGCCCTCGGGTATCCACAGCCAGTCCTCCATCGACCAGATCGCCGTCGCCTCGGTGGGCGAAAGCACGTCGATCCGCGGCATGTAGCCGAAATGGGCGGTCTTCACCTGCGCCAGCACATAGGCGTTGTTCGCGGCGAAGGCCCTGGGGTCGTGCGACAGCAGGTCGGGATTGTGCGGCTCGACCGCCTCGCGCATGTCGGTTTCGGCGTCGGGCGTGAAATTGGCGACCAGCGCGTCCCAGTCCTGTTCGTCGATGCAGCGGAAATATTCGGCCTTGCAGCGCTTCACGCCCTCGATGGCGAGCAATGTGTCGATCGGGTTCATGCCGCCGCCCTCTCGCCCAGATAGGTCGCGCGATAGTCGGCGAAGTCCTGCTCGACCTGCTCGCGGGTCAGCCCGAAATCCTCGAGCGCATAGCGGTGCGGCGCGCGGTCCTCGCGCTTGTTCGCCTCGACCCACTCGGCCATGCCGGCGACGATCTCGGGGGTGACCGCGATCCCCGCCTCGCCCAGCACGCGGCGGCCTTCCTCGACCGGCCGGGTCGTCGTGTCGGTGTAGCGGACGTCGATGAAGCTGGCCGAGCCGGCCCGCGCGCGCACCGCCATGAACAGGTCGAGCAGCTCGGCGAGCCGCTTCTCCCAGAAGGCGCCGATCTTCCGCCGGTCGACGGTCGAGGCCATGTGGTAGAGCGTCGTCATCATCGAGCAGTAGGACGGCACGGTCTGCACCGGGTCGCGGTGCGTCATCACCACCTTCGCCTCGGGGAAGGTCTCCAGCACGCCGTCGAGCGCCATCAGGTGGCCCGGCGTCTTGAGCACCCACTTCGCCCCGCGCCGCGCCGGGTCCTGCCATTGCAGCGACTGGAGGATCTGCTTGAGGTCGGCATAGCAGCGGGTGCGGCTGTTCTCGACCAGCCAGCGGGCATAGCTCGGCACATGGTACATCCCCTCGATCATCGTCGAGGAGAAGAGCAGGCCGAGGATGATCAGCTCCTCGTCCGACTGGTCGATGCTCATCGGGTGGATCGACATCAGCTCGGGCGCATGCTCGAGCATATAGGCCATGTAATGGCTCGCCGCCTCGCGCCGCGCGTCGGGCTTGCCGCGCTCCTCGCCGGGGAAGGGGGCGTAGTTCTGCGCCTCCCACCATTTCACCCCGGTCATGCCGGGGGCCGAGGACAGCATGCGGTGGAGCATCGTGCTGCCGGTGCGGGGCAGGCCGACGACGACCGCCGCGACGTCGACCCGCTCGTCGAGGATCTCGGGGTGGCGTTTGATCAGGTCGGCATGGCGCAGCCGGTTGGCGAGCGCGGTGACGATCATCGTCTCGGCGCCGGCGACGCCGACCTCGGTCAGCTCGGCCTCGTCGTTCAGCACCGGGATCAGCGCGTCGAGATTCTCGAAGATCCAGGGATCGCCGAAATCGTGGAGCCCGGTGGCCTGCTCGGCGCGGGCGGCCAGCGTCGCCCGATCGCTCACTCTGCTCATCGCATATCTCTCCTGATCGTCAGACGCCGTAGCCGCCGGCCACCGCGAGCTGCTGCCCCGTGGTGTAGCCCGCGCGCTTCGAGGCGAGGAACGAGACGGCGTGGCCGATCTCCTCCGCCGTGCCCCAGCGCTTGAGCGGCAGCTGCGCCTGCACCTCCTTGACCCATGCGTCGTCGAACTGGCCCTGCGCCAGCAGCTCGTGGAACATGCCCGCGTCGATCACGCCGACCAGCACGCTGTTGGCGCGGATGCCGTGGCGGCCCTCCTCCTTGGCGATGCCGCGCACCAGCGACTCGTTGGCGGCCTTGGGCGCCACCGACAGGCCGTCGCGCGGCGGCCAGTAGAGGTCGCCCGCCGATCCGAGATGGACGAAGGCGCCGCCGCCCTCGGCGCGGAAATGCGGGATCAGCGACTGGGCCGCGGCGAAGAAGCCGTTCACCTCCACCGCGATCGCGCGCTTCCACTTCTCCAGCGGCGTCTCGGACAGGTGGAGCTGGTCGACCAGCGGGCCCGCCGCCCAGACCAGCGCATGGACCCGGCCATGCGCGGCGATCGCGGCGTCGCGCGCGGCGTCGATCGTCGCGGGATCGGTGGCGTCGACCGGATGGAGCGTCACCGTCCGGCCATGGCCGCGCAGTTCCTCGGCCAGCGCCTCGGCGGCGTCGCGCTTGCTGCGGAAGCAGAGCGCGAGATCGCTGCCGTCGCGGGCGAGCGCGCGCGCCGACGCGGCGCCGAGTCCGCCCGTGGCGCCCAGCACCATGGTCGCGCCCCTCGGAAATATCTGCTCGCTCAAATTCGCCTCTCCTTCGGTCGTCTCGGTCCGCAATGTGCGGTTCTGTATCGGTTGTCTGCATGAATTGCAGATTCATATGGCTAAATCAACACGCATAGCTTGACATATTGGCGTGAAATGTCGAGGCTTGCGTAGCAGAGCCGGGGAACAGCCGGCCGTCGACGGAGGGATCGAATGGCAAGACTCGCAGGCAAGGTAGCGATCATCAGCGGCGCGGCACAGGGCATGGGCGCGGCGACCGCACGCCTGTTCGCGGCCGAAGGGGCGAAGGTCGTCATCGGCGACGTGCTCGACGAGAAGGGCCGCGCGGTCGCGGCCGAGCTCGGCGCCGACGTCGCGCTCTACCAGCATCTCGACGTGCGCGAGGAGGAGCAGTGGGCGGCGATCGTCAAGGCCGCCGTCGATCGGTTCGGCAAGCTCGACATCCTCGTCAACAACGCCGCCGTCACCCATTTCGGCGCGTCGGAGGAGCTGCGCAAGGAGGATGCGGAGCGCGTGCTCGGCATCAACCTGATCGGCACGATGATGGGCGTGAAGCATGCGGTGCCCGCGCTCAAGGCCAATGGCAGGGGGGTGATCGTCAACATCTCCTCGGTCGACGGCTTGCGCGGCTGCAACGGCCTGGTCGCCTATACCGCCAGCAAATGGGCGGTGCGCGGCATCACCAAATCCTATGCCTATGAATTCGGCCCGCTCGGCATCCGCGTCGTCTCGATCCATCCGGGCGGCGTCAACACCGAGATGGGCAATCCGGGGCACGAGTCGGTCGAGACCGTCAATGCCCGCTCGTTCGGCCGGGTGCCGCTGCAGCGGATCGGCGAGCCCGAGGAGATCGCCCGCGCGACCCTGTTCGTGTGCAGCGACGAGGCGAGCTACATCTCGGGCGCCGAGATCGCCGTCGACGGCGGCTGGACCGCGGGCCATTACGAGCCGGCGCTGCCCGGCTGCCCCGACCATCTGAGGGGCTGACCGTGGCGGCGCTCGACGGCAGGACCGCGATCGTCACCGGCGCGGGGCAAGGCGTCGGGCGCGGCATCGCCCTGGCGCTGGCGGCGGCCGGCGCGCGGGTCGCGGTGGTCGGTCGCACCCTCGACAAGGTGGAAGGCGTCGCGGCCGAGATCGGCGCCGCCGCCCGCGCCTTCCGCTGCGACGTCAAGGACGCCGCGTCGATCGACGCGCTGGTCGCGGCGGTGGCGGGCGCGTTCGGCGGCATCGACATCCTCGTCAACAATGCGCAGGAGGTGCCGCTCGGCCCGCTCGCCGAGGTCAGCGACGAAGCCTTCGCCGCCGGCTTCGAGTCGGGCCCGCTCGCCAGCTTCCGGCTGATGAAGGCGTGCCACCCGCATCTGAAGGCGTCGGGCCAGGGCGTGATCGTCAACCTCGCCACCTCGGCCGCGGTCCGCTGGGACATGAGCGGCTATGGCGCCTATGCCGCGGTGAAGGAGGCGACCCGCATCCTCACCCGGGCGGCGGCGGCCGAATGGGGCGTCGACGGGATACGGGCGCTGACGATCGCGCCGCATGCCGATTCGCCGGGGCTCAAGGCCTGGATCGAGGGCCGGCCCGAGGAGGCGGAGGCCTTCTTCCGCACCATCCCGTTGCGCCGCATCGGCCGGTGCGAGGAGGATATCGGCCGGGCGGTGGCGGCGCTGTGCGGCCCCGAATTCGGCTATTTCACCGGCGCCACCGTCCCGCTCGACGGCGGGCAGGCCAATTTCGACTGAGGGGACCGGGATCATGAGCATCGCCTTCACCCCCGTGACGGTCGGCCCCGTCACCCTGCCCAACCGCTTCATCCGCTCGGGCGCGAACGAGATGATGACGCTGCGCTCGATCCCGACCCGGTCGCTGCTCGAATTCCACCGCCGGCTGGCGGCGGGGGGCGTCGGCATGACCACGCTCGCCTATATCGCGGTGTCGCCCGACGGGCGGACCTTCGCCGGGCAGGGCGTGCTCGACGCCGCGAGCGTGCCGCATTATCGCGCGATCGCCGACGCGGTGCATGCGGAGGGCGCGCTGATCTCCGCGCAGATCACCCATGGCGGCAGCTTCGTCCAGCACAAGGAGCTGTCGACCCCGCGCGCCATGTCCTCGTCGGGCGGCATCGACAAGATGGGCGTGCTGATGGGCCGCTTCTTCCAGCGACGGATGACCCGCGCCGACATGGACATGGTCCGCGACGAGTTCGTCGCCGCGGCGCGGCTGGCGGTCGAGGCCGGGTTCGACGCGGTCGAACTGCACATGGGCCACGGCTATCTGCTCAACCAGTTCATCTCGCCGCTCTCGAACAAGCGGCGCGACGCCTATGGCGGCAATGCCGGGAAGCGGGTGCGCTTCCCGGCCGAGGTGCTGGCGGCGGTCAAGCGCGCGGTCGGCGACCGGATCGCGGTGCTCGCCAAGATCAACCTCTATGACGGCGCCAAGGGCGGCGCCACGGTCGAGGACGGCATCGTCACCGCCCGCGCGCTGGAGGCGGCCGGGGCCGACATGCTGGTGCTGTCGGGCGGGCGCAACATCGAATCGAGCTACGTCATGTTCTCGAGCCCGCTGCCCTATGACGACCTCGCGAAGATGCAGGGCGGCTGGCTCGCCAAGCTTCAGTTCAAGCTGCTCAAGATGGCGACGCCGAAGACGGTCCGCTTCTCCGAGCTCTATTTCCTCGATGCCGCGCGGCGGGTGCGCGCGGCGGTCGGGTGCCGGCTCGGCTATCTCGGCGGGGTGCTGTCGCTGCCGGCGGCCGAGCAGGCGCTGAACGAGGGCTTCGACGCGGTCGTCATGGCGCGCGCGCTGGTCCATGATCCGGCGCTGGTCGCGAAGTGGCGCGCCGACCCTGCCCATCGCTCGGCCTGCAACGCCTGCAACCGCTGCGTCGCGGCGATGTACGGCGGCGCGGGCACCTATTGCACCGAGACGGGCAACGCCATCGATATCAGGCTCAACGGCCTCCATGCAGGAGAGGAATGGACGGATGCTGCTTAAGGACAAGGTGATCGTGATCAGCGGCGTCGGGCCCGGCATGGGCCAGTCGCTCGCCAGGATCGCGGCCGCGGAGGGCGCCAAGGTCGGCCTCGGCGCGCGCAACAAGGCCTTCCTCGACGAGGTGGCGGCCGACATCCGGGCGAAGGGCGGGGAGGCGATCGCGCTGCCCACCGACGTCACCAGCGCCGAGCAGTGCCAGGCGCTGGCGAAGGCCACGCTCGACGCGTTCGGCCGCATCGACGGGCTGATCAACTCGGCCTACGCCCATGGCGAATGGAAGCCGACCGACATCGCCAATGTCGAGGAATATGCCGACGTCTTCAACGTCAACTGCGCCGGCGCGCTGCGCATGGCGCAGGCCTGCCTGCCCGGGCTGAAGGCGTCGAAGGGGGCGATCGTCAACGTCTCGACCATGTCGACGGTCAATCCCTTCCCGGGCGAGGGCGCCTATTCGGCGGGCAAGGGCGGCATGAACGCGCTGACCCGCCACATGGCGAAGGATTTCGGCCGGCACGGCATCCGCGTGAACGTCACCCGCATGGGCTGGATCGGCGGCGCGCCGGTGTGGGGCCATATCGACCGCGAGGTCGCCGCCGGCCGCGACCGCGACGAGGTGATCGGCGAGATCACGCAGCGCATCCCGATCGGCATCATCCCGCCCGAGGAGGATTGCGCCAAGGCGGTGCTGTTCATGGTCTCGGATTATTCGAAGGTGGTCTCCGGCGCGTCGCTCGACGTCAACGGCGGCCAGTATATGGCGCCATGAGCGGCGCCGACCGGGAGGCGCCGGGCGAGGCCTGGCGCCAATTCTGTCGCCGGCTCGAAAAGGCCGGCGACCTCGTCTTCGACGCCGAGGTGGCCGGAACGCCGATCGACCAGGTCGAGGGCTATCGCTATCTCTCGCGCCTGCTGCGCATCGCGCTCGACATGCACATGGAGAATGCCGACCCCGATTTCCCCGGCTTCTACCAGGCGTCGCACCCGACCGCGAAGATCGGCGCCGACAATCCCGACAATCTCTACCTCAACGCCTCGATCAGCGGCGCGCGGCGCTACCGCATCACCGGCCGGCGCGGCAGCGTGCCGATCCTGAGCTTCGGGTCGAAGGCGAACCGCTATGCGGTCGACGGGACGATGGCGTCGACCGGCGAGCTCGACGCCGCCGACATCCGGTTCGAGCCGGACGGCAGCTTCGAGATCATCGCGTCGAAGGAGAGGGCGAACGGCAACTGGCTGCCGCTGGCCGACGACAGCTCGATGCTGCTGGTCCGGCAGACCTTCCTCGACCGCGACAGCGAAGTGCCGGCGACGGTGAGGATCGAGGCGATCGATGCCCCCCGCGCGACGCCCGAGCCGCTGACGCTCGGCAAGCTCGAACAGGGTTTCGACAGGGCGGTCGCCTTCGTCGAGGGGACCGCCAGGACCTTCCTCCACTGGGCGGACCTGTTCAAGGCCGAGCAGCTCAACCGGCTCGCCACCACCGACCAGACGATGTTCTTCAAGGCCGGCGGCGATCCGACGATCCACTATCTGCACGGCTATTGGAAGCTGGCCCCCGGCGAGGCGCTGGTGATCGAGACGCCGGTGCCCGACTGCACCTTCTGGAACTTCCAGCTCGACAATATCTGGATGGAGTCGCTCGATTACCGTTTCCACCGGATCCATGTGAACAAGCATGGCGCGCGGACCAATGCCGACGGATCGGTGACGATCGTCGTCGCCGCGCGCGACCCCGGCTACGGCAACTGGATCGACACGGCGGGACATGACCATGGCACGATGCTGCTGCGCTGGACCGGCGCGACCGAGCATCCCGTGCCGCAGACGAAGGTGGTGAAGATCGATGGCTAGTCTGGAGGAACGCATCGCGCGGCTGGAGGCGGAGAGCGAGATCCGCAAGCTCAAGGCGCGCTATCTCAACGCCTGCGACGCCAAGGACGTGGAGGCGATCCGCGCCTGCTTCACCCCCGACGCCGATCTCGACTATCGGCCGGTAGGCAAATTCGGACCCGACGGGCTGATCGAGGCCTTCACCCGGATCGCGGTCGAAAGCCCGATCGTCGATGTCCACCAGATCCACAACGGCGAGATCGAGATCGTCGACGCCGACCGCGCCACCGCGCGCTGGAGCCTGGGCTTCTCGACCTATGATCCGCGCACCGGCGGCTTCCGGCTGATCGGCAGCTTCTATTACGACGAATATGTCCGCACGGCCGACGGCTGGCGGGTGTCGAAGTCGCGCCACGAGCCGCGCACCATCGTCGACGGCACGATCGGCGAGGGCGGCGTCACCGCCCGGTCGATACTGGGGTGAGGGTTCCGACTGCATTTTTCCGTCATTCCCGCGAAAGCGGGAATCCACGGTAACGGCACATCAGGTCTCTTGCGGGCCGCCGTCCATGGATTCCCGCTTTCGCGGGAATGACGGAAAGAATGGGGCCGAAACTCGCTCAGCGCGCCAGGAAGCCGCCGTCGATCGCGAGCGGGTGGCCGGTGATGAAGCTGGCCTTGTCCGACGCCAGGAAGACGACGCCGTCGGCGATCTCCTCGGCGCGGCCGATGCGGTTCATCGGGTGCATCTGCGCCATGAAGGCGCGCGCATCCTCGCTCATCGCCTCATTCTCGGTCATCGGCGTGGCGATCGCGCCGGGGCAGACGCAGTTCACGCGGATGCCCTCGGCCGCGTAGCGCATCGCCGCCGATCGGGTGATGCCGACCACGGCGTGCTTGCTGCCGCAATAGCCCGCGCCCGACAGGCCGACCATGCCGGCGACCGAGGCGGTGTTGATGATCGATCCCGACTTCTGCGGCGCCATGTGGCGCAGCTCGGCCGCCATGCACAGCATCACGCCGCGCTGGTTCACGGCGACGACCCTGTCGTACAGCTCGACCGATTCCCAGGGGGTCGTGTAGTCCTCCAGCGACACGCCGGCATTGTTGAAGGCGATGTCGAGCCGGCCCCATTTCGCGACGACGCCGTCGACCGCGGCGTCGACCGCCGCCTGGTCGGTCACGTCGAGCGACAGCGCATAGGCCTCGCCGCCCGCGTCGCGGATCGCGCGGACGGTGTCCTCGGGGTCCTTGAGATCGGCGACCGCCACCTTCGCGCCCTCGGCGGCGAAGGCGATCGCGGTCGCCGCGCCGATGCCGCCGGCGCCGCCGGTGACGAAGGCGATCCGGTTCTCGAGCAGCCGCGCCATGGTCAGAATCCCTTCATGTTGGTGGGGCCGAAAAAGGCCTGCATCGATACGACCTTGCCGTCGGCGCCGAACCGGAACAGGTCGATCACGTCGACCTGCATGCCGGGCTTGGCGAAGCCGACATGGAAGGCGAAGGCGGCGGTGTCGCCGGCGACGCGCACCGGCCCGTCGAGGTGGAGCCTGGCCCCGGTCTGCATCGACCTCGTGTAGAAGGCGCGGATCGCGTCATGGCCGACATGCGGCGGGGTGCCGACCGGGTCCTCGACCGTCGCGTCGGCCGCGAACAGGGCGACCACCATCTCGGGGTCGCCCTTGTCGAACGCCTCGACATAGCTCTGTACGGCGCGAACCATCTGGTCTGGGCTGGTCATGTCGGCTCTCCCGAAAAGTGCGATCATTCTCGTTCTGGATGTGGCGCGCGGAGCTCAGCTCCGCTTGCCGGGCGGATTCCCCTTGAGCACCGTCGCGCGGATATTGTGCGGATCGAGCCGCGCGATGATGGCGAGCTGCTCCTCGGTCGGCGCCGGGGTGACGGGTGGCGTACCGTCGACCAGCAGGTCGAAGCCGGTCGCCTCGCGCACCTGGTCGAGCGTCACGCCGTCGTGCAGCGACACCAGCCGGATCGCATGGTCGGGCCCGCCGAAGTCCATCACGCACAGGTCGGTGACGATGAAGCGCAGGTCGACGCCGCTGAAGTCCGCGCCCTTCAGGCGCCGGGCCGGGTTGTAGCCGACGCTCGACACCGACTGG
The DNA here is from genome assembly GCA_000016765.1 of Rhizorhabdus wittichii RW1. Classification (NCBI taxonomy): domain Bacteria; kingdom Pseudomonadati; phylum Pseudomonadota; class Alphaproteobacteria; order Sphingomonadales; family Rhizorhabdaceae; genus Rhizorhabdus; species Rhizorhabdus wittichii. Next base: position 3,625,224 of record CP000699.1, read on the forward strand.
ACCTCGCCGGGGACGAAGATGCGCGTCGAATGGGCCGGCACGAACATCGAGTTGATGTGGTGGATCGTGTTGCCGGGGAAGCCGCGCGCGCCCAGCATCTGGACCTTGGGCTTGTCGAAGGTGCCGCCGACATAGGACAGGTTCATCTGCCCGAAGCGGTCGATCTGGATCGGCGAGACCAGCGCGTGGCGCCGCCCCGTCCACACCGCGCTGTCGAAATAGCGCGAGAAGGGCAGGTAGCCCGACGGCTTGCGGTCGTCATAGCCGCGCGGGCCGATCGGCACCGGCTCCTCGACCAGATAGGCCTCGCCGTCGGTCATCAGCAGCTCGGGGCTGTGCGTCGTCTTGGCGAGCCCCGCGGCGACGCGCGGGATCGGGCCGATGCCGGTGGCGACGATCTCGCCATTGTTCCGGAACACCTCGGAACAGGCGACGATCAGCAGTTCGGACAACATATGGTCGGGCGCGGTCATCGCCTGGTCCTCAGAAAATCGGGAGCGGCAGCTCGGCGATGGCGTCGCCGCCCGCCTGCGCCAGATAATGCGCCTCGTCGGGGCCGATCATGTCGGTCCGGTAGCGCGCCCAGCCGTCCGCCTCGCCGGCGCTGGCGACATAGGCCTTGAGCGCGGGCATGTCCCAGCCATAGGCGGGCGGCATCGACGTGGGGTGGGCGCCGTGCCGCGCCTCGACGACATGCTGCACGAAGCAGCGCTCGACGATGTTGGCCCTGGCGTCCTCGGGATGGCTGAGGTCGAGCCGGTCGACCACCTCCTCGGCCGACACGACGACCTCCTTCGCCGCCTTGGCGAACCATTCGTCATAATAGGTGTCGGGGCCGAGCGCCTGGATGTTGCCCATCCGGTCGGCGCGGTGGACGTGGATCAGCGCGAGGTCGAGCGGCACCGCCGGCATCGCCAGCAGCACCTCGCCGTCGTCATAGGGCGAGGTCACGGTGCGGAAGCCGCCCTGGTCGAACACGTCGGTGCCCAGGCCGACGCGGGTCGGCAGGAAGGGCAGGCGCAGCGCGGCGGCCTTCAACCCCCATTGCAGCATGCCCTCGTCGAGCTCCAGCACCTCGAGGCCGCCGGCCTCGCGCGCCTTGCGGAAATAGGGTTCCAGCGGGATCGCGTCGAGCGAGACGAAGCCGTAGATCAGCTTGCGCACCTTGCCCGCCGCCAGCAGCATGCCGACCTCGGGCCCGCCATAGGCGACGACGGTCAGGTCCTTGACGTCGCTGCGCAGCAGCGCGCGGACCAGCGCCATCGGCTTGCGCCGCGGGCCCCAGCCGCCGATGCCGATCGTCATCCCGTCGCGCAGGCGGCCGACCACCGCCTCGGCGGTGGTGCGCTTGTCCAATGTCGTCACGTTCCGAAATCCCATTTGTGGCCCCACAGGTCCTCCTTGATCGTGAAGGTCGGGGTCACCGTCGTCCAGTCGGCGGTCTGCTCGCCGCCGCAGCCGAACTCGATGTCGAAGCCCGATGGGGTCCGCATGTAGAAGCTGATCATCTTGTCGTTGGTGTGCCGGCCGAGCGTCGACGAGATGTGGACGCCCGCCGCCAGCGCGCGATCGAGCGCCAGCCCGACATCGTCGACCGAGGGCACCTCGACCATGGTGTGGATCAGGCCCGACGGCGCCGGGAACTCGCCCACCGCGACGCTGTGGTGGCGCGGGCCGGTGGCGTGCATGAAGCTCATGCCCAGCCCCTGCTCGGGCCCGCCGGGGAAGAAGACGCGCATCTCGTCGCTGTCGCCGAAGCCGAGCAGCTCCTTGTAGAAGCGGCGCGTCTCCTCATAGCAGTTGGTCGGCACCACGACATGGCCGAAGCCCATCTCGCCGGTGATGAAGGCGGGGACGCCGGCGGGCGACACGAACGGCGTGCCGGCGACGACATTGCCCCATATCAGCTCGATGCGGTTGCCGGCGGGATCGGCCAGCGACACCATGCCGCGGACGTGGCGCTGCGCGATCGTCGCGGCGTCGGCCCGTTCCAGCGCGACGCCGGCCTTGGCCAGCCGGTCGACGGTGGCCTGCCACTGCGCCTCGTCCGGGCATTCGAGCCCGGCGCACAGATAGCGGTCCTGCTCGCCCTTCTCGATGCAGAAGCGCCACGGCCGCCCGTCGAGGCGGAGCAGCAGTCGCTCGTCGTTCGAATCGGGCGTTGCCGCGGCGCCGACGACGCCCTCGGCGAAGCTGCGCCAGGCCGCCAGGTCGCGCGTCTCGACGCGAATATAGGCCAGCGATCGGACCGCCATCGTTCCTGCCTCCCCAAGGGTCTTGCTCTACTGCCGCCCGGCCTATCAACAGCGGGAGGGGGTTTCAAGCGCTTTACGTTAAAAAATCGGCAAATCAGTACGCACATCGTTATCATATGGGTGATTATTTGCAATCTCGCGGAGGAAATACGTGGGATTGCGCTTGTGTCGCGGCTGGCGCATGGTGGCGGGACGATGGGCAGGACCGCGACGGACATGGATCAGGCCGGGGATCGGGCCAGGCGGCCGGGGCCGCGATCGGGCGTGCGCTCGATCCGGCAGGAGGCGCAGGTCGCGTCCAGCCGGCGCGAGATCGTCGATGCGCTGCGCGACCTGTTGCGCTCGCGCCGGTTCGACGATCTGTCGGTCGAGGACATATTGGCCGTGTCCGGCGTCAGCCGCGCGACCTTCTATCGCCACTTCAAGTCGCGGCGCGACGTCGTCGTCTCGATGTACGAGGCGACGATGGAGCGGGCGATCCCGCACTTCCGCCTGCTCGCCAGGGTCGCGGCGGGCCGGCTGCCGGCGCTCCGCTGGGCGCGCGGAGCGGTCGAGTTCTACCGCGCCGAGGGGCAGATATCGGTGCTGATCCACGGCCTCGCCGCGACCGACGAGGCTTTCCACGAGAAGCTCCGCCAGGATCGCCAGATGCTGATCCGGCTGCTGGCGCCCGATGTCCCCGCCTTCGCGGCGGCGCTGGGCGAGGGCGCCGCCGCGCGCCGGCAAAGGGCGCGCGCCGACATCTTCTTCATGATGCTCGACCGGATCAGCGCCGAGATCACCCTGTTCGCCGCGCTGGCCGACATGTCGGAATATGAGGCGGTGCTGGCCGAGCGGATCGACGCCTTCCTCCACGGATCGGCCTGAACGCCGCGGAAATGCGCAGCGTCGCCGGTGGCGACGATCATCAATTGACAATACAAATTGTATCGTTGATGATTTGCGTAGAAGATTCGTTGAGGAAAAACGCATACCTCATTAGGAGGGGGGTCGATGAAGGCAGTTCGCATTCACGGCGTGAACGATGTACGCATCGATGAGATCGCGGACCCGATGGTCGGGCCGCGCGACGTGCTGGTGCGCGTCCGCCGCTGCGGGCTGTGCGGGTCGGACCTCGGCTATATCAAGGCGGGCGGCGTCGCGATGCCTGCGACCGAGCCGTTCGGCATCGGCCACGAGCTGTCGGGAACGATCGAGGCGGTCGGCGCCGAGGTGCGCGGCATCGCGCCCGGCCTGCGCGTCGTGGTCAATCCGATGGGCGACGGCAACGGCATCGGCGCCGGGCTGCCCGAAGGCGCCTTCGCGCCGCTGCTGCGCGTCTCGAACGCGACGCTGGGCGGCGCGATCCACGCGATTCCCGACCCTGTCGGCTGGGACGCCGCCGCGCTGGCCGAGCCGCTGGCCGTGGCGCTCCACGCCGTCCGCCGCTCGGGCGCGACGCGCGAGGACCGGGTGGCGCTGTTCGGGGTCGGGCCGATCGGGCTCGGCATCGTCTTCTTCCTCAAGCGGCTGGGCGTCCGCCATGTCGTCGCGATCGACCGCTCGGCGGCGCGGCTCGAACGGGCGCGGCGGCTGGGCGCCGACCTCTGCGTCGACGCCGGGACCGCCGACGTCGCGGCCGCGCTCGGCGACGCGCATGGCCGGGGCGACCTGTTCGGCTGGCCGACGGTCGGCACCAACCTCTTCTTCGAGGCGTCGGGCGCGCCCTCGGTGCTGCCGTCGATCGTCGGCATGGCGCCGTTCCACGCCCGCGCGGTGATGGTCGCCGTCCACCACCAGCCGATCGCGATCGACTGGAAGATGGCGCTCGGCAAGGAGATGAGCTTCGTCACCTCGATGGCCTATCCCGACGAGTTCCCGGAGGTGATCGCCGCGCTGTCGGAACCCGGCTTCGACGCCGACGCCTTCATCAGCCACCGCCTGCCGCTGAGCCGCTTCGACGAGGCGCTGGCGGCGGCGCGCGACACCGCCGTCTCGGCCAAGGTGATGGTGGCCTGCGATGCCTGACATCCGGATCGACGATCTCGCCGAGCCCCGGCTGACCGAGCGGCAGCGCGCCGCGATCGACGCCGCGCCGCCGGTAACGATGACGGTCGAGGCGGTGCTCGGAGCCGCCCGCGCCGCGACCGGCCTGTCCGACTTCGGCGCCGGCGACTTCCGCGAACGGCTGGCGATCTGGCTGGCGAGCTATGACGAGGATCGCGACCTCGGCGCGCTCGGCCGCGCCACGCTGTTCGGCGAATGCGTGCGCTATGCCGTGGCGCGGCTGCGGATCGAGGATCTGTGGCGCCGCCACCCGGAGATCGCGGCGGTCGCGATCGACCGTCCGATCATGGTCGCGGGCCTGCCGCGATCGGGCACCACCCATCTCGTCAACATCCTCGCCGCCGATCCGCGCCTCCGTTCGACCCCGCTGTGGGAGACGATGGAGCCGATCCCCGGCCCCGACGACATCGGCGACCGCGATCAGCGCCGCGCGCGCACCGCCGCGATGTGGGGCGGGTTCGAGGAGATGCTGCCGCTGATGCCGGCGATGCACGAGATGGCGCCCGACCATGTCCATGAGGACATCGAGCTGCAAGGCCCCGACTTCTCCTCCTACCTGCCTGAATGGCTGAGCCGGCCAGCGCGCTGGCGCGACCATTATCTGGCGAGCGACCAGACCCCGCACTACGCCTATGCCAGGCGGGTGATGCAGGCGCTGTCCTGGCTCAAGGGGCCGGCGCGCTGGGTGGTGAAGTCGCCGCCACACATGGAGAACCTGCCCGCGCTGGCGGCGGTCCACCCGACCGCGATCGTGCCGGTCACGCATCGCGATCCGGTCGCGGTGCTGCAATCGGCGATCACCATGATCGCCTATGGCGACCGCATCCGCCGCGTTCGGCAGGACCTGCCCGCGCTCGCCGCCTGGTGGATCGACCGCATCGAGGTGCTGCTGCGCCGCTGCGTGCGCGATCGCGACGCGGTGCCCGCCGCCCGCTCGATCGACATATTGTTCCACGACTATATGGCCGACCAGAAGGCGACCGTCGCGAAGGTCTATGCGCTCGCCGAGCTGGAGATGACGCCCGAGGCCGAGGCGCGGATCGACCATTTCCTCGCCGCCAACCCGCGCAACAAGCATGGCCGCGTCGCCTATGACCTGGCCGGCGATTTCGGCGTCGACGTCGGCGCGGTGCGCGAGCGTTTCGCTTTCTACTACGATCGCTTCCCCGTCCGGAAGGAAGCCGTGCCGGGAGAAAGACTGTGACCGCATCCGAACGGCTCCTGTCGGGCCGCGCCTTCGACGATTATCTCGACGTCGTCCGTATCGCCGCGCGCACCGTCGAGACGTTCGGCGCGGAGGTCGACGATCTCGACCGCGCCGAATGGTATCGCTTCGTCACCCGGCTGATGCGCAACGGCTTCGAGCGCTTCGTCGAGAATTGCGAGCCCGATCGGCCGCGGCTGCGCGACGCGCCGTGGCGGCAGGCGATCAACTTCCAGTCGCCCGACCAGGACCATCTGCTCGCCGAGTTCGTCGACGGGCGGCATGACTATCTGATCAGCGGCAATCGCGGCACCATCCCCTATTTCGTGATGGCGAGCTGGACCGCGCCGCAGCCCGCCCATCCGGGCGACCGCGACTGGGCGCCGCAGGGCGTCAAGGGGCTCGCCGGTTTCGACCCGGCGACCCTCACCACCACCGGTTTCCTCCAGAGCGACGCGATCCCGTTCGACGCCAATGGCGATTTCGAGGTGGTCGTCAGCCGTAACCGCCCCGCCGACGGCCGCGCCTGGCTGCCGATCACGGAAGGATGCGTCGGCCTGCTCGTCCGCACCGTCTATCATCGCCGCGAGGAGACGGTGGCGCCGACGATGCGGATCGCGCGGCTCGACGGCGCGGTGCCGCGCGCGGTGACGCCGGCCGACATGGCCGACGCGCTCGCCAAGGCGGGACAGGTGGTGCTCGCCTATGCCGAGCTGGTCCGCCGCTGGTGGCAGGACAATCTGGCCCAGCGCCCCAACCGCATCCGCTTCAGCCGCGCCGTCTATCTGTCGAACGGCGGCGTGCCCGACCGGCACCACGGCTTCGGCACCTGGGTCTGCGAGCCCGACGAGGCGCTGGTGCTGCGCTTCACGCCGACGCCCTGCGATTATTGGATCTTCCAGCTCTGCACCATCTGGCAGGAGAATCTCGACAACTACGAGGACGGCGGCGGCCATGTGCAGAAATATCGCGCCGCCCATGAGCCCGACGGCTCGGTGATCGTCGTGATCGCGGCCGAGGACCCCGGGATCGGCGGCAACCATGTCGACCCGTTCGGCCATCGCCATGGCGGGATGAGCCTGCGCCTGATCAAGACCGAGGGCGAGCCGCCGCCCGTCACGCTGTGGCGGCTGCCGGCGGCGCGGCTGAAGGCCGAGGGGCGCGCCGCGCTCGACGGCGTCGCGCCGATCGTCAGCGGCGAGATCACCGATTGAGAGGGAGAGGGGATATGGGCTGGAGCGACATCGACTTCGACTATGCCGGGGCGCGGGTGCTGGTCACCGGCGGGACCAGCGGGATCGGCGCGGCGATCGCCGGCGCCTATGCCGATGCGGGCGCGCAGGTGACGATCACCGGCACGCGCGGCTCGCCCGCCGATTATGACGAGGACCTGTCGCGCTTCGACTATCGCCAGCTCGACGTCGAGCGGGGCGAGCAGGTCGACGCGGTGGCGGCGGGCGTCGACCGGCTCGACATATTGGTGAACAATGCCGGGCTCGCGCTCGGCTCGCTCGGCTTCGACGAATGGGACCCGGCGGTGTTCGAGCGGTCGGTGGCGATGCACCTGACCTCGGCCTTCCGCATGGCCCATGGCTGCCGCGCCGCGCTGGCGCGGAGCGAGCGGCCGGCGGGCGCCTCGATCATCGGCATCGCCTCGATGACCTCCTATTTCGGCATCGGCATGATCCCGGGCTACGGCTCCGCCAAGACCGGCATCCTCGGCCTGACCCGGGTGCTGGCCGCCGAATGGGCGTCGCAGCGCATCCGCGTCAACGCGGTCGCGGCGGGGCTGACCCGCAGCCGGATGACGGCGGGCGCGTTCGAGGCGCCCGAATGGACCGCGCCGACCCTGCAGCGCACCCCGCTCGGCCGGCTCGGCGAGCCGAAGGACATTGCCGGCGCGGTGCTGTTCCTGTCGAGCTCGGCCGCCGCGTGGATCACCGGGCAGATATTGCCGGTCGACGGCGGCTTCACGATCGCCGGATGAGCATGCCGCAACTCATCCTCGCGGCGGGCACCGTCCAGGCGGTGCCGCTGCTCGACCGGCTCGCGCCCGCGCGGGCGGCGGGGTTCGCCGGCATCTCGATCTTCGCCGCCGACCTGGAGGCGCTGGCGGCCGACGGCGTCGGCCTGCCCGAGGTCCGTGCCCGCATCGCCGACGCCGGGCTGTTCGTCTCGGAGGTCGAGATCGTCGGCAACTGGCTGCCCGGCGCCCCGGCCAAGGCCAATCCCGCCTGGCTCGCGGCGCTGCTCGACCGCTCGACCGGCGAGCGACTGACCGGCCTTGCCGACGCGGTCGGCGCGCGGGGGATCACCGTCGCCGAATTGCAGGGCGTCGCCTGCGACCCTGCGACCGCGGCCGATGCCTTCGCGCGGCTCTGCGAGACGGCGGACGGCGCCGGGCTGCACGTCGCGCTGGAGTTCGTGCCGACCGGCGGCATTCCCGATCTCGCGACCGCCTGGGCGATCGTCCGCGCGGCGGGCCGGGCGAACGGCGGCCTGCTGGTCGACAGCTGGCATTTCTTCCGCAGCGGATCGGACCTGGCGCTGCTCGCCGGCCTGCCCGGCGACGCGATCAGGAGCATCCAGATTTGCGACGCGCCGGCGGTGCCTGAGGCCGACCTCGACCGCGAGATGGTGCGCGGGCGGCTGCTGCCGGGCGAGGGCGAGCTCGGCCTCGCCGGCTTCGCCGCGGCGCTGCGCGCCACCGGAACCACGGCGCCCTGGTCGGTCGAGGTCTTCTCCGACCGGCTCGCGGGCGAACCTGTCGACATCGTCGCGCGGCGCTGCGCCGACGCGGCGCGGACATTGCTGCAAGGAGAGATCGATGGCTGAGGGACGACCCGGTGCGGTGGTGGTGGGAACGGGCTTCGGCCTGTTCACCCATGTCCGCGCCCTGCGCGAGGCGGGGTTCGAGGTGCGCGCGATCGTCGGGCGCGATCGGGCGCGGACGGCGGAGCGCGCCGCGCCGCTCGGCATTCCGCTGGCGACCGACAGCCTGGCCGAGGCGCTGGCCGATCCGGCGACGCTGCTCGTCACCGTCGCGACGCCGCCGCACGCCCATTATCCGGTGGTGATGGAGGCGATCGCCGCCGGCCGGCACATCGTCTGCGAGAAGCCCTTCGCCCGCGATCTGGCGCAGGCGCGCGAGATGCGCGACGCCGCCGAGCGGGCGGGCGTGATCCACATGCTCGGCGCCGAGTTCCGCTTCGACGCGGCGCAGGCGCTGCTGCGGCGGATCGTCGCCGACGGCGCGATCGGCGCGCCGCGCCAGTTCCTGCGCATCTACCACCAGCCGGGCTTGCAGGACCCGGCCGAGAAGCTGAGCGACTGGTGGGAGGATGCCGACCGGGGCGGCGGCTTCCTCGGCGCCTTCGGCACCCACATGATCGACCAGGTGCTGACCACGATCGGGCCGATCCGCCGCGTGTCCTGCGTGTTGCAGACGCTCGCGCCCGGCCGTCCCCATATGACCGCCGACGACAGCTATGCGCTGCAGTTCGAATGCGAGGGCGGCGCGAAGGGCACGCTGATGGCGGCGATGGCCGCGCCCGGCTCGCTGGTCATGGCGACCAAGGTCGTCGGCACCGCGGGCGGCGCCTGGATCCAGTCGGGCGCGACCTTCGGCGATCCCGAGGAGGTGTGGGTGATGGACGCGGCCGGATCGCGCCGCATCGCCATGCCCGACGACCTCGCCCTGCCGCCGCCCGAGCCCTTCCCGGTCGCCGAACTGATCCAGACCGAGCAGGACCGCTGGCACACCATGGGGTTCGACGTGATACCCTATGCCCGGCTGTTCGGGGAGATGCGCCGCCGCATCTCCGGCCAGGCGATCGACGCCCGCGAGCAGGCGGGCAGCTTCGACGACGCGGTGCGCAACCAGGCCGTGCTCGACGCGGCGCGGCGATCGGCCCGGCAGGGCGGCTGGACCGACGTGGAAATCGACTGAGCGCGGCGCGCGAACGGATGGGACCGGAACGAAGGATCGGACGAGGATGGTATTGCCGACGACATTGACGATGGGTGTTCTTCTCGACGAGGCGGCGGGGCGCTGGGGCGACCGGCCGTTCGTGCGCGAGGAGGACGGCGGCGTCCTGTCCTTCGCCGGTTTCCGCCGGGCGGCGCGCGCCGTGTCGGGCGCCCTGCTGGCGCGCGGCGCGCGCAAGGGCGATCGGATCGCGATCTGGGCGCCCAACAGCGGCGCCTGGGCGGTCGCTGCCGCCGGCGCGACCCAGATCGGGCTCGAATTGATCCCGCTCAACACCCGCTTCAAGGGCGCCGAGGCCGAGGACATATTGCGGCGGGGCGAGGTGCGCTGGCTGTTCACCGTTCGCGGCTTCCTGGGCCTCGACTATGCGGCGATGCTCGAAGGGCGCGACCTGCCCCGGCTGGAGGAGACCGTCTTCCTCGACGGTCTCGACGCCTGGCTGGCGGCGAAGGGCGGGGCGGGCGACGCCGAGGTCTCGGCCGCGATCGCGGCGGTCGGCGGCGACGACACGGTCGACATCCTGTTCACCTCGGGCACCACCGGGCGGCCCAAGGGGGTGATGAGCGGCCACCAGCAGAATCTGCGCACCTTCCAGGCGTGGAGCGACGCGGTCGGGCTGCGCGAGGGCGACCATTATCTGATCGTCAATCCCTTCTTCCACACCTTCGGCTACAAGGCGGGCTGGGTCGCGGCGCTGTTGCAGGGGGCGACGATCTTCCCCGTCGCGCAGTTCAACGCCGCCCATGTGCTGGCGACGGTCGCGGCCGAGCGGATCACGGTGCTGCCGGGGCCGCCGACCATCTTCCAGTCGCTGCTCGACGAACCGGCGCGGGGCGCGGCGGACACGGCCAGCCTGCGGCTCGCGGTGACGGGTGCCGCCAGCGTGCCGCCGGTGCTGATCCGCCGCATGCACGACGAGCTCGGCATCGACGAGGTGCTGACCGCCTATGGCCTGACCGAGGGCAGCGGCTGCGTCAGCGCCACCCAGGCGGGCGATCCGGTCGAGCTGGTCGCGTCGACCTGCGGGCGGCCGATCCCCGGGGTCGAGGTGCGGCTGGTCGACGGCGCGGGCCGCGACGTGCCGGCCGGCGAGCCGGGCGAATTGCTGGTGCGCGGCTTCAACGTGATGAAGGGCTATCTCGACGATCCCCGGGCGACCGCCGAGACGATCGACGGCGACGGCTGGCTGCGCACCGGCGACATCGCGACGCAGGACGCGCGCGGCTATCTGCGCATCACCGACCGCGCCAAGGACCTGTTCATCTGCGGCGGCTTCAACTGCTACCCGGCCGAGATCGAGGCGCGGCTGCTCGAGCATCCCGACGTCGCGCGGGTCGCGGTGGTGGGGCGCCCCGACGAGCGGATGGGCGAGGTCGGCCATGCGGTGGTGGTGCCCCGGCCGGGCGCGGCGCGCGACGGCAAGGCGCTGCTCGCCTGGTGTCGCGAGCAGATGGCCAATTACAAGGTGCCGCGCAGCGTCGAATGGGTCGACGAGCTGCCCGTCAACGCGGCGGGCAAGGTCCAGCGCTTCCTGCTCAAATGACCGGCGCGGCGGCCATCCCCATCGTCATTCCCGCGAAAGCGGGAATCCATGGACGGCGGTCCGCAAGAGACGAAATGCGCCGTGACCGTGGATTCCCGCTTTCGCGGGAATGACGGCAGGATGGCCGCGACCGTGTCGCGATCAGGCGACCCGCTTCGCCGGATCGCGCTTGTCGACGACCGTGTGACGGCCGTTGACGCGCTTCTGGAAATCGGGCGCCTGGGCGATCGGGTTGTAGAACTGCTTGTACCACAGGCGGCACTTGTCGGTCGGCCCGTCGCCGCGCACCATCATCGGCGACAGGCAGGCGCGCTTGTGCGTCCAGATCTCGAAATCCTGCGCGAAGGCGAGGCGGCTCGCCTCCTGATAGGCGCGCGCCATCGGCACGTCCGCGTCGGTGGCGGCGCGGCCCATGTCGACCATCAGCGCGTGCCAGACGTGGATCTTGCCGTCCTCGACCGGGGTGTGCGCGATCAGCATGTGGGTCGGGAAGGTGCCGCGCATCGACGACTGGAGGATCGCCGGCCCGGTATACCAGGTGTCGAGCTCGAGCATCCCCTCGCCCTCCTGCACCAGGGTGCGGTGGCCGGCGCCGAACATCTGCCACTGCACATGGTCGTCGAACTCGTTGTAGAAATACTGGATGTCGCGCGATCCGTGGATCGGCACGAAATGGGCGAAGTCGGTCATGTTGTCGACGACCTCGATCGGATGCTGGGGCAGCTCGCCCAGGTCGTCGATCGCCCAGCGGACCCAGTTGGGATCGTCCCACTGCGCGAACGGCGGCAGCTCATGGTCGGGTTCGTTGCCCTCCATGTCGTGCCACATCCAGATGATGCCGGCGCGCTCGACCACCGGCCAGGTCTGGATCTTCGCGGCGGCCGGCGGCTTCTGGTCCGAATAGGGGATCTGGTTGCAGCGGCCGTCGGGCCCGAAGCGCCAGCCGTGGAAGGGGCAGCGGATCGACTCGCCCTCGATCCGCTCATTGTCGCGGACGATGTAGCTGGTCTCGTTCCGGCCGAGATGCGCGCCCATGTGCGGGCAATAGGCGTCGACGAGGTGCGGCGCGCCGCTCTCGCCGCGGTAGAGCACCATGTCGCGCGCGAAGAAGCGGACCGGCATCGGCGTGCTGCCCAGCGTCGACGCGTCGGCGACCATGTGCCAGCCGCGCGCGAAGGTATTGGGGCCGAGGCGGTAGTCGGCGGTGGTGGCCATCCAAAACTCTCCTGTGTGCTGTCGGGAGCCATCCCGTTCCCACAGAGAATATCACGGTCCGGGGGGCTGGAAGCCGCACTCCGCCTGTGCAAGGATGCACGGCATGGCGATCGAATGGGACGATGTGCGGGTGTTCCAGTCGGCGGTCCGCGCCGGCGACTACAGCACCGCGGCGCGCAAGCTGGACATGGACAGAACCACGGTGGGCCGGCGCTTCGCGCGGCTCGAACGGGCGACGGGCCGATCCTTGTGGGAACAGGCCAGCGCCGGCTACCGGCCGACCGAGGCGGGCCGGGCGGTGCTGCGCGCGGCGGCGGCGATGGAGCGCGCGATGGCGCGGCTCGACCGGGATCTGGCGCCGGCCGGGGACCGGATCGGCGGACCGATTCGGGTGGCCGGCACCGCCGGCCTCGCCGCGCTGCTGCTGCCCGCCTTCGGCGCCTTCCTCGACCGGTATCCGGCGGTGTCGCTGGAGGTGGTCGGCGCGCGCGACGCGATCGCGGCGATCCAGCAGCGGCAGGCCGATGTCGGCCTCGCCATCGCGCGGACCAAGCCGCGTGACCTGGCGGGGGAGCGGATCGGCGGCTTCGGCCAGGCCCTGTTCGCGCGGCGCGGCGCCGATCCGGCGCGCGCGGTGGTCTGGGGCCATGCGATGATGCTCGCCAATCCGCAGCCCTGGGCGCGGCTCAACGCCAGGGACGATGCCGGCCGCTGCGTCGAGGTCGACGGCATCGCCGCGCTCCACGACGCGGTCCGCGCCGGGCTCGGCCGCGCCTGGCTGTGGGAGCGGCTGGCGGCGCGCGACCCCGCGCTCGAACGGCTGCCGGGCATGGCGCCGGCGGCGGCGGCGGCCGACATCTGGGTCGTCCACCGCGCCGACCTCCAGGTCGAGCCGGCGGTGGCGGCGCTGATCGAGGCGATGCCCGGCATCCTCGCCGGCAGTTTCGAGGGAGAAGGCTGAGCATGGCCGACTGGACGCATCGCCACGCCCGCATCAACGGCATCGCCATGCACTGGGTGGAGCAGGGCGAGGGCCCCACGATCGTCCTGTGCCACGGCTTCCCGCACATCTGGCTGAGTTGGCGCCATCAGATCCCGGTGCTGGCCGCCGCCGGCTGGCGGGTGATCGTCCCCGACATGCGTGGCATGGGCCAGACCGAGGCGCCGGCCGACCATCGGCTCTACGACGTGCCGCACGTCACCGGCGACCTGGTCGGCCTGCTCGACCATCTCGGACTGGAGCAGGCGGTGTTCGCCGGGCTCGATTTCGGCATCTTCGCGATCTACGACCTCGCCTATCTCCACCCCGATCGGGTGTGGGCGGTGATCGCGCTGGAGAATCCGGCCTATCCCGACTCGCCCGACAAGGCGCCGCTCGCCGAGGCGGCCGAATGGGCGAAGGAGCATTTCGTCCATATCGACTATTTCCGGCCGGTCGGCCCGGCCGACGCCGCGCTCGACGCGGCCCCGCGCGAATTCCTGCGCCGGGTGCTCTACGCGCTGTCGGGCGACTTCCATTATCTCGACGTGTGGAAGCATCCGCCGGGCACCGCCTATCTCGACGCGCTGCCGGAAGCGCCGCCGCTGCCCTGGCCCTGGCTCTCCGAATGGGAGCTGGAATGGTATGTCGCCGACTATGCGCGCAGCGGCTTCACCGGTGGGCTCAACTGGTATCGCGCGATGGACCTGCGCTGGGCGCAGCGCGCGGCGTGGCGGCACGCGCCGACCACCCGCCCCTTCTTCTTCATCGGCAGCGAGAACGACGTCGACCTGGAGGCGTGGCACGGCGACGACCCGCTGGGCGCGATCCCGCGCCACCATGCCGACGTGCGGCGGATCGAGATGCTGCCGCATGCCGGCCACCTCATCCAGCTCGAACGCGCGAACGAGGTCGGCCGGTTGATGGTGGAGTTCCTGGGGGAGCTTTAGGCTCGTCCGCTCCCCTCGTCATTCCCGCTTTCGCGGGAATGACGGAGACATGGCTATTCCGCCGCCTCGGCGGTGAAGGGCAGGCAGACCTCGTCGAAGCCGAGCACATGCGCGACCCGGCCGAGGCCGACCCAACTGGCGACCGAATTGGCGAGGTCGGCGATCTCGGCGTCGGAGAAGGCGGCCCGCGCTTTGGCCCAGAATGTCTCGTCGCGCGCCAGCGCCTTGGGCTCGACGGCGAAGCGCTCGGCGAACTCGATCGCCAGCCGTTCGCGGTCGCTGAACAGCGGCGAGGTCCGCCACTCGGGCACCGCCGCGTAGAAGGCTTCGTCGGGGGGCGGGCCGTTGTCGACCACGGTCCCGCGCGTGCCGGTGCCCGAGAACATCCCGCCCAGGTCGCGGGCGGCGCGGAAGCGTTGGCAGATCACGCAGCCGTTGATCTCCGCGGTGCGGGCGCGGGCGCCCTCGAACTCGCGCAGCGACAGCTTCGAATGGCGATAGACGGCGTGGCTGAAGGCGCCCCCGGCGCGCATGATCTCGGGCGCCAGCGTCTCGGTGGCATAGCCATAAGGGTCATGGGCCTGGGCGGCCGGAACGTCGATGCGCATGCGTCCTCTCCTCGTCTTCCCTATCGCAGGCAGGCTATAGCATCTTGCGATTCTGTCCATCTTTTCTGTTACGAAGGATGGAGGATTATACCGGGAGATATCGCTCTATGCGTGAAATGAAATCGATCATGGAGCGCAAAATTCCTGTCGGCGACGGCCTGCATCTCCACGCGGTCGAGGCGGGCGAGGGGCCGCTGTTGCTGATGATCCACGGCTTTCCCGGCCTCGCCTGGTCGTGGCGGCACCAGATGCTGCCCTTCGCCGCGGCGGGCTTCCGCGCGGTGGCGATCGACAGCCTCGGCTATGGCGGCAGCGATCGTCCGCTCGATCCCGCGCTCTATGCATCGGACCGGATGCAGGCCTATCTGCTCGCGCTGCTCGACCATTACGGCGCCGACCGGGCGGTGGTGATCGGCCAGGATTTCGGCGCGCAATATGCCTGGAACCTCGCGGTGCGCGCGCCCGGTCGGGTGCGGGCGCTGGTGGCGACCATCCCCTATGACTATGACCTCGCCGGCCGGGCGCTGCTCGGCGCGGCGGAGCGGCTGCCGCCGGGCGCGCCGGCGCGGCCCGACATGGCCTCGCCCGACCATCGGCCGAGCGAACGCTTCGCGGCGATGGCGAAGGCGCATTTCGTCCATTTCCATTATTTCCAGACGGTCGGGCCCGCCGACCGCGAGCTGGGCGGCGCGCTCGCCGACTATCTGCGGCGCAGCTTCCACGCGCTGAGCGCGGCGGGCGACCTGTGGGCGTGGAAGGCGCTGCCCTCCGAAGGCACCGGCTATCTCGACGCGTTGCCGCCCGCGCCGCCGCTGCCCTGGCCGTGGCTGAGCGAGGCCGAGTTCGCCGCCTTCGTCGCCCGCTACGATCATGCGGACCCGGCGCGGCGGATGATCGGCGGGCTGAATTCCTACCGCACCGCCGACCGCAACTGGGAGATCGGCCGCGCCTGGGCCGACGCCGACGTGACCGTGCCGACGCTGATGCTGCTGGGCGCCGCCGATCCCTCCTTCGCCTTCTTCCCGGACTGGGAGGACAGGTTGCGGCGGCGGGTGCCGGGGCTCGCCGGCATCGTCGCGGTCGAGGGGGCGGGCCACCTCGTCCAGCAGGAGAAGCCCGAGGCGTTCAACGCCGCCGTGCTTGATTTCCTCGGCGGCCTTTGATGAGCCGCCGCCACTGAAACGGGAAGGGGCCGGCGAACGCGATGTTGTCGCGGTTCGTCGGCCCCGAGGGAGCGCTGGAGGCTGGAAGGCGGTTAGAAGGAGAAGCCGACGTCGATCCCGTAGGTCGCCGGATCGCCGTAGGAGATCGCCTGGTTCGGGTAGCCGGCGATGATCGAGCCCGAGCCGATCACGAAGCCGGGATAGCGCTTGTCGAGCACGTTCTTGCCCCACAGCCCGATCGAGATGTTGCGGCCGCCGCCGCGATCGATCGTGTAGCTCAGGCGGGCGTCGACCAGGCCATAGGCCTTGTTGATCGGCGCGTCGCGGCCGAGCGGGACGCTGGGGCCGTCGCCGGCGGTGGTGTAGACCTTGTCCTTCCACGTATAGTCGACATGCGCGGCGAGGTCGCCGCTGCCGAACGTCCCGATCACCCAGTCGCCCGACAGGCGGACGCTGTTCTTCGGGGTGAAGGGCAGCACGAAATAGCCGGTGATGTTGTCGCCGACCTGCACCGGCGAGCCGGGGTTGACGGCGGGATCGAAGATCGAGCCGGCCGGGGCCAGCACGTTGCGGATCTTCGAGGTGGTGTAGGCATAGCTGGCGCTGAGCGTCAGGCCGGGGATCGGCACCGCCGTCAGGTCGGCCTCCAGCCCCTTCACCGTCGCGCGGCCGACGTTGAACGTGTCGGCCAGCGACGCGTCGGCGGGGTCGGCCGAGATGTCGAGCTGCAGGTCCTTGTACTTGGCGATGAAGCCGGCGAGGTTCACGCGCAGCCGCCGGTCGAGCAGGTCGGACTTGATGCCCGCCTCATAGCTGGTGACCGTCTCCGGCCCGAAGGTGCGGGTGAAGGTCGGCGACGCCTCGTTCGATCCGCCCGCCTTGTAGCCGGTCACGACCTTCGCATAGAGCGAGACGTTCTCGACCGGGCGGTAGGACAGGGTCAGCGCCGGGTTGAACTTGCTGTTCTTCACGTCGGTCGCGCCGACCACCGATCCCAGCGGGATGGTCGCGCCCGGGCCGTTGAAGCGGCGGGCGACCAGCGGCGAAGTCTGGCCGATGAAGAAGTTCGAGGTGCGGATGCGGTCGGCGGTCCGCTTGTCGCGGGTGTAGCGGCCGCCCACGGTCACGTCGAACTTGCCGTCGGCGAACTCCGGGGTCCAGGTCAGCTGGCCGAAGATCGCCTTGGAGGTCGACTTGGCGTTGGTGTCGCGATCGACCAGCACCTGCTGGCCGGGCGTGCCGGTGCCGACGTCGACCGTCTCGAAATGATTGGCCTTCTCGCGGAAATAATAGATGCCGACGACATATTTGAACTGGTCGGCGATGGTGCCGACCGCCTGGAATTCCTGGGTGTAGGTCTTCGAGCCGACCTGGTCGAACGCGAAGAAGGGCGCCAGGAAGGCCTCGGTATAGTCCTGGTAGGTCCGCACCTTGATGTGCCGGTAGCTGCTCAGCGAACGCAGCGTCAGCGCGTCGCTCGCCCGCCATTCGCCGATCAGCGTGTGGCCGTCCGACTTCACATGGCTGTAGGGCAGGTAGACCGGGCGATAGGCGGTCTCCGGGTCGGCGGTGTAGCCGGGGAAGAGGAAGGGCGCGAAGGCGTTCTCGGTGACGTAGCGGACCGGCGTGGTGCGCTGGTCGCTATAGTCGCCCGAATAGTCGACGGTGATGCCGTCGGTCGGTTCCCAGCGGACCGCGCCGCGCACCGCATATTTGCGGTCGGACTGGAAATCGTGCGCGTCGGGCGTGCCCGCGGTGTTGGCGGCGTTGTTCGCCCAGCCGTCCCGGTTCGAATAGAGGCCGGTCAGCTTGACCTTGAAGGTGCCGAACTGCGGCAGGTCGAGGTTCACCAGCGCGCGGCGATAGTCGTAGTTGCCGAGCGACAGCAGGCCATGCGCGCCGAGCTCGCCGGTCGGCTTCTTGCTGATGATGTTGACCGCGCCGCCGGTGGTGTTGCGGCCGTAGAGCGTGCCCTGCGGACCGCGCAGCACCTCGACCCGCTCGACGTCGGCGAGGTCGAAGGCCGACGCCTGCGGGCGCGACTGGTAGATGCCGTCGACATAGAGGCCGACGCCGCCGTCCTTGGTGATGATGTTCGGATCGCCGATGCCCTGGCCGCGCATGAACAGGACCAGCGTGGTGGTCGAGCTGGGATAGGGCGCGAAATAGAGGCTGGGCGCCGCCTGCACCACGCCGCGCAGGTCGGTGATGCCCGACGACTGGAGGCTGTTGGCGGTCAGCGCGGTGATCGCGATCGGGGTGCGCTGCAGGTTTTCGGCCCGGCGCTCCGCGGTGACGACGATCTCCTCGACGCCGGCGACGCTATTGTCCTCGGCCGCGGCCGGGACGGCCGCCTGCGACGGCGTCGCCTGCGCGAAGGATGGGGCGGTGGTGGCGATCGCGAGCGCGATGGTGGAGGCGCGCGCGAGCTGGAATGCGACGGTCATTTCCTCTCCCTCATATGGTTATATGTTATCCGCATATAATGACACAAAACAGAATTAATTCAAGTCATGCGTAATAGAATGCCGATTGGTTTTACGCAGAATGGTGATGGGCGTCGGCATCAGAACAGGAAGTCGAAGCTCGGCTGCGCGCGCGCGGCGATCATCGCCTGGCGTCGCTCGAGCATCGGGTCGAGCGCTTCGGGCTGCGGGACGATCCAATAGTCGCCCCGCGCGATCGCGTCGAACACCGCCGCCGCGAAGGGCTCCGGGTCCATGCCATATTGGTCGATCATGCCGCGCAGCCCCGCGACGAAGCGCTCGGTCGCGGGATGGACGGTGCCGCCGAACGGATCGTCGAAGATCGCCGAGCGGACCGGGCCGGGGGCGAGCAGGCTCACCGCGACCGGCGCGCCGAGCATGTCGAGCTCGCCCTTCAGCGCCTCGGTCAGCGCGACGACCGCGAATTTGGTGGCGCTGTAGGGGGCCATGAGCGGGCTGGGATTGAAGCCGCCGACCGAGGCGGTGTTGATGATCCGCGCCGGTCGGGCGGCCCGCAGCATCCTCGGCACGAAGGCGCGGATGCCGTTGAGGACGCCGCCGACATTGACCTTCAGCGAGGCGTCCCAGCGCGCCGGATCGATCTCCCAGCTGAAGCCGGTCGCCATGATCCCGGCATTGTTGAACAGCAGGTCGACCTGGCCGAACCGGTCATAGGCCGCCGCGGCGAGCCGCTCGACCGCGGCCGGATCGGTCACGTCGGTCGGCACCGCCAGCGCGTCGGGCAGCGTGTCCGCCGCCGCCGCGAGCGCATCGGCGTCGCGGTCGGCGAGGACGAGGCGCATCCCGCGGCGGGCGGCCTCGCGGGCGAGGCCCAGGCCGATGCCGCTGGCGGCGCCGGTGATGACGGCGTTGGTTGGGGCCTCGCTCATCGATCGGCTCAGAAGCTGATCTTGAACTCGACCGACACGCGGCGCGGCTCGGCGTAGAATTTGCCGCCGAAGCCGAGCGAGCCGAAGTCGATGCCGTAGAGCACCTGGTCCTCGTTGAGCAGATTCTCGCCGACCAGCGCGATCTCGCCCTTGGCGCGGGCGCCGAGCGCGATGTCGCTGAGGGCGATGCGCGCGTCGACCGTGTTGGTCGCGGGCGAGTCGACCTGATGCTGATAGGGGTTCACCGCGTCGTTCGGGTAGAAATAGACATGGCTGCGATAGGCGTAGGAGACCCGCGCCGACAGCGTGCCGACGTCCATCGGTTCGAAGGTGTAGTCGACCGCCAGGTTCGAATTGAACTTGGCGACGTTCGGGAAGCGCGCCGTGGCGGCGATGTCGCTGATCGTGTTGGTGTTCGGGTTCAGGAACAGGAAGCGCTTGTACTTCGGATCGGTGTAGCCGAGCGATCCCGACAGGGTCAGGCCGCGCGCCGGGATGGCGGTGACCTCCAGCTCGAAGCCCTTGAACTCGGCCTTGCCGGCGTTGACCAGCAGGGTCGACGCGCCGCCGCTGCCGGCCGCGAACTGCGGCACCTGCAGGTCGTCATATTTGCTCAGGAACGCCGCCGCGTTGATGCGCAGATGGCGGTCGAGCAGGTCGAGCTTGGCGCCGGCTTCGTAGGACACCAGCTTCTCCGGGGCGAAGCTGTTCAGCGTGTCGGCGCGCGGGTTGAAGCCGCCCGACTTGTAGCCGGTCGAGACCTTGGCATAGACCAGCGCGTCCGGGTCGATCTGGTAGCTGACCGAGCCGAGGAAGGACGTGTTGGTGTTCTTGGTGCTGCCGCGCGCCGGGCCGACGATCGTCGACACGCCGCCATTGCTGTTCTGCAGGAAGATGTTCTTGCGGTCCTCGGTGTAGCGGATGCCGCCGGTCACTTCGAGCTTCTCGTCGAGCGCCTGCGGCTTCCAGCTCACCTGGCCGAAGGCGGCATAGGACTTCGAGGTCTGCGAATAGGCCGCGACCGGGCTGGTGTTGAAGCCGATCAGGTCGATCCCCTGCGCGGTCAGCGCATCGGCGACCGCGCCGGGGAAGCCGAGGAAGGGCAGGGCGGCGGGCGCGAGGACCAGGGTCAGGTTCTGGTTGTTCCGCTCCGACACCTTCTCGCGGAAATAATAGCCGCCGAGGACGTAGCTGAAGTCGCCGGCCTTGCCGAGGAGCTGGAGTTCCTGCGACCACTGCTTCTGCTTCTGCGGGCTGTTGTAGCCGTTGTACGGCGTCACCGACTGGACCGAGGTCAGGGTCGGCGAGGTGAAGTCGAGGACGAGGCCCTTGAGGTCGCCCTGGCCGCTGAGCCCCAGGACGTTCTCGAGCAGCAGCTTGCGGTAGCCGGTGATCGACTTGAGCGTGAGGGCCGGCGAAACCTCGTAGGACAGGGTCAGGTTGTGGCCCTGGCTGCGGCTGTGCGAGGTGTAGGTGTTGCCGGGGCCGCCGGGCTGTTGCAGGCCGCTCTTGAGGCGCGTGTCGGCGCCGACGAACTGCAGCGCCGGGCCGCCATATTGCGGCGAGCGGCTGTAATAGGCCTGGGCGGCGGGGCTGAGTGCGACCGTCTGGAAGAAGCCGGGCGCGCCGACGCGGTCGTCATAGTCGAAGCCGTAGCTCGCCTTGAACGGCCCGAAATCGCCGTCCAGCGCGACCGAGAAGGCGTCGACGTTGAGCGAGCCGGGGTCCTTGCTGCTGGGGGTCAGCAGGTTGTTGAAATAGCCGTCGCGCTGCCGGTGATAATAGCTGCCCGACGCCGAGATGCCCGAATCGCCGAACTCGCCGGTGTCGACGCGCAGGCGCCCGAACATGTTGTCGCGGCTGCCATAGCCGCCCTTGGCGGTGACGCCGAAGCTGTCGGCCGGCTTCTTCGAGACGATCTGGATCGCGCCGCCCGTCGTGTTGCGGCCGAACAGCGTGCCCTGCGGGCCGCGCAGCACCTCGATCCGCTCGATGTCGACCAGGTCGAAGATCGAGCCCGCGCTGCGCGCCACATAGACGCCGTCGAGATAGATGCCGACCGCGGTGTCGAGGCCGAGCGAGGGATCGGTCTGGCCGATGCCGCGGATGTTGATCGATGCCGCCGACAGCGCCGAGGATTGCTGGCTGATGACCAGGTTCGGCGCGATCTGGCCGATCTTGTCGACCGCCTGGATGTTGTTCCGCTCGAGCGCGCGGCTGTCGAGCGCGGTGATCGAGATCGGCGTCTTCTGCAGCGATTCGGACTGGCGGCGGGCGGTGACGACGATGTCCTCGATGCCGCCGCCGGCCGAGGCCTGGGGGGCTTCGTCGGCGGGCGCCGTCTGGGCCTGCGCGGCGCAGCCGCCGATGGCCAGGGCGATCACCGCGGCGCGCGTGGAAAACCGAGCTTTTTGATGCGACATCTTCTACCCCTACCGATCCCCGATTCGTCGTCGGGCGTTTGTCCATTATGAAAACGCATAGGGCGGATGTGTGCCGACAGTCAATAATTAACGCGTAATTTTTGTTAGAAAATGATGCGCATAATGAGAGGTGTTGTCGTTCTGGGGCGCTGGCGGCACCGCCTTTCGATGCTTTCCTCTCTTAACGGATTGCGTAGAGATATGGTCGTTATGTCTACGCATTGCTTCGAATGCGCTGGTCTTGGCGGCGCGGGTCGACTAGGGTGGACGGGTTCGCAGCAGGCGGGCGAAGGAGGGTGATGTGCCGCGCGCTAGGACCGATGGCGAGCTTTGCACCGACAGGACCCGGGTCCATGTCTACACCTATCGCTACGAGCGGCCCTCGCTCGACACCCGCGCGCCGGGCAAGGACCTGATGGTGCTGTGCGGCAATCCCGGCCGCGGCGCGGCGGGGGTCTACCAGTCCGCGGACATGCGCAGCGCGGTCCTGCCGCTCGGCCGGATGATGGTCATCCCCGCCTCGGCGGCGATCAGCGCGACGGGGCCCGGTGGCGACCGACAGTTGTCGGTGTGCAGCACCGCCGCCGGCCTGCTGCCGCCCGACTTCGATCCCACCGACAGCCGGCAGATCGCCCTGTGCGGGGACGTGCGCGACGTGCGCGTGCGCGCGACGATGGAGCGGCTGGCGGCCGAGGCGATCGCGCCGGGCTTCGCCGCCGACCTGCTGGTCGATGCGCTCGCGGCGTCGCTCTCGATCGACCTTGCCCGCTATTTCCGCCGCTCGCGCGCTGTCGCCACGATCGCCAGCCGGGGGCGGCTGGCGGCCTGGCAGCTCCGCCGGGTCGAGGACCTCGTCGCGGGAGCGGTGGGCCAGCGGCTGACCGTCGCCGAGCTCGCCGCCGCCGCCGAGGTGAGCCCGAGCCATTTCGCGCGCAGCTTCCGCGCCAGCACCGGCCGCACCGTCCACCGCTTCGTCGAGGAGGCGCGGCTGGCGCGCGCGCAGGCGATGCTGCGCGAGACCGACCTGCCGCTGAAGCGGGTCGCGGCGGCGCTGGGCTTCAGCGGGCCGAGCAGCTTCACGCTCGCCTTCCGCCGCGCCACCGGCACCACGCCGGCGCGCTACCGGGCGGAGGTGCTGCCCTGCTGATCCGATCGGATCGGAACATCGGCGGCGGGATTCGAACAGAGGCGATGCTCGCCCGTCGCCCCGGCCCCTTCTAGCCTGCGCGGCGGAATGAGGATGCGCACCGCATGAAACCCTTCGTCCTGCCGTCCCGCGAGGAATCGATGCAGCGGCTGATGCGCGGCTATGCCCGCGTCGCCGGCTTCACCCGCGACCTCGCTTATTCGGTCGCCGACCGGATCGAGGAGCGCGCCGCCGACGCCGCCGACACGCCGTTCATCCTGTTCGAGGACCAGTCGATCAGCTTCGCGGCGATGAACCGGCGCGCCAACCGGGTGGCGCACGCCGCGCGGGCGGCGGGGCTGGGGAAGGGCGACGTCGTCGCGCTGCTGATGCTCAACCGGCCCGAATTCGTGACGATCTGGCTGGGCCTCGCCAAGATCGGCGTCGTCACCGCGCTGCTCAACACCGGCGCGACGGGCGAGGTGCTGGGCCATGCGCTGCGCCAGGTCGACGCCCGCGCGCTGATCGTCGGATCAGAGCTGGCGGCGACGGTCGAACGGATGGCCCCCGACGCGCTGCCGCCGCTGCTGTTCGAGCAGTCGGAGACGGGCGCGGACCGATCGGCCCATGGCTGGCGCGACCTCGACGCGGCGATGGCCGGGGCGCGGGACGACGATCCGCCGCGTGACGCGCGGGCGGGCGTGGTGCTCGCCGATCCGCTCTACCTGATCTTCACCTCGGGGACGACCGGCCTGCCCAAGGCGGCGCGGATGAGCCACATGCGCTTCCTCAACGCCGGCGAGATGATGGCCGGGCTGATGGCGTTCGGCGCGGACGACGTCCTCTACTGCGTCCTGCCGCTCTACCATGGCGCGGGCGGCATGGTGGTGCCGTCGGTGGCGCTGGCGACCGGCCGGCCCTTCGTGCTGCGCCGCAAGTTCAGCCGCTCGGGCTTCTGGCCCGACGTGCGCCGGCACCGGATCACGGCGGTCTATTATATCGGCGAGATCGTCCGCTACCTGCTCGCGGCCCCGCCGGCGCCCGGCGACCGCGACCACAGCCTGCGGGTGATGACCGGGGCGGGGCTGAAGCCGGACCTGTGGGAGGCGTTCGCCGACCGCTTCGGCGTCGACGCCATCATCGAGGGGCTCGGATCGACCGAGGCCAATTACGGGATCACCAATGTCGACGGGCGGCCCGGCTCGGTCGGGCGCCTGCCCTATCCCCGGGCGACCAACATCCGCATCCTCAAATGGGACGTCGCGGCGGGCGAGCATGTCCGCGACGCCGCCGACAACCCTGTCGAGGCGGGGCCGCACGAGGTGGGCGAGCTGGTCGCCGAGATCCTCGACGGCAACGGCGTCGCCGGCTTCTTCGAGGGCTATACCTCGGCCGAGGCGACCGAGGCGAAGCTGCTGCGCGACCTGTTCCGGCCGGGCGACCGCTGGTTCCGCTCGGGCGACCTCGTCCGCTTCGACGAGGAGGATTATTTCTTCTTCGTCGACCGGGTCGGCGACACCTTCCGCTGGAAGAGCGAGAATGTCTCGACCGCCGAGGTGGAGACGGTGCTGTCGGGCTTTCCGGGGCCATCGGTCGTCAACGTCTACGGCGTCCGCGTGCCCGGCACCGAGGGTCGCGCCGGCATGGTCGCGCTGACCTATGGCGACGGCGCGGCGTTCGATCCGCAGGGCTTCCACGCCTTCGCCGTCGAGCATCTCGCCGCCTATGCGGTGCCGCTGTTCGTGCGGCTGTCGGCGACCGCCGAGATGACCACCACCTTCAAGCTGCGCAAGGTCGACCTCCAGCGCGAAGGCTATGACCCGGCGGCGGCCAAAGGCGACCGGCTCTACGTCGCCGACCCCGCGGCCGGCCGCTACGTCCCGCTGACCGGCGAGGCGCTCGCCCGGCTCGGCATCCCGCCCTTCGAAGGAGCATCCGGCGATGCACGTTGACTTCACCCCCGGGCAGAAGGCGCTCCGCTCCGAGTTCCGCGCCTATCTCGACGGCATCATGACCCCCGAGGTGCGCGCCGCGACGGTCGATGCCGAAAGCGGCCCGGTCTATCGCGACGTGATCCGCCGGATGGGCCGCGACGGCTGGCTCACGCCGGGCTGGCCGGTCGACTATGGCGGCCGGGGGCTCGATCCGCTGACCCAGAAGATCCTGCTCGAGGAGCTGGTGCTGGCGGAGGCGCCCTTCCCCTTCGTCACCGTCAACACCGTCGGGCCGGCGCTGATGCGGCTCGGCACCGAGAAGCAGAAGCGCGAGATATTGCCGTGCATCGCGACCGGCGAGCTGATCTTCGCGATCGGCTATTCGGAGCCGGGAGCGGGCACCGACCTCGCCAGCCTGGCGACCCGCGCGGTGCGCGACGGCGACGACTATGTCGTCAACGGGCAGAAGATCTTCACCAGCGGCGCGGAGGGCGCCGACTATGTCTTCCTCGCGGTCCGCACCGACCCGCAGGCGCCGCCGCACAAGGGCATCACCATCCTGATGATGGACACGCGGCTGCCCGGCTTCTCGGTCTCGCCGATCTGGACGGTCGGCGGCTTCCGCACCAACGTCACCTATTATGAGGATGTCCGCGTCCCCGCCGACATGGTGATCGGCGAGGTCAACGCCGGCTGGCGGCTGATCGCCGAGCAGCTCAACCATGAGCGGATCGGCCTCGCCGCGCTCAGCTACAGCGGCAATGGCTGCTTCGACCAGGTCGTCCAGTGGGTGCGCGAGACGCCGGCGGGCGCGGGGCGGCTGATCGACGTGCCGTGGGTGCGATCGACGCTGGGCGAGGCCTATGCCCTGCTCCGCGCGATCGGGGTGATGGGCAACCGGGTCGCGGCGCAGGTGGCGCAGGGGTCGACCCGCGCCGACCTCGCCTCGGGCCTCAAGGTGTTCGGGACCGAGGGGATGATCCGGGTGATGCGGCTGCTGCTCGATGTGCTGGGGCCCGCCGGGCTGATCCGCGAGGGATCGCCGGGCGCGGTGCTGCGCGGACGGATCGAGCGCGAATATCGCAAGTGCCAGATCAACACCTTCGGCGGCGGCACCGCCGAGGTGCTGCGCGACATGGTGGCGCAGGTCGGGCTCGGCATGCCGAGGGGAGGACGCTGATGGGCGATCTGCTCGAACAGGCGCGCGCCTGGGTCGGACGGCCGGCCAGCCCGCCGGCGACGGCGCGCGACCCGGTCAACCTGCCGATGATCCGCCGCTGGTGCGAGGCGATGGGGGAGACCAACCCCGTCTATCTCGACGAGGTGGCCGCGCGCGCCGCCGGCCATCCCGGCATCGTCGCGCCGCCGGCGATGCTCGACGTCTGGGCGATGGCGCCCTACCGCCCCGGCGGCCGCACCGCCGAGGAGGGGATGGCGGTGCTGAGCCTGTTCGACGATGCGGGCTATACCGGCGTCGTCGCGACCAACGTCCGCCAGGACTATGGCCGCTACCTGACCTTGGGCGAGGTCGTCACCTCGACGCCGATCGTCGCCGACGTGTCGGACGAGAAGCGGACCGCGCTCGGCATCGGCCATTTCGTCACGCTCGCCTACGACTTCACCGTCGCCGGCGAGCCGGTCGGGCGGATGACCTTCCGGGTGCTGAAGTTCAAGCCGAACCTGGCCCAGCCCCAGTCCCGGCCGGCCGAACCGGCGGCGGAGACGAAGGTCTGGCCGCATCCGCGCCCGGCGATCACCCATGACAACGCCTTCTTCTGGGAAGGGGTGAACCGGCGCAAGCTGCTGTTCCAGTCGTGCGAGGGGCGGCTGCGCCATCCGCCCGGGCCGATGGACCCGCTGACCGGATCGCTCGATTTCGAGATCGTCGAGGCGAGCGGGCGGGGGACGATCCACAGCTTCGTCGTCATGCACCAGCCGCGCCTGCCCGGCTTCGACTATCCGCTGCCGGTCGTGCTGGTCGAGCTGGAGGAAGGCGTCCGCATCGTCGCCAACATGATCGACGCCGCCGCCGAGGCGATCGAGATCGGCCGCGCCGTCGTCGCCGACTTCGTCGAGGTCGAGCCCGGCTATCTCCTCCCCGCCTTCCGCTTCGCCTGAGGACATCATGGACTTCACCCTGACCGACGACCAGCAGGCGCTGCGCGACCTGGCGGCCCGTATCCTCGACGATGCGACCGGCGACGAGGCGATCCGGGCCTTCGCCGACAGCGGCCGCCCCTATGACGCCGTGCTGTGGAGGACCCTTGCCGAGGCGGGCATGCTCGGGCTGGCGCTGTCCGTCGAGGCGGGCGGGCTGGGGCTCGGCATGGTCGAGTTGGGGCTGCTGCTGGAGGAGCAGGGCCGCACCCTCGCGCCGCTGCCGCTGACCCCGGTCGCGCTCGCCGGCTGGGCGATCGACGCGCATGGAAATGCTGCGCACAAAAAATGGCTCGGCGCGATGCTGTCGGGCGCGGCGATCCTCGCCGTCGCGATCGAGGAGGTCGGCGGGGTCGACCCGTGCGATCCGGCCATGACCGCCGCGCCGGACGGCGACGGCTGGCGACTGGGCGGCGCCAAGGTCGCGGTGCCCTATGGCGCCGAGGCGCAGGCGCTGCTCGTCACCGCGCGCACCGCCGCCGGGCCGGCGCCGTTCCTGGTCGAGGCCGGGGCCGCAGGCCTGACGGTCGAGCCGCAGCGCTCGACGAGCGGCGAGCCGCAGGCGATGCTGCGCTTCGACGGCGTGCGGCTGGCCGGCGACGCGGTGCTCGGCCCGGCGGGCGGGCGGGCCGCGATCGTCGCCGACCTCGTCCGGCGCGCGCAGGTGGCGCTGGCGCTGCGCCAGGTCGGCGTCGCCGCCGAGGCGCTGCGGCGCACCGCCGATTATGCGAGCGGCCGGATTCAGTTCGGCAAGCCGCTCGGATCGATGCAGGCGGTGCAGCAGCGCGCCGCCGACGCCTTCATCGAGGTCGAGGCGATGCGTTCGACCGCTTTGCTCGCCGCCTGGCAGATCGACGCCGGCCGCGTCCAGCCGGCCGACGTCGCCACCGCCAAATATTGGGCGGCGATCGGCGGCCACCGCGTGGTCCATGCTGCGCAGCATCTGCACGGCGGGATCGGCGCCGACATCACCTATCCCATCCACCGCTATTTCCTGACCGCCACCGCGATCGGCGAGGCTCTGGGCGGCGCCGCCCCGATGCTTGCCGCGATCGGCGATGCGGTCGCCTCGGGCCGGACGGAGGCGCTCGCATGAAGACCGTGACCGTGGGGCAGGCCCTGCCCGAACTGATCGTGCCGATCACCGCCTCCGCCATCGTCGCGGCCGCGATCGCCACCAACGACTATGAGGACGTCCATCACGACAAGGCCGCCGCGCAGGCGACCGGGGTGCCCGACATCTTCATGAACATCCTGACCAGCAACGGCTTCGTCCAGCGCTACGTGTCCGACTGGTGCGGGCCCGAGGCGCGGATCGCCGCGGTCGACATCCGGCTCGGCGCGCCCAACTTCGTCGGCGACACGATGCGGATCACCGGGGCGGTGAGCCGGGTCGAGGGCGACGAGGTCGACGTGCGGGTCAGCGGCCGCAACGCGATCGGTGAGCATGTCGCCGCCACCGTCACGCTGCATTGGAGGGCGAGGGCATGAGCGGACTGTCCGGCAAGGCCGCGATCGTCGGCATCGGCGCGACCGAATTCTCGAAGAACAGCGGCCGGTCCGAGCTGCGCCTCGCGGTCGAGGCGATCGCCGCCGCGCTCGACGATGCCGGGATCGACCGGGCCGAGGTCGACGGGCTCAGCACCTATACGATGGACAATAATCCCGAGATCGAGGTGTTCCGCAACATCGGCGGGCGGCAGCTCAAATTCTTCAGCCGCATCCATTATGGCGGCGGCGCCGCCTGCGCGCCGGTCATGCAGGCGGCGATGGCGGTCGCGACCGGCGTGGCCGAGGTGGTCATCTGCTACCGCGCGATGAACGAGCGGTCGCAATATCGCTTCGGCACCGGCCACACCCCGCCGCCGGTGCCCAACGCCGAATCCGCGCATTACGGCTATTATGTCCCCTTCGGCCTGATCTCCCCGGCGTCCTGGGTGGCGATGGCGGCGCGGCGCTACATGCACGAGACCGGCGCCACCTCGGAGGATTTCGGCCGGGTCTCGGTCGCCTGCCGCGCCCATGCCGCGACCAATCCGGCGGCCTGGTTCTACCAGCAGCCCATCACCCTCGACGATCACCAGGCGTCGCGCTGGATCGTCGAGCCGCTCCACCTGCTCGACTGCTGCCAGGAATCGGACGGCGCGGTGGCGATCGTCGTCGCCAGCGCGGTGCGCGCGGCGAAGCTCAGGCAGCCCCCGGCGATCATCCGCGCGGCGGCGCAGGGCGCGGCCGACGACCAGCAGATGATGACGAGCTATTACCGGCCCGACATCGCCCGGCTGTCGGAGATGGACCTCGTCGCCGGGCAGCTCTACGCGCAGGCGCAGATGCGGCCCGCCGACATCCGCACCGCGATCCTCTACGATCATTTCTCGCCCTTCGTGCTGCCGCAGCTCGAGGCGTTCGGCTTCGCCGGGCGCGGCCAGGCGCGGCACTTCATCGCGCAGGAAGGGATCGGGCCGGGCGGGCGGCTGCCGGTCAACACCAATGGCGGCCAGCTCGGCGAGGCCTATATCCACGGCATGAACGGCATCGCCGAGGCGGTGCGGCAGGTGCGCGGCACCTCGGTCAACCAGGTGCCGGGGCCGGGCCACGTCCTCGTCACGGCGGGGACGGGGGTTCCGACCAGCGGGCTGATATTGGCGGCGGCCTGACCCCCTTTCAGGTCGTCAGGCCGCCTTGTCGAACCAGGTGATCAGGTGGCTGACGTCGCCGCATTCCTCGGGCCTGCGGCCGACCTTGCCGAGATGGTGGACGGTGATCGCCATCGCGTCGGTCAGCGGCTGCACCACCTCCATGATCCGGTCATATTCGGTGCGCGCGATCTTCCATGTCCCGTCGATCCGGCGATAGCGGTCGCGGTAGATGGCGGTGCCCGTGGTCACGTCGCGGCGATCGAGCGAGATGAAGATGTCTTCGAGATACCAGAGGCCCTCGGCCTCGTCGTCGCCGGTCAGGCGGATGTCGGGCATATGGCCGTGGTGCATCGCCACCGCCGACGCGTTGAAGCTGTTCATCAGGAAGTCGAGCATCTCCGCCTTGCCGGTGAGCGCGACCTTGTAGCCGCCGCCGCGATATTCGACCGAGACGTCGTCGGCGAACAGCGTCTCCAGCAGCGTTTCGTCGGCGGTGTCGATGCCGCGGAAATAGCGGTGCTTCACCGTGCGGATATCCTCCAGGTCCGATAGCTGCTGCAGCGTGTAGGCCATCATCCTCTCCTTATCTGTGTAGTGTTCTCTGCTATTGTGAGTGCGATATGTATCCGCATATGGTGGTATATATCACATAATATTATGTATATGCGTAAAGTTATGAGGGGATGGCGGATGGTCGGGATGTGGGCGTGAAGCGACTCCATGGACAGTGCGCAGCCGGACCGCGCGCGGCGCTGTTCGTGCCCTTCGTCTCGCGCGCGCTGACGCTGCCCAACCGCATCGTCATGTCGCCGATGGGGCGCGCCCATGCCGAAGCGGGCCGGCCGCACGCCGATTACGGCGCCTATTTCCGGCGGCGGATCGAGGGCGGCGTCGGACTGGCGATCACCGGCGCGGCGGCGGTGGCGCACGACCTGGCCGACTATGACGGCACCGGCCCGCATTTCCACGGCGAGGACGCGCTGGCCGGCTGGCGCGCCGTGCTGGAGGAGGTCCACATGGCCGGCGGCCGGCTGATCCCGCAGCTCTGGCACACCGGCATGGCGCGTCATGTCGCGGCGTTCGGGGGCGGGGCGGCGATCGGCCCGTCGGGCTATGCGATCGCCGATCTCGACGCCGGCCGGGGCCCGAGCGGGCGGGCGATGACCGAGGCGGACATGGACGCGGTCGTCGCGGCCTTCGCCGGATCGGCGGCGGCGGCGCGGGCGCAGGGCTTCGACGGGATCGAGGTCCATGCCGGCCATGGCTTCCTGCTCGACCAGTTCCTCTGGCCGGCGACCAACCGGCGCACCGACGACCATGGCGGATCGCCGGCCAACCGGGCGCGCTTTCCGGCCCGCGTGGTGGCGGCGTGCCGCGCGGCTGTCGGCCCCGATGTCCCGATCCTGCTGCGCCTGTCGCAGTTCAAGATCGACGCCTATGGCGCGCGCATCGCCGATACGCCGGACGAGCTCGGCGCGCTGCTGGCGCCGCTGGTCGAGGCGGGCGTCGACATCCTCCACTGCTCGCAGCGCGAGGCGTGGGAGCCGGCTTTCGCCGGCAGCGACCGCAACCTCGCCGCCTGGGCGAAGGCGCTGACCGGCCTGCCGACGATCGCGGTGGGCTCGATCGGCCTGGCTGGCCTGTTCACCGAGGAGGAGGCGGCGACGCCCGGCGCGGGCCTGCCCGGCGTGTCGCTGGCGCGGCTCGACCAGGTGGCGGAGCAATTGGCGCGCGGTGACTTCGACCTGCTGGCGGTCGGCCGCTCGCTGCTCGCCGATCCGGCCTGGCCGAACAAGGTGCGCGAAGGCCGGGAGGCGAGCCTGCGGCCGCTCGACTTCGCGGCGCTGACCCAATTGCGGTGAAGGAGAAGGCGATGCGGAGATTCGAGGGGCGGGTCGTGCTGGTGACCGGGGCGGCGTCGGGGATCGGCCGCGCCACCGCGTTGCGGCTGGCCGAGGAAGGCGCGCGCCTGCTGTGCGTCGACGTCAACGGCGACGGCGCCGAGGCGACCGCGAAGGCGGTGCCGGACGGCGCGGCGATGCGGGTCGACGTCGCCGACGCGGCGGCGTGCGACGCGGCGGTGGCGGAGGCGGGCCGGCGCTTCGGCCGGCTCGACGGGCTCGCCAACGTCGCCGGGGTCGGCAGCTTCGGCCATGCCGCCGCGACCAGCGACGCCGAATGGCAGCGCGTGATCGGCATCAACCTGACCGGCGTGTTCCAGATGACCCGCGCGGCGCTGCCCGCGCTCGAGGCGGCGAACGGCGCGATCGTCAACATCGCCAGCGCGGCGGGGCTGGTCGCGACCCCCTATGCCGCGGCCTATTCGGCGTCGAAGAGCGGCGTCGTCGGCCTCACCCGGTCGGTCGCGGCCGAATATGCGCGGCGCGGGGTGCGGGTGAACGCGATCTGCCCCGGCGCGGTCGACACCCCGCTGATCGCCGGCGGCTTCGATGCGATCGACGGGGTCGACATGGACCTGTTCGGCCGGATGACCCCGCTGATCGGCCCGACCGCCCGGCCCGAGGACGTCGCGGCGGCGGTGGCCTTCCTGCTGTCGGACGACGCGCGCTTCATCACCGGCGCCACCCTGGCGGTGGACGGCGGCCAGACCGCGATCTGATCGGGTGCTCTATCCGCGCAGGGTCGCCGGGTCGGTCTCGTGCGCCTCGACCGTCACGGTGAGTGCGGCTGTCCAGCCGGCGGGCAGGGGCGGGGGCTCGCCCTCGCAGCGCAGGATGGCGTCGAACGGCGCGGGGCGCGCGCCGAACGGGGCGAGCAGGTCGAGCCCGGCGCCGGCCTGCCGCGCTGTCCGGGCCAGCGTGTCGGGATCGCCGCCCTCGCGGCGGAGCAGCGCCATCGTCCGCCCCGTGTCGCTGCCCGTCGCCACCGGGTCCGCCCGGACCGGGAAGATGCGCGGCTGGTCCATGAAATTGGGCTCGTCGGCGCGCATCGTGTCGCCCGCCTCGCCCGCCATCACCGAGCCGAGCTCGTCCAGCGACCCGATCCAGAATTCGGCGATGCAGTCGAAGCCGGGCTCGATCGCCGCGTCGGTCAGGTGGTTGCGCCGATAGCGGCGGAACGGGAAGAGCGGGGCGGCGAGCGGCGCGTGCCGGGTCTCGTAATAGGTCCTGAAGGCGGCGCGGTCGATGTCGGGCCGGCGCGGCATGAAGCCGATCGTCTTGACCGCCTCCCCGCTCATGGCAGCATCCCCTCCGGCGCGTTGAACGACCAGCATTTCTGCTCGCGCCGATGGGTGATCCGCCAGCCCTCCGGGGTGCGGGCCAGCTCGTCGCAATACCATAGGCCGATGAAGAAGACCTGCTGCTTGCCGTCGTGCGGCATCACCATCGGGTTGAACAATATCGTGCGCGCCTTCGCCCTGTCGCCGTCGATGTCGAGCCGGGTGGTGGCCGAGAGATGCTGGAAGGCCGAGAAGTTCGGCATCGCCTGCGCCAGATAGGCCTTGGTCTCGGCCCGGTTGCCCCTGGCGCCGCCCAGCTCGCTATAGTCGATCACCGCGTCGGGGGTGAACACACGGTCGAGCGCGTCCCAGTCCTGGTCGTCGATCGCATGCGCATAGCGCGCGATCAGGTCCTGGATCTCCAGCCGGTCCGACATCTCCTGCAGCGACAGCATCCCTCGTCCTTTCCTGGTGCGCTCTGTGGCGGTATCGGCCGCAACGATGCGCGAAGCGCGAATGTCTTGCAATTGAAATTGCTCGATGCGTAGAATGTTGGCGATAATGGTTCCGCAAAAGCATAGGGTGATATCGTCAGTCGACGCCCTGCGCACGCCCGACGGGCTGGAGGACTGGATGGAGAAGCTGATCTACGCGCTGTGGCGGGACGAGGGGCGGCCGCGCGACGCGTTCAACGCCGCTTTGCTGGGCGAGGTGGCCGATGCGATCGCGCCGCATGTCCGCGCGCTGCGCATCAACGTCCGCGACGATCGGCTGCCCCAGGGCAGCAACCCGGTCTTCGTCGTCACCGAGCCGCAGATGGAGGCGGCCGTGCAGCTCTGGGTCGACACCGCCTATCCGCCTGCCCGCGCGCCGATCGAGGCGGCGCTCGCCACCGTCGCGTCGCGGATCGAGGGATGGTTGGTCGCCGAATCGACCCCGCTCCCCAACCGGCTGCATCCGCCGGGCCAGCCGACCGAGGGCTTCTCCCAGGTGGTGTTCATCGAGAAGCCCGCCGCCCTCGATCACGAGACCTGGCGCCGCAACTGGCAGGACGGCCACACCGAGGTCGCGATCGTGACCCAGAGCAATTTCGAATATGTCCAGAACCTGGTGGTGCGGCCGGTGACCGATCCGGCCGGGCCCTATGCGGCGATCGTCGAGGAATGCTTCCCGATCGCCGCGATCACTGACAAGCAGCTCTATTACGACGCGGCCGGCGACCCGGCGAAGCTGGCGGCGAACGAGGCGGCGATGCTGGAGAGCTGCGCCCGCTTCATCGGCGCCCAGGGCTGCGACTGCATTCCGATGCGGCAATATGAGATCAAGACGTTCGGCTGAGACCGAAGGAGAGAGTGATGACCGACGCGCTGAACCTGCCCGACTATCCGGCCGACACTACCGTCCGGTCGGAGGTGGTGACGATCGATGCCCCCGCCGCTCTGGTGTGGGAGGTGCTGACCGACCTGCCCAACTACGGCAAGTGGAACCCCTTCTGCATCGGCGCGGAATCGACGCTGGAGATCGGCGATCCGATCCACATGACGCTGGCCAACTACACGATGCCGGGCGAGACCGCGCCCAATGTCGAATATATCTGCGCCAAGATCCCCGAGCGGCTGATCTCGTGGGAGCTGCTCGACAACCCCGTCTGGCCCTATCCGGCGCGGCGCGACCAGATCATCGAGGCGACCGGCCCCGAAAGCTGCCGCTACTGGTCGACCGACGCCTTTTTCGGGCCGAACGGCATCCACGTCATGCGCTTCTGCGGCCCCTGGGTGAAGCGCGCCTTCGACGACACCGCGCGCGGCCTGAAGGCGCGGGCCGAGGCGATCCACGCGGCCCGGAAGGCGGCGGCGTGAGCCTGCGGCTCGAGGATATCGAGCTGATCCGCCGGCTCAAATACAGCTATTCGCGCGCGATCGACACCGGCGACATGGCGACCGTCGCCGCGCTGTTCGCCGAGGACGCGACGGTCGACTATCGCGGCGGCAGCTACCATGTCCGGCTGGCCGGCCGCGATGCGATCGTCGCGGCGCTCGCCGGCATGTTCAACCCGCTATTCGTCGGATCGCACACCGTCCACATGCCGGTGATCGACATCGTCGGCGACGACGAGGCGACCGGCACCTGGACCCTGCTCGACTATGCGCTGAACCTGGCCGAGGGCAACAAGACCACGGTTGGCGCGGCGATCTACCGCGATCGCTACGTCCGGCAGGATGGCCGCTGGCTGATCGCGCACAGCGAATATGACCGGGTCTACGAGCGGGTCTATGTCGATCCCGCGCCGGGCCTGACCGCGCATTTCCTGGCGCAGCGGGGTGCTGCATGACGCCCGATCCCGCCAGGCTGCAGGAGCTGCTCGACCGCGAGGAGATACGGTCGCTCGTCCACGCCTATTGCAACGCCGCCGATCGGCACGACCATGCGAAGATGCGCAGCCTCTACCATGAGGATGCGATCGACGAGCACGGCCATATGTCGAAGGGCCCCGCGATGGACTTCATCGACAAGCTGCCCGAGATCCAGGCGCCGATGGAGATCCTCCACCACAATGTCACCACCATCAACCTGGCGCTCGACGGCGACCGGGCGGAGGGCGAGGTCTATCTGATCGCGCTCCACCGGGTGAAGGGGCCCGACGGCCCGTTCGACGTGCTGGTGGGCGGCCGCTATTTCGACCGCTACGAGCGGCGCGACGGCCGCTGGAAGTTCGCGCACCGCGCGATCGTCGCCGACTGGGCGAACGTCCACAGTCCGTCGATCGTCGATCTCGACCATCCCTTCCTCGAAGGGGCGCATATCGGCAAGCCGGGTCCCGCCGACCCGTCCTATGCCTTCTTCAACCTGCTGAAGCGAGGAGCGGACGCATGAGCCGGGTCAAGTCGATCGCCTTGCTGCGCCGCCGGGCGGACCTGAGCCGCGAGGCGTTCGTCGACTATTACGAGACGCGGCACGTGCCGCTGATCCGGTCGCTGCTGCCCGGCATCGTCGACTATCGCCGCAACTTCGCCGACTTCGACGGCGCCTATGTCAATGCCGGCGCGGCGCCGTTCGACTTCGACGTGGTGACCGAGCTGTGGTTCGCCGACCGCGCGGCCTATGACCGCGCGATGGCCCGCGCCGCCGATCCCGCGGTCGCCGCGCGGATCGCCGCCGACGAGGAGAATTTCCTCGACCGGTCGGGCACGCGGATGTTCCTGGTCGAGGAGCGCGTCAGCCCGGCGGGCTGAGCCGTCCGCCGCTCAATCGACCAATGCGCAGTAGCGGAAGTCGTGCTTGATGAAGTTCTGGCCCAGGCTGTAGCGGACCCGCCGCACGCCGGGGATCTTGTCGATCGTCTGGTGGAGGAAGTCGGTGAGCTGGCTGCCATTCTCCACCAGCGTCATCGCCAGCACGTCGGCGCGGCCGAGCATCGTCGAGACGAAGGTGATCTCGGGCAGCGAGGCGAGCCGTTCGGCCAGCGCCTGGATGTCGCCGGCGGTGTCGGCCTCGATCCACAGATAGGCGAGGAACGGGTTCTTCAGCCGGTTGGCGTTGGTGACGGCGGCGACGCGGATCACCTTGTTGTCGAGCAGCCGCTTCAACCGCGATCGGATCGTGCCCTCGGTCAGGCCGAACTCGCGGCCGATCTCCCGGTTGCTGACCCGCGCGTCGCGGCTCAGCCGGTCGATGATCTTCTGGTCGAGCTCGTCGAGCGGGATGCGGGTCATAGCGGGGCCCATTCGGGGTTGTATTTGAGGATCTTCATCGACAGGCCGGGGAACAGCCGCTCGACGCCGTCGATATGGGCGATGACGTCGGTCAGCAGCCGGTCCAGCTCCTCGATGTCGGTGGCCACCACCTGCGCCTCGATATCGTACATGCCGATCGTCACGTTGACGGTGATGACGTTCTCGAGCTTGGCGAGGTCGGCGCCGACCTCGCTGGCGGAGCGGCCCTTCACCTGCACGCCGACCGCGGCCATGGCGTTGAAGCCCATCGCGCTGATGTCGCGCATCGCGACGACGCGGACCGCGTTGGTCGCCTCCAGCTTGCGCAGCCGGGTGCGCACCGTCGCCTCGTTGACGTCGATCAGGCGGGCGAGGTCGCGGTTGGCGATGCGGCCCGACTGGCGCAACGCGGCGATGATCTTTTCGTCGATCGGTTCGAGCACGGCGGGGGGCGGAACGGACTGCCGCGCCGTCGCGGCCTCATCGTCCTTGGTCTTCTTCGGTTTTTTCGCTGCCACAAGCCAATCCCTCTTGGGCGGCCGGTCGTCCCGCGCGGGGAAACCGGCCTGCCTGACCTAACTCCTTAGCGAACGATAGCCGGGTGGGGAAGGCGCGGCTCGCCCAGCATCGCCCGGAAGGACGGGGGCTGCTTGCCGCCCGCGTCCTGGATCGCGAAGCGCTCGCCGAGCTCGGCGCCGATGAAGGTCTGCCCCGACATCGCCATGCGGTCGGGCGAGGCGTGGATCGCGGCGATCAGCTTGCCGGTGAACTCGGGCGTCTCGGCATTGGCCATGATCGCCTCATATTGGTCGGGCCGCTCGGCGATCGCCTTGTCGGTCCGCTCGGTGCGCAGCGGGCCCATCCAGATCGAGACGGCGGCGGCGTCATGGTCGCGCAGGTCGACGCCCATGTCGGCGGCGAATTTGTCGACGCCGGCCTTCTGCGCGCCATAAGCGGGCCCATGCATGTAGCAGGCCGAGCCGAAGGAGGAGGTGAAGGCGATCAGGCCGCCGCCGGTGCGGATCAGCAGCGGCGCGGCATGGAAGCTCGCGACATAGCCCGAGCGCAGCCCGACGTCGAGGATGTCGACCAGGGCGAGCGGCCGTTCCCAGAAGCCGCCCGGCAGGATCAGCGCGTCGTCGATGATCGCGGCGTTGTTGACGAGGATGTCGAGCCGGCCCTCGTCGCGTTCGACCCGGTCGAACAGCGCCTTGACCTGGGCGTCGTCGCGATGGTCGACCGCGACCGCGACGCCGCGCCCGCCGAGCCGGTCGACCGCCTGCGCGGTCGCGCCGATCGTGCCGGGCAGCGGCGCCTTGCCTTCCTCGACCGTGCGGCCGGTGACGTAGACGGCATAGCCCGCCTCGCCCAGCGCGCGGGCGATGCCGGCGCCCGCGCCGCGGCTGGCGCCGGTGACGACGGCGACCTTGCGATTGTCGTTGCTCATCGATTTCGCTCCTCTCAAAGATCGGTAAGGCGTTGGGATCGGTCAGGCATTGGCCCGGGCGGCATGCCGCGCGGCGCGGCGGCCCGAGAAGAAACAGTCGGCGAAGGACAGCCCGCTGACATAGGTCTGCGAGGCGATGCCCACCGCGCAGCGCCCGGCGGCGTAGAGCCCGGCGATCGGCCGGCCCGCGCCGTCGAGCACCTGCCCGCTTTCCTCCTCGACGCGCAGGCCGCCGAAGGTGATCACCGGCAGCGGCAGGAAGCGGCTGTCGATCGAAATGTCCATCGCATAGAAGGGGCCGGTCTCGATCGGCCGCATGTCGGCTGGCTCCTTGCCGAACGGATCGGCGCCGGCGCCGCGCGCCGCGGCGTTATAGGCGGCGACGGTGCGGGCGAGGCCGTCGGGATCGACGCCGATCCGGTCCGCCAGCGCCGCGAGGCTCGGCGCCTTGCGCGCGTTGAACATCAGGTTGAGCAGGGTCACGTCGCGCTGGAACGGGACGAGGCGCGGGTCGCGCGCCTGGGCGAAGGCGGCGGCGCGCGCCGTCCGGTCGTAGATCAGCCAGGCGACGCCGCCATGATGGTCGACGATATGCTCGCCCAGCGTCGCGCCATAGACGGTCTCGTCGACGAAGCGTTCGCCGGCGCGGTCGACGGCGATCGCCTGCGCCCAGGCCTTGGGCGGGTTGATGAAGCGCCAGGCGCTGACCTTGTCCATCAGCGCGGTCGCCCCGCCCGCGCTCATGCCGAGCAAGATGCCCGATCCCTGGTCGCCGAGCGTGCCGTTGGGCATGCCCTTGGCATAGGCCGGGGCGAAGCGGGCGACCATCCTGGGGTTCATGATGAAGCCGCCGGCGCTGAGCACCACGCCTTCGCGGGCGCGGATGGTGCGGGTGAAGCGCGCCTTCGCCTCGATCGCGCCGGCCTTGCGCAGATAATGGTTGCCGAGCGCGATGGTGATCGAGGCGAGCGGGATGCTGGGCGGCAGCGCGGCGAGCAGCGCGTTGGCGCGGGCGATGTAGCGCGCGAAGCGCCGCGCCTCGGGCGAGCCGTCGCGGATCGACCGGATGCGGACGCCGATCACCCGGCCGTCGCGGTCCTGCACCAATTGGTGCGCCTCGCTGTAGCGGTGGAAGACGAGGCCGAGGCGGAGCGCGGACTCGGTCATCGGCCCCGTGATGAATTTGCCGAGGCCCCAGGCCTTCTTGCCGTCGCGGCCGAAGGCGCGGTGGCCGCGCGCCGCCGGCCGGGCGCGGGCCCGGTAGCTCGCCACCAGCGAATTGTCGGGATGGTAGAGGAAGCGGTCGAGCGGCGGATAGGAGCATTTCTCCCGCCACACGCTCGCCGCCAGCCGGCCGCCATGCTTCAGGATCCAGTCGATCGTCGCCGGGCTGTCCTCGACGAAGCGGCGCAGGGTCGCGTCCGACACGACCCTGCCCGCCTCGATGCGGAGATAGGCGAGCATCGCCTCGGGGCTGTCCTCCTCGCCCGCCTCGCGCTGGATCGCGGTGCCGCCGCCGGCGTAGAACACCCCGCCATTGGCCGCGGTCGATCCGCCGCAGGCATAGCGGTCGACCGCGATCACCGACAGGCCGCGCTCCAGCCCTTCGATCGCGGCCGCGACCCCCGCGCCGCCCAGTCCGACGACGACGAGGTCGGCGGTCTCGTCCCAGGCGAAGCCGTCCGGATCGACGACGACGAGCGGCCGGTCGACCGCGACGCCCAGGTCGGCGGCGAGGGGGAAGGGCGCGTTCACCGGAAGGCGTAGCCGATCTGGACCAGCACCTCGCGCGGGCGGCCCTGCCGGGCGGCGATCGCGGCGGTGTAGTTGGCGGTGCCGACGATATAGTCCTTGTCGAACAGGTTGCTGGCGATCAGCTGCGCCTTCCAGCGGTCGTCGGGGCTGGTCCAGCCGATCCGCGCGTTGACGATGCCATAGCCCTTCTGCTGCTCGGCATAGCCGGAGACCGCGCCCACCCCGTCATTGGCGGCGGTGAAGTAGATGCTACTCTGGACATGCGCGTCGGCGCCCAGCGTCAGCTTGCCCGACCCGGCCAGGTCGAAGCTGTAGGCCGCGCCGAAGGTGGCCGACCAGCGCGGCGCGTTGTTCAGCCGCTTGCCCGATGCGTCGAACGCGCCGAAGGAGCTGACGAAGGCGTTGGGGTAGCGGCGATATTCGGCGTCGAGCCAGGCGACGTTCGCCGACAGTTCGAGCGCGCGGACCGGGCGGGCGACGATCTCCGCCTCGAGGCCCTTCACCCGCGCGGTCGCCGCATTCTGGGTCCGCGCGCCGAACGAGGCGCCGATCTGGACGTAGCTCTGCACCTGCAGGTCGGTATAGTCGTAGTAGAAGCCGGTCAGGTTGACCCGCAGCCGCCGGTCGAGCCAGTCGCTCTTCAGCCCGAGCTCGTAGGACCAGAGCTTTTCGGGGCCGTAGCCCGCAGCGGCGTCGGCCGCGTTGCTGCTGCCATAGTCGAAGCCGCCGCTCTTGAAGCCGCGCGTCGCCGATGCGTAGAGCAGAACCTGCTCGGTGGGCTTGAAGGTGATCCCGAATTTCGGCGTGAAGGCGTCGTCGTGGCGGCGCGCGTCGACGGTGAACGGATCGGGCAGGCCGGGGATGCCGGCCAGCACGAAGCCCTTCTCCGCCACCGCCGGGTCGAGATCGGTCGAGGCGGTGAAATAGTCGCTGATCGCATAGGCCTTGCGCTCGCGCGTGTAGCGCAGGCCGGCGATGAAGGAGAGTTGGTCGGACAGCTTGTACTCGCCCTGCGCGAAGCCCGCGATCGAGCGTGCCTTGAGCAGCGGCCGCTGGATGTGCGACGCGCCGAACGGGAACAGCGCGAGGGTCAGCGGCTCGCGGTTGCGCTCGTTGAAATAATAGGCGCCGAGCACCCATTCGAGCGGGCCGGTGTCGCCCAGCAGGGTGAACTCCTGGCTGAACTGGTGCTGCCGGATCGGCGAGATCAGGTTGCGCAATATGTCGATCGAGCTGGCGTCGGCGTCGGTCTCGATCGAGCCGCGGAAGGCGCGGTAGCCGGTCAGCGAGCGCAGCTTGATCGAGTCGGTCAGCGGCAGCACCAGGTCGCTCGCCGCGCCGTAATTCTTGAGCACGGTGAAATTGTCGCGGTTCATCGACACCTTGTCGAAATCGCCGAGGATCGCGTCGTCGAACGGGTTGCCGGTCGGCCGGATCAGCTTGGGATAGGCGCCGAACGCGCCCGACTGGCGCGACCAGTCGGCGCGGATCGTCCATTCGCCGTCGCCGACCGGGATCAGCAGCTGGCCGCGCACGCCGCGCGACTTCAGGTCCTCGGCGTCGTTGCCGGTCGAGATGTTCTTGCGGAAGGCGTCGTGGCCGGAGACGTCGACCGCGAGGCTCGCCCGCACCCCGCCCGCGATCGGGCCGGAGACATAGCCCTGCGCGGCATAGCGGTCATAGCTGCCATAGCCGAACTGCGCCTGCGCCTGCAGCGTGTCGGACGGCTTGCGCGAGACGACGTTGATCGTGCCGCCCACCGAGTTGCGGCCGTAGAGCGTGCCCTGCGGCCCGCGCAGCACCTCGACCCGCTCGACGTCGAGGAAGTCGGTGAGATAGCTGAGCGGCCGGGCGAGATAGATGCCGTCGCTGTGGATCGTCGTGCTGGGATCGGAGCCGATGAAGACGATGTTCGATCCGATGCCGCGGATGAAGAGCTGGGTGTAGCCCGACAGGTCCGACACCTGGAGCGAGGGGACATAGGCCTTCAGGTCCTGCACGTCGCGCACCCCGCGCGCGTCGAGCTGGTCGCCGCCCAGCGCGGTCACCGCGATCGGCGTCGACTGGAGCTGGGTCTCGCCCATGCGGGTCGCGGTGACGACGATGTCGGGCACGCCGTCGGCATCCTGGGCGTCGACGACATTCTGCGCGAATGCGGTGCCCGTTCCGGCGGTGGCGATGGCTGCGATTGAGGCTGCTGCGGACAGAAGCACGCGTTTCATTTTTACCCCTTCTATTACGTAAGTCGCCGATCTTTGACCGATCGATCGGGTATATGCGTAACATGGGCCGGGGAAGGATGCTAGATCGGCAATCGGAAAACTTCGCAGCGATAGTTGACGCTTTGCGTAGAAATCGATAGCTAAGATTACGAATCTGGTCGACGATCGGATCGGGAGAGAGTGACAGGAAGGCGATAGATGGCGACGGTGTTGAAGGGTGATGTCGCGATCCCCAGCGCGGAAGAACTGATCGAGCGCGCGCGGGCGATGATCCCGGTGCTGCGGGAGCGCGCGCGCCGCGCGACGGCGGAGCACAAGGTTCCCGACGAGTCGATCGCGGAGATGCAGGCGGCGGGCTTCTTCCGCATCCTCCAGCCCAAGCGCTGGGGCGGCTACGAAATGCATCCGAACGTCTTCTTCGAGGTGCTCAAGACCATCGCCGAAGGCTGCATGTCGACCGGCTGGGTCTATGGCGTCGTCGGCTGCCATCCCTATGAGCTGGCGCTGTTCCACGATCAGGCGCAGGTCGACGTGTGGGGCGAGGACAACGGCGTGCTGATCTCCTCCTCCTACCAGCCGGTCGGGAAGGTCGAGCATGTCGACGGCGGCTTCCGCCTGTCGGGCCGCTGGGGCTTCTCCTCGGGCTCGCAGCATTGCGACTGGGTGCTGCTCGGCGCGATGGTTCCGCCCAAGGCCGAGGGCGACGCCCCCGACATGCGCACCTTCCTGGTGCCGCGCGCCGATTATCGCATCGAGGAGACCTGGGACACGTTCGGCCTCCAGGGCACCGGCAGCCACGACATCGTCGTCGAGGGCGCCTTCGTCCCCGACCACCGCACCCACCGCGCCGTCGACGGCTTCATGGGCACCAATCCGGGGATCAGGGAGAATGACGCGCCGCTGTTCACCCTGCCCTGGGCGCAGGTCTTCGTCCGCTCGGTCTCCTCGGCGGCGCTCGGCGGCACCCGGGCGGCGATCCAGGCCGCGGTCCAGATCGCGAAGGAGCGCGTCTCGACCAACACCGGCAAGGCGTCGAAGAACGATCCGGTCCTGATGGGGGCGATCGCCAAGGCGCAGGCCCAGCTGCTCGAAATGGAGGCGACGCTCGCCGCCAGCTTCGACGCGATGATGGCGAAGGCCGAGCGCGGCGAGCCGCTCGACATGGCCGATCGCGCGCTCAACCGCTACCAGTCCTCCTCGGTCGTGCGCCGCTGCGCCGGGCTGGTCGACGACCTGATGCCGCTGCTCGGCGGGCGGGCGATCTACATGTCGAGCCCGATCGTCCAGCCCTGGCTCGACATCAGCGCCGCGCGGGCGCACGTCGCCAACGATCCGAACAACATGGCCGCGGATCTGGTCGGCACGCTCAACGGAGAGCCGCCGTCCTTCCTGTTCCTCTGAGGACGGCCGGACGCGAAGGAGAGGATATGACCCAGGATTATGCGCGCACGACCTATGCGGTGTCGGGCGGCTATGAGATCGCCATGGCCGAGGCGGGCGAGGGCCCGGCGGTCGTGTTCCTCCACGGCAGCGGGCCGGGTGCGTCGGGCACCTCGAACTTCCGGTCGAACGCGCCGGCCTTCGTCGCGGCGGGCTATCGCGTGCTGCTGCCGGACCTGATCGGCTACGGCGCCTCGTCGAAGCCCGAGGGCATCGACTATACGCTCCAGCTGTTCGCCGACACGGTCTACGAGGCGCTGGCCCAGGCCGGGGTGGCCTCGGCGGTGCTGGTCGGCAATTCGCTGGGCGGCGGCATCGCGATGCAGCTCGCCTTCGACCATCCGGGCTTCGCCGAGAAGCTGGTGATGATGGCGCCGGGTTGCATCGAGGAGCTGCCGGTCTATTTCGCCATGCCCGGCATCGCCAAGATGAAGTCGAGCTTCGGCAGCCCCGAATTCTCGCTGGCCGACCAGAAGGCGCTGATCACCAACCTCGTCTACGACCCGTCGTCGATCGACGACGCCCTGGTCGCCGAGCGCTTCGCGGTGGC
Source organism: Rhizorhabdus wittichii RW1 (assembly GCA_000016765.1). Classification (NCBI taxonomy): domain Bacteria; kingdom Pseudomonadati; phylum Pseudomonadota; class Alphaproteobacteria; order Sphingomonadales; family Rhizorhabdaceae; genus Rhizorhabdus; species Rhizorhabdus wittichii. The sequence goes on from CP000699.1 coordinate 3,669,138, forward strand.
GCGGACCCAGTCGAAGGACGTGCTGGCGCGGATGCGCACACCGAACCTCGCGCCCCGGCTCGGCGAACTGGCCATGCCGATCCTCGGCTTCTGGGGGCTGCAGGACGATTTCTGCCCCGCCTCGGGCGCGCAGCGCTTCCTCGACGCCTGCCCCGACGCCCGCTTCATGACCTTCAACAAGGTCGGCCACTGGGTGCAGGTCGAGCGTTCGGAGGAGTTCAACCGCTACGCGCTCGCCTTCCTTCGCGACTGAGGGGAAGGCATGGCCGGTTATTCACTTCATCGTCCGCTGCCCGTCGGGGAGGTCCCCGGCTGGGACATCGAGACCGGCGTGGCGGTGATCGGCTTCGGCGCGGCCGGCGCCTGCGCGGCGCTGGAGGCGGCGCGGGGCGGGGCGCGCACCACCCTGTTCGAGATGGGATCGGGCAGCGGCGGCGCCTCCGCGCTGTCGGGCGGCGAGATCTATATCGGCGGCGGCAGCGATGCGCAGCGGGCGGCAGGCTTCGCCGACACGCCCGAGGCGCTGGCCGCCTATCTGAAGCTGGCCGGCGGGCCCGACGCGGACGCCGCCAAATGCGATCTCTACGCGGCGCAGAGCCTCGACCATTATGCATGGCTGAAGGCGCAGGGCGTCCCCTACAAGGGCAGCTTCGTGCCCGGCAAGATCATCGAGCCGGCGACCGACGACACGCTGATCTGGTCGGGCAGCGAGGAGGCCTGGCCCTTCTGCGAGACCGCGGCCCCCGCGCCGCGCGGCCATGTCATCCAGTTCGAGGGCTGGGGCGGCGGGCGCCTGCTGGTCGACATCCTCGAGCGCAACGTGCGCGCGGCCGGCGTCGACGTGCGGACCGACGCGCGCGTCGTCGCGCTGATCGCGGACGGCCCGGCGATCGTCGGACTGGTCGTCCGCATCGACAATCGCGACCATTTCGTCCGCGCGGGCGCGACGGTGATCTGCACCGGCGGCTTCTGCATGAACCAGGACATGATCCGCCGCTACGCGCCCGAGGCGCTCAAGCTCAGCGATCCGATCGGCGAGAACGACAACGGATCGGGCATATTGATGGGGATGGGCGCCGGCGGCGACGCGATCCACATGGACGAGTTCTTCACGACCTGTCCGTGGATCATGCCCGAAAGCCTGGTGAAGGGCATCTTCGTCAACCGCAACGGGCAGCGCTTCATCAACGAGGATTGCTATCACGGCCGGGTCAGCCGGACGATGATCGACCAGCCCGGCGACCGGGTCTGGCTGCTCGTCGACACTGCGATCTTCGCGCGGCCGATCGACCTGGCGCGGATCGACATCGCCGCGGTGGGCGAGAGCTGGGAGGAGGTGGAGCGCGAGCTCGGCCTGCCCGAGGACACGCTGAGCGCCACCGTCCGCACCTTCAACCGCTACGCCGCCGAGGGCGAGGACCCGCTGTGGCACAAGGCGGCCAAATGGCTGAAGGTGCTCGACGAGCCGCCCTTCGCCGCGCTCGAACTCAATTTCGCCGGCAGCTATTTCTCCTTCTTCACCCTCGGCGGGCTCGCGACCCTGCCGACCGGCGAGGTGCTCGACCGCGCCGGCGCGCCGGTGCCGGGCCTGTTCGCGGCCGGGCGGGCGACCGCCGGCCTGCCGCGCTGGGGCCATGGCTACAGCTCGGGCATGAGCCTTGCCGACTGCACCTTCTTCGGGCGCCAGGCGGGGATGGCGGCGGCGCGGGCGCTCACGCCAGCAGCGTGACGCTGTCGAGGACGACGCGGACCAGGTCGGCCTGGCCGCGCGTTCCGGTCTTGGCGTAGATTTTCTTCGAATAGTTGCGCGCCGTCTCCAGCGAGAGGCGGAGCGTCGCCGCGGCCTCGGCGATCGACCGGCCGCGCGCGAGCGCCAGCGCCAGCCCCGCCTCGCTGGCGGACAGGCCGTGGCGCGCGGCGAGCAGCCGGGCGTGGCGGTTGTCGAGCGCGCGCGGCAGCCGCGCCACCGCCGCATAGGCCGGCATCGCCGGTGCGGTCAGCGGCTTCTCGGCGATCGGCAGGGCGATCAGCGCGCCGTCCTCCTCGTCGTCGAGCGGCGCGATCTGCGGCGGCGCGTCGGGCTGCGCGGTGAACAGCTCGGCGATCCGCGCCAGCCGCCGCTCGGCCTCGACCGACCCGGCGCTGATCCGCGCGCCCGTCGCCGTCAGCAGCGGTCCGGCGGCCGAGGACGATAGCTGCACCGCCCCGTCGCCGCCGATCACCGCCCAGGCGAGCCCGGCGCGGCGCAGCACGTCCTCGCTGACATGGGCGCGCAGCCGCTCGCGCTCCAGCACCGCGAAGTTGCGCAGGGCGATCGACAGATGCGGTTGCAGCGCCGCCAGCACGGCGCCGTCCGACGCGGTGAAATTCTCCTTGTCGCGCAGCAGCACCGCCCAGGCGCTCGTCCCGCCCGGCTCGGTCACGCGCATGAAGCGCCCATGGCCGATCCCGATCCGGTGGAGATATTCCCGGCGGAAGCGGTCGTGGCGCGGATCGGTGGGATCGATCAGCTCCTCGGGCGCATAGACCCGGCCGGGGCGGAGCCGCTCATAGGGAATCGGATCGAGGCGGGCGAGCTCCTCCAACTCGTGTGCCCGCGCGCGGACGTCGCGGCCGGCATGGACCTGGGTCGCGCGGTGGATCGGCGCCTGCCCCTGCGAGAAGATCAGCGAGGCGTAATCGGCCCGCGTCCGGCGGCGGAGCCGTTCGAGGAAGCTGCTCCAGCGCGGCGTCTCGTGCAGCCCGTCGTGCAGGGCCGTGAGCAGTTCCATCTCGTCGGTGCGGGTCAGCGCCATATTACCTCCCATATGGGAGGTTCGGCGCGATGTCAGCCCTCTAGATAGGGCGGCGAACGACAATCAGAGGATTCGCCGATGGTCGCCGACCCCAAGACCCTGACCCATCTCGAACGGCTCGAGGCCGAGAGCATCCACATCCTGCGCGAGGTGGTCGCCGAGTGCGAGAAGCCGGTGATGCTCTATTCGGTGGGCAAGGATTCGGCGGTGATGCTGCACCTCGCCCGCAAGGCCTTCTATCCCTCGCCGCCGCCCTTCCCGCTGCTCCATGTGGACACGACCTGGAAGTTCCGGGCGATGTACGAGCTGCGCGACCGGATGGCGCGCGAGAGCGGGATGGAGCTGCTCGTCTACCACAACCCGGAGGCGCAGGAGCGGGGGATCAACCCGTTCGACCATGGCGCGCTCCACACCGACCTGTGGAAGACCGAGGGGCTGAAGCAGGCGCTCGACAAATATGGCTTCGACGCGGCGTTCGGCGGCGCGCGGCGCGACGAGGAGAAGAGCCGCGCCAAGGAGCGCGTGTTCAGCTTCCGCTCGGCCAATCACCGCTGGGACCCGAAGAACCAGCGGCCTGAGCTGTGGAACCTCTACAACGCCCGCAAGAACAAGGGCGAGAGCATCCGGGTGTTCCCGATCTCGAATTGGACCGAGCTCGACATCTGGCAATATATCCAGCTCAACGACGTGCCGATCGTGCCGCTCTACTTCGCCGACAAGCGCCCGACGGTGGAGCGCGACGGCATGCTGCTGATGGTCGACGACGACCGCTTCCCGCTCAAGCCGGGCGAGGTCCCGGTCGAGCGGTCGATCCGCTTCCGCACGCTCGGCTGCTACCCGCTGACCGGCGCGGTCGAGAGCGAGGCGAAGACGCTCAGCGAGGTGATCCAGGAGACGCTGCTGACCACCACGTCCGAACGGCAGGGCCGCGCGATCGACAAGGATGCCGGCGGCGCCGGCATGGAGAAGAAGAAGCAGGAGGGCTATTTCTGATGACGACGGTCAACGCGGCCTCCGACGCCAGCGTCTACAAGGTCGAGGCGCTCATCGCCGAGGACATCGACGCCTATCTGGAGCTTCACCAGCACAAGACGCTGCTGCGCTTCATCACCTGCGGCTCGGTCGACGACGGCAAGTCGACCCTGATCGGCCGCCTGCTCTACGATTCGAAGATGATCTTCGAGGACCAGCTCGCCGCGCTCGAGGCGGACAGCAAGCGGGTCGGCACCCAGGGGCAGGAGATCGACTTCGCCCTCCTCGTCGACGGCCTCGCCGCCGAGCGCGAGCAGGGCATCACCATCGACGTCGCCTATCGCTTCTTCGGGACCGAGAAGCGCAAGTTCATCGTCGCCGACACGCCGGGGCACGAGCAGTACACCCGCAACATGGTGACGGGCGCCTCGACCGCCGACCTCGCGGTGATCCTGATCGACGCGCGCAAGGGCGTGCTGACCCAGACGCGGCGGCACAGCTATCTCGCGCATCTGATCGGCATCCGCCACATCGTGCTGGCGGTGAACAAGATGGACCTGGTCGACTATGACCGGAAGGTGTTCGACGACATCGTCGCCGACTATCGCGCCTTCGCCGAATCGATCGGCATCCGCGATTTCGTCGCCATGCCGATCTCGGGCTTCAAGGGCGACAACATCACCGGGCTCTCGCCCAACACGCCCTGGTATCAGGGGCCGGCGCTGATGGAGCATCTGGAGACGGTCGAGGTCGACCAGGTCTCCGACCAGGCCCGGCCGTTCCGCATGCCGGTGCAGTGGGTCAACCGCCCCAATCTCGATTTCCGCGGCTTCTCCGGCCTCATCGCCGCCGGCACGGTGAAGCCGGGCGACACGGTGCGGGTGCTGCCGTCGGGCAAGACCTCGACCGTGACCCGCGTGGTGACGATGGACGCGGACCTCGACGCCGGCGTCGCCGGCCAGTCGGTGACGATCACTCTGGCCGACGAGATCGACTGCTCGCGCGGCGACGTGATCGCTGCCGCCGACAATCCGCCCCAGGCCGCCGACCAGTTCGAGGCGACGATCGTCTGGATGTCGGACGAGGAGATGCTGCCCGGCCGCCCCTATTGGCTCAAGCTCGGCGCGCAGACCGTGTCGGCGAGCATCCAGGCGCCCAAATATCAGGTCAACGTCAACACGATGGAGCATCTGGCGGCGAAGACGCTGGAGCTCAACGCGATCGGCGTCGCCAACCTGTCGACCGACCGCAACCTGGTGTTCGAATCCTATGAGGACAGCCGCTCGCTCGGCGGCTTCATCCTGATCGACAAGATCACCAACGCCACCGTCGCGGCGGGCATGCTGCACTTCTCGCTGCGGCGGGCGCAGAACGTCCACTGGCAGGCGACCGACATCTCGCGCGAATATCATGCCGCGCTGAAGCACCAGAAGCCGGCGGTGCTGTGGTTCACCGGCCTGTCGGGCGCGGGCAAGTCGACCATCGCCAACCTGGTCGAGAAGAAGCTGGCGCGGATGAACCGCCACACCTTCCTGCTCGACGGCGACAATGTCCGCCACGGCCTCAACAAGGATCTCGGCTTCACCGATGCCGACCGGGTGGAGAATATCCGCCGCGTCGGCGAGGTCGCGAAGCTGATGACCGACGCCGGCCTGATCGTCATCACCGCCTTCATCTCGCCCTTCCGGGCGGAGCGCGACATGGTGCGATCGATGATGGCGCCGGGCGAGTTCGTCGAGGTGCATATCGACACGCCGCTGGCGGCCGCCGAGGCGCGCGACGTGAAGGGCCTCTACGCCAAGGCGCGGTCGGGCCAGCTCAAGAACTTCACCGGCATCGACAGCCCCTATGAGGCGCCCGAGGATCCCGAGATCCACATCGACACCACCGCCATGACCGCCGAGGAAGCGGCCGAGGCGATCGTCGCAAGGCTGATCCCGTGAGCGGCGCCGCGATGACCGACGGCGAACTCGCCGCCCATCTCGCCGATTTCGCCGGGCGCCTGCTGCTCGACGTGCGCGCGAGCGGGATGTTCCCGGCCAAGGCGCTGGGCAAGGCGGGCGACCAGACCGCCAACCAGTTCCTGTGCCACGCGCTCCGCGCGCAGCGCCCCGACGACGGGTTGCTGTCCGAGGAGGAGAAGGACGATGCCGAGCGGCTGTCCAAGGGGCGCGTCTGGATCGTCGATCCGGTCGACGGCACCCGCGAATATGGCGAGGAGCGGGCCGACTGGGCGGTCCATGTCGGGCTTGCGATCGACGGCGTCGCGACGGTCGGCGCGGTGGCGCTGCCGGGGCTGGGCGTGGTGCTGCGGTCGGACCGGCCGCAGCCGCTGCCGCCCGCCAACCAGCCGCTCCGCATGCTCGTCAGCCGCACCCGGCCGGCGGCGGAGGCGGTCGCGGTCGCCGGACGGCTGGGCGCCGAGCTGCTGCCGATGGGATCGGCCGGCGCCAAGGCGATGGCGGTGGTGCGCGGCGAGGCCGACATCTACCTCCACACCGGCGGCCAATATGAATGGGACAGCTGCGCCCCCGTCGCGGTCGCGGCGGCGCACGGCCTGTTCTGCTCGCGGGTCGACGGATCGCCGCTGCGCTACAACCAGCCCGACGTGTACCTGCCTGACCTGATCATCTGCCGGCCCGAGCTGGCCGACGCGGTGCTGGCGGCGGCGCGCGCCGAAGCCGCCTGACCGGGTCAGGCCCGGTCGCGGTCCAATAGGCCGTCGATGATCATCCGGGTCACCCGCTCGGGATAGTCGGGCGGGGCGGCCGCCATGCTGAACAGCGCCCGGTAGAGCGACGGGCCGATCACCAGGTCGAACAGCGTGTCGGGGCAGGTCGCGGCGGCGATCCGCCCCGTCGCCTTGCCCCGCGCGACGATCGCGGCGAAGGCGGCGCGGGCGTCGGCCTCCGCCTTGGCCTGCAGGTCGCGCTGGAGCGCGCGATCGCCTTGCGTGTCGGCGATCACCCCGACCGCGGCGGCGCCGATGTCGGGCTGCCGATAGCGGTCGAACACCTGGTGGACGAGCGCCAGCACCTGCGCCTCCAGCCCTTCGGTATCGATCAGCACGGGGAAGGCCCCGTCGCCGCCGCTGGCGATCTCGCTGGCGAGATGCGCCCGCGTCGGCCAGCGCCGGTAGATCATCGAGCGGGGGATGTCGGTCATCTGCGAAATGGCGTCGAAGGCGAGCGCGCGATAGCCGCCCTCGGCCAGCAGGCTGCGCGCCGCATCGATGATCCTGCGGTCGATCTCGGCGTCCCGCGGCCGCCCCCGGCCGCGCGCGGCCGCCCTTTGCTCGGTCATGGCGCCACGCTGCCACGGCGATGCGCGGCAAGTCCAGATGCCAGGACCGGGGGTGCTTGATTTTATCGGTACAATATGTACCTTTTATCCATGGCGACCGCGGGGACTCGCGGCGCCGTGGGAGAAGATGCCGATGCTCGACCTGGTGATTCGCAATGGACTCGTTTGCGACGGCAGCGGCGCGCCCGCCTATCGCGGCAGCGTCGGCATCCGCGACGGGCGGATCGTCGCGATCGGGGAGGTCGACGGCCTCGCCCGCCAGATCGTCGACGCCGGCGGCCTCGTCATCGCGCCCGGCTTCATCGATCCGCACACCCATTATGACGCGCAGCTCGTCTGGGACGGGCAGGCGCAGCCGTCGCTCGAACATGGCGTGACGACGGTGGTGCCGGGCAACTGCTCGCTCAGCCTGGCACCGCTCCGGGCCGAGCATCGCGAGCTGCTCGGCGCCACGTTCCGCAAGATCGAGGAGATGCCGAAGAACGCCTTCGACGCCGGGCTGAGCTGGGAATGGGAGAGCTTCGCCGATTATCTGGCGACGATCCGCCCGACCCTCGGCGTCAACGTCGCGCCGCTCGTCGGGCACAGCCTGTTGCGGCTGTGGGTGATGGGCCTCGACGCGCGCGAGCGGGCCGCGACCGATGCCGAGATCGCCGCGATGCAGGCGCTGCTCGGCGAATGCCTCGATGCCGGGGCGGTGGGGATGAGCGGGTCGTGGGTCGACATCGACCATGAGAACCGCCCGGTGCCGGCGCGGCTGGCCGAGCCGCGCGAGCTCGACGCGCTCTGCGCCACGCTCGGCGAAAAGGGCGGCATCCTCCAGATCGTGCCCGAATTCTGGGACGCCGACCTGCTCTGCGCGCGGATCGACCTGCTCGCCGGCCTGTCGCGCAAGCACGGCATCCGCACCACCTTCTCGCCGCTGTTCGACAGCAACGCCGCGCCCGAGCTGGTCGGCATCGCGCTCGACCGCGTCCGGCTGCAGACCGCGCATGGCGCGACGGTGGTGCCGCAGATGCAGACCCGGCCGATCGACCTGTCGTTCGACCTGACCGCGCCGATGTCGACCTTCGCGACGCTGCCCGGCTGGTGGGCGATGACGCTGCTGCCGCGCGCGGAGAAGCTGGCGTTGCTCCGCGATCCCGAGCGCCGCCGCGCGCTGGCGGCGGAGATGGACGATTTCTTCATGCCGATCGGCCTGCAGATCGACTTCGCCGATGCCTATGTGAAGCGGATGGGCACGCCCGACGGCGCGCTGATGGGCCGGCGCGTGGGCGACCTCGCCGCCGAGCGCGGCTGCCACATCGCCGAGGCGATCATCGACATCGCCCTGGCCGACGACCTCGCCACCTCGTTCGGGCTCGACGCGATCGGCCATGACGACGCGGCGAAGATCGCGACGATGCTCGCCGATCCGCTGGTCGGGATCGGCGCGGGCGACGGCGGCGCGCATGTCACCAATTTCGCGACCTATGGCGACACCGGCTATCTGTTCAGCCGCTATGTGCGCGGGTTCGGCGCGATGCCGCTGGAGACCGCGGTGCGCAAGCTGACCCACGACGTCGCCCGGCTGTGGGGCCTGGACAAGCGCGGCCTGCTGCGGCCCGGCTATGCCGCCGACATCGTCCTGTTCGATCCCGAGCGGATCGACCGGGGGCCGGAGATACCGGTCGAGGACCTGCCGGCGGACGGCTTCCGCTACATCCGGCGGGCGAGCGGGATCGAGCGCGTCTTCGTCAATGGCGCGCTCGCCTATAGCCGCGACGGTGGCTATGCGGCCGCGCGCGCCGGCACGGTCGCGGAAAGGGTCGCGGCATGAGCGCGACGCTCGCCCCCGTCCGCCGCTTCGTCCAGCCGGAGAGCGGCGACGACTGGCCGCGCATCGCCGCGCGGGTCCTGCCCGACCTGCCGGCCGAGGCCGCGATCGAGCAGCTCAAGAGCTGGAACCTGCACCTCGTCTTCCGCCCGATCAGCGTGATCACGCCGTCCGACATCCTGTTCGTCGAGCCGCCGCGCGCGCCGGCCGGGGCGTGAGCGGGGAGGCGCGGATCGAGGCGGTGCGGCTGACCCCGACGCATGACGGGGAGGCGGCGCTGGCGGTGACGCTGCGCTTCGCCAATGGCGGCCGCTCGCAGGTGCAGATCGACGCCGACGGCCTGCGCCGGGTGCTGGCGCGCGCCGGCGCCGGCCATGCGGCGGAGCTGATCGGACGGAGCTGGGCGGTGCTCGACGTCGCGCAGCCCGCCTTCATGACGGGACCGAAGGAAGGGACGGGGCGATGAACGGGCGGACCGGGCTGGCGGCCGACGAGGCGGCCTATCTGACGGGCGCGGCGGAGCCGGCGACGTCGAGCGTGCTGATCAGCAATTCCAAATTCCTCAACAGTCCGCTGTTCCGCGACGTCTATGCGCAGATGGGGCTGAAGCGCGACGGCCACGACCTGCCCGACGCCTATCTGATCCCGACCCTGTCGCGGGCGATGGGCGAGGTGGTCGATCCGGCGCGGACGATGGCGCTGCTCGCCGCCGAGCGCGATTGCCTCCCCGAATTCGCCGCCTGGCTCGACGAGCGCTTCGTCTCCGACTTCACCGCCGAGCAGGTGGCGCATTGCGCCGAGGGGACGCTGGGCGCGCGCATCCATGATTTCATCGCCGGCAGCGGCTACCAGATCGATTTCCTGTTCAGGGACGCGCCGCGCAACGACTATGAGTTCCTGCTCAAGCGGCGCGCCCAGAACCATGACATCGAGCATATCGTCACCGGCCTCTGCCCGAGCCAGGTGGGCGAGATCGCGCTGATCGCCGCCAACACGATCGCCAACGCCCGCTATTTCTCGACCGACTTCGCGCATGAGCTGAACCTCTACGGCACGGTCCTGATGTCGACCTCGCTCAGCCGGTCGGGGCTGCACTATCCGAAGACGCTGCCGGCGCTGCTGGAGGGGTTCGCGCGCGGCCATGCGCTCGGCTCGAAGCAGGCGAAGCCGCTCTTCATGATCCGCTGGGAGGAGCATCTCGACCGGCCGATCGCCGACATCCGCGCCGAGTTCGGTTTCGAGGACGGGCCCGAGCCCGGCCATTGGGACTGGGTCTTCGAGGCGTTCAAGGGCTGACACAGCAAGAGGGAGAGAGAGCGATGAGCGTGACGACCGCCCTGAAGGGGCCCGAGGGCCTGTGCCGCAGCTATGGCCAGGCGATGCTCGACAGGGACGGGCGGGCGCTCGCGGCCCATTATCTGTTTCCCTACATCTCCTTCACCCTCGGCCATGTCCACAGTTTCGAGGACCGCGCGACCGCCGACGCCGCCTGCGCCGACCAGGTCGCCCGCTTCGGCCGGGCCGGCGTCGGCACCGACATCCGCCTGGTCGATTATCGGGTCGAGCCGGTCTCGGCCGATTCGGCGCTGTGCCATGTGACCTGGGAGGTGTTCCCGGTGGACGGCACGCCCGGCTGGTCGTGGACCAACGTCTACGGCTATCGCCGCCGCGGCGAGGAAGAGGGGTTCGAGTTCAACATCTCCGACCAGGAGATCGGCGAACTGCTCCGGCGCTTCCCGGATTTCTACAGCCTGTAGCGGTCCGCCCGGCGCATCGGCCGGAGATCGCCGTTGACGTTCGGCGCCGGCTCGGCCAGCAGGGCGGGGATGCCGATCGAACGCTATCTCCGCCCCATCGTCGATGCCTATGCCGAGCTGGTCGAGCGGATCGCCGCGGCGACCGGCTTCCCGGACGCGCTGCTCCACGTCCATGCGGGGCTGCTGATCCTGGTCCTCGCCCGGCTGGTCACCCGGCGCTCCTTCGCCTCGCCGGTGCCGCTCGCCGTCGTCGCGGCGGCCGAGCTGATCAACGAGATCCTCGACCGGCTCCACCATGGCCGCTGGATGCCGGACACCGCCAGCGACGTGATCAACACGCTGTTCTGGCCGCTGGTCATCTTCGCGATCGAGCGGTGGCGCTCCGGCGGATCGGGCGGCCGATCGCGGCGGCGCTGACCGGTCAGGCCGGCGTCTCGACCAGCTCGACGATCTCGAACGCGAAGCTGGCCCAGCCCCGCATCCGCGCGGCCTCCTCGGTGGCGATCCGCTTCCTGCGCGCTTCGGACAGCGAGCGTGTGTGCCCCCAGAAGACCTCGGTCCTGCCGTTGGAAAGCTCGGCGACGATCCGCCAATAATGGGTGAAATCGTCGGTGGTGGGACCGATCGTCTTCACATAGCCGTCGGCCATGGTGGCGGTGAGATAGCGTCGCTTCTTCTTCGCCATGGGCAGCCCCGGGTCCGGCAACGGGCTCGATCGAGGAAAGTGGTCGGGGAGACAGGATTCGAACCTGCGACCCTCTGGTCCCAAACCAGATGCGCTACCAGCCTGCGCCACTCCCCGACGCCGCGCCGCTATAGGGAGGTCGGGGCGGCCGCACAATCGCTTTAGGCGGCGGGGCGATGACAGCGCCGCCGCGCGCCGCTAAGCATCGGGCGGAAAGGTATCGCATGAAACTGTACAGCTATTTCCGCTCCTCGGCCGCCTATCGCGTCCGCATCGCGCTCAACCTCAAGGGCATCGCCGCCGAGCAGCAGGCGGTGCATCTGGTCAAGCCCGATCCGCTGCCCGCCTTCCGCCGCGACGTCAGCCCGCAGGGGCTGATCCCGGCGATCGAGGACGCGGACGGGCTGATCGTCCAGTCGGTCGCGATCATGGAATATCTGGAGGAACGCCAGCCCGATCCGCCGCTGCTGCCGCAGGGCCTGGCCGAGCGCGCCTATGTCCGCGCCGCGGCGCTGCTCGTCGCCTGCGACATCCATCCGCTCGCGAACCTGCGGGTGCTGCGCTACCTCAAGCGCGAGCTGGGCCACGACCAGGACGAGATCGACGCCTGGTATCGCCACTGGGTCGAGGACGGGCTCGGCCGGCTCGAGGCGTTCGTCGCCGGCAGCGGGCGGAGCGGCCGCTTCATCCATGGCGACGCGCCGACCATGGCCGATTGCTGCCTGGTGCCGCAATTGTTCAACGCGCGGCGGCTGAACTGCGCGATCGATGCCTTCCCGACGCTGCTCGCCATCGACGCCGCGTGCGGCGAGCTGGAGGCGTTCCGCCAGGCGCATCCGTCGGTCCAGCCCGACGCCGAATGAGCGGGGCGGGGGCCGGGGCCGAGTGCGGCGCGGCGGCGATCCCGATCCTCGATCCGGCGGCGCTGGGGCAGGCCGACTGGGCCGCGGCCGACCTGATCGTCCACGGATCGGCGCGGGCGGCGCTCGACGCGATGCCGGCCGGATCGGCGCATGTCGCGGTGACCAGCCCGCCCTATTTCGGCCAGCGCGACTATGGCGTCGCCGGCCAGATCGGGATCGAGCCGGACCCCGACGCCTATGTCGCGGCGCTGGTCGCGGTGTTCCGCGCGCTGCGCCGGGTGCTGCGCGACGACGGGACGCTGTGGCTCAACCTCGGCGACAAATATGCGGGCGGGGCGCTGCTCGGCATGCCGTGGCGGGTCGCGCTGGCGCTGGTCGCGGACGGCTGGCGGCTCCGCTCCGACATCGTCTGGCACAAGCCCAACGCGATGCCGCATTCGAACAAGCGGCGGCCGACCCACGACCATGAATATGTCTTCCTGCTCTCCAAGACCGACGATTACCGCTACGACGCCGACGCGATCCGCGAGCCGCACCGCACCTTCGGCCCCGACAGCCGGATGCGCGGCGGGCGCGGCCATTTCGGTCGGCGCGGCGGCACCCCGGAACAGGGCAAGAATCGCGGCGACGCCAACCTCCATGACGGCCGCTGGGACCAGGCCTTCCACCCGCTCGGCCGCAACCGGCGCACCGTCTGGTCGGTGCCGCTCGGCAAATATCGCGACGCGCATTTCGCGGTCTTCCCGCCCGCGCTGATCACGCCCTGCATCCGCGCGGGCAGCCCGGAGGGCGGCGTCGTCCTCGATCCCTTCTTCGGCGCCGGCACGACCGGGCTGGTCGCGCGGGCCGAGGGCCGGCGCTTCGTCGGGATCGAGCTCAACCCCGATTATTGCGCGATGGCGCGCGACCGCATCCTCGCGGGCGGATCGGCGCCGGCATAGTCTGAACAGACGATGCCGGCCGATCCGGCGCCCTGTAGTTTCGCTTCCATGCTGCCGGACATCGGCGGGTCAAGGAGAGCGAACGTCATGAAATTCTCGATCATCTACGAAGCGCAGATGGCGGACACGTCCCCCGAATCGGAGGTGCGCTGCTTCAACGAGATCGTCGAGCAGGTGATGCTCGCGGAACAGGTCGGCTTCGACAATGTCTGGTGCGTCGAGCATACCGCGCTGACCCAATATGCCCATATGTCGGCGCCGGAGACGATGCTCGCCTTCCTCGCCGGCAAGACCAGCCGGATCGGCATCGGCCATGGCGTCGTCTGCCTGCCGCCGGCGATGAACCATCCGGTCAAGGTGGCCGAGCGGATCGCCACCCTCGACATATTGTCGGGCGGGCGCGTCCATTTCGGCATGGGCAAGGGCGGCACCCAGCAGGAGGCCGGCACCTTCGGCTACGACCTGGCCGAGCTGCAGCCGATGATCGACGAGTCGATGTACCTGATCCCCAGGATCATGACGCAGGACGAGATCGAGCATGACGGCAAGTACATCAAGATCCCGCGCCGGCCGATCCATCCCAAGCCGCTGCAGACGCCGCACCCGCCGCTCTATTATGCCTGCACCCGCGAGGCGACGCTGGAGCTGGCCGGCAAGCGCGGCATCGGCGCGCTGGTGCTGGGCTTCTCGGGCCCCGAGGAGATCGCCCGCAAGAACGCCGTCTATCGCGAGAATTTCCGCAACCGGAAGGCCGAGGACCAGGTCGGCGTGGTGCCGACCGAGCATCTCGCCGCCTTCTGCGCGGCCTGCGTGCTCGACGACCGCGAGGAGGCGCGCCGCATCGGCCTGCGCGGCCAGCGCTTCTTTGCCGAGGCGATCGCCCACTGGTACCAGGGTGGCCCCAAGCCGTCGACCGACGACCTGTCGGCGGCGGAGCAGGAGGCCGCGTTGAACCAGGGCAAGGAAGCGGTCGTCGCCTATCTCTCCGAAGAGAAGATCACGATCGGCGACGAGCATACCAGCAACTATTCGGTCGCCGAGGATGCCTATGGCAATGCCGACGACTGCATCCGCTACGTGACCCGATTGCAGGAGGCCGGCGCCGACGAGGTGCTGTTCCTGTTCCAGATGGGCACCGTCCCGCACGCGTCGATCCTGGAGACGATCCGCAACATCGGCACCAAGGTGATCCCGCACTTCCGCGCCCAGGCGCAGCAGGCGGCGGTCGCCGCGGAATGAGCGGGGGCAGCTTCGAGGGCCAGGTCGCCCTCGTCACCGGCGGCGGATCGGGCATCGGCCGCGCCGCCGCCCGGCGCTTCGCCGCCGAGGGCGCCGCGGTGGTCGTCGCCGACCTGAACGGGGAAGGCGCCGCCGCCACGGCGGCGCTGATCCGGGAGGCCGGCGGCCGCGCGACCGCGGTCACCGCCGACGTCGCGAGCGAGGCCGACAACCAGGCGATGTTCGACGCCGCCGAGCGCGACTATGGCGGCATCGACCATGCCTTCCTCAACGCCGGCATGCTCCAGCCCTATATCCCGTTCGAGCAGGTGACGACGGCGCTGTTCGACAGGCTGATCGCGGTCAACCTGCGCGGCGCCTTCCTGGGGCTGCAACTCGCGCTCGCGCGGCTGCGGCCGGGCGGGGCCTGCGTCGTCACCGCCTCGGCGGCCGGCCTGATCGGCTTCTCCGAGGCGGCGGCCTATGCCACGTCGAAGCACGGCCTGGTCGGGCTGGTCCGCTCGGCGGCGCGCGCCTTCGCCGACAAGGGGCTGCGCGTGAACGCGGTCTGCCCCGGCATGGTGCTGACCCCGATGAACGGGATCGCGCAGGACGACGCGCTCGCCGAGGAGCTGTCGCATCCCGGCTATCGCGGCGGCCTTTCGGCGCAGCATATCGCCGAGGTCGCGCTGTTCCTGATGTCGAACCGCGCCGCGGGGGTCAACGGACAGGCGCAGCTCGTCGATTCGGCCCTGCTGTCGTCCTTCCCGCCGCTCGATCTCTAGCTCTGTTCCGGGTCAGATCGAGACTGCCCCCCCGATGGTCATTCCCGCGAAAGCGGGAATCCACGGTCACGGCACATTCAGCCTCTTGGGGGCCTTCATCCATGGATTCCCGCTTTCGCGGGAATGACGGAAAGATGGGGAAACCGGCAGGATTCGATCAAATCCGGAAAGAATCTAGGTCAGGGCGCGGGGCGCGACAGGCTGGGCAGGCTCTGATGGACGAGCTGGACGAGCTGGCTCTGCCGCTTGACCCCGGTCTTGCCGAAGATCGAGCGCAGGTGCGCGCGCACGGTGTTGGCGGAAATGCCGAGCCGGGCCGCCACCTCGGCCGGCGCCAGCCCCTCGGCGAGATGCGCGGCCACCGCCGCCTCGCCCTGGGTCAGGCCGAGCAGGTCGCGGATCGCCTCGGCCGAGATGCGCGGCCCATGGGTCGGATCGGTCAGGAACAGCACCGCCGCCGGGCCGCCGCCCGCCGACACGAATTCGGGGGCCGGCGCCTGGCCGACCACCAGCAGCAGGTCGCCGGTACCCGAGGGCCGTTCGATCCGCAGCGTCAGCGGGCCGTTCTCGTCGCTGCGGGCGAGGCGCGCCTGGAGCTGGCGGCCGATCTCGGCATCGTCGAACGTCAGTGCGTCGCCGCGCAGCGCGATCCCGTCGCGCTCGGCCAGGATGGTCGAGGCCGGCGGATTGAGGCGCAGCACCTTGCCGCGCCGGTCGAGGATGATCACGCCGACCGCCATCTGGGCGACCGCGCCGGCATAGATGCGCTGCTCGGTCTCGCCCGCCGCCAGCCGCTCGAACAGCGCCAGCGCGATGCGGAGATGGGGGACCAGCGTCTCCAGCCGGCGGCGGTCGGCCGGTTCGAAGCGCGGCCGGTCGGCGGCGCGGGTCAGCCGCAGCCGCATCTCGAGCCGGCTCGCCTCGCCGATGTCGACGCCGAGAATCTCGTCGCTGGTCTGTTCGAGGAAGGCGCGGAAGGCGGTCTTGCGGTCGAGCGTGGTGGCCGGCACGAAATCGCGGAAGCGCGCGACCTTGCCCTCGGGCAGGCCGACGAACGGGTCCTCGGCGAACAGGCGGCTGTTATAGTCGGCGCCGACGCCGGGATCGGCGTTGGGGGTCAGGATCATGCCGGGCTGGTCGGCCTGGCGCGGGGTGAGGATCAGCGTGGCCCAGGTCGCGCCGGAGGCCTCGCCGAGCCGTTCGAGGAAGGCCGACCACGGCTCCTCGTCGAGCAGGCTGGCGAACAGCGCGGCGAGCACGCCGGGCATGTCGGGATATTCGTCGGGCGTCGGGTCCGGCATCAGGAGAGGGGAATAAAGTGATTGATCCGGTCTTGCAGCAAATGATTGAGGCGATGGCGGCGAGCGGCTTCGCCTTGCCCGACCCGCTCGAGGCGACGGCGATGCGCGCGCTGATGGACAATCCCTTCCCGACCGCGCCGATCGAGGTCGCCGAGGTGCGCGACGTGGAGGTCGACGGCGCCGCCGGCCCGATCGCGGCGCGGCTCTACCATCCCCGGCCGGGCGAGACGCTGCCGGTCGCGGTGCTGTTCCATGGCGGCGGCTGGGTGGTCGGCACGCTCGACACGCATGACGGGCTGGCCCGCGTGCTGGCGCGCGACGCGGGCTGCGCGGTGCTGTCGGTCGCCTATCGCCTCGCTCCCGAGCATCGCTTTCCCGCGCCGGTCGACGACTGCATCGCCGCGGTGAAGGGCTTGCCCGCCCGGGCGGCAGGCTTCGGCATCGACGCCGGCCGCCTCGCGCTGGTCGGCGACAGCGCTGGCGGCAACCTCGCCGCGGCGGCGGCGCTGGCGCTGCGCGGCGGCGCGGTCGCGCCCCGCGCGCAGGTGCTGTTCTACCCGGTGATCGACAACGACTTCACGACGCCGTCCTACCGCGCCAATGCCGCGGGCGGCCTGCTGACCAACGAGATGATGGCCTTCTTCTGGGATGCCTATCTCGGCGCGGCCGACCCGCACGAGCTGGCGATGCCGATCCGCGCCGCCGACCTGACGGGGGTCGCCCCGGCGACGATCGTCCTCGCCGGCAACGATCCGCTCCATGACGAGGGCGCCGCCTATGCCGCGAAGCTGCGCGCGGCGGGGGTTCCCGTCGACCTGCACGACTTCGCGGGCGGCATCCACGGCTTCGCGAGCTTCTTCGGCATCGCCCCGATCGCCGACGAGGCGGTCGCCGTGGCGGCGGCGGCGCTGCGCAAGGCGCTCGGCTGATCTGGGGGAGGGGCGGCCGGATCGGCCGCCCCTGTCCGGGTTCAGCCCGGCTCGTTGGCGCGCACCGCGTCGGCCGCCGCCAGCCAGCCGAAGGTCATCGCCGGCCCCAGCGTGGCGCCCGCGCCCGGATAGGAATAGCCCATCACCGAGGCGGCGAGGTTGCCGACCGCATAGAGGCCGGGGATGGCGCCGCCGCCCTCCGACAGGACCCGGCCGGTGCCGTCGGTGACGAGGCCGCCATTGGTGCCGATGTCGCCGAGGTGGATCGGGATGGCGTAGAAGGGGGCCTTGGCGAGCGATCCGAGGGTCGGATTGGGCGCCACCCGCGGATCGCCGTAGAGCCGGTCATAGGCGGCGTCGCCCCGGCCGAAATCCTCGTCGCGGCCCTGCGCGACCATCGCGTTGAAGCGATCGACCGTCGCGCGCAGCTCCGCCGGATCGACCTTCATCTTCGCCGCCAGCGTTTCGATCGTCGGCGCCTTGACCAGCACCTTGCGCACCGCGGCGGACAGCATCCAGTCGGGGAACCCCGGGATCACCGGACCGGCCGGATAGCGCGCGCGGTAGCGGCCGTCGAACAGCAGCCAGCTCGGATCGGTGGCCGCGCCGGGCGCGCTCTTCGCCATCATCGCCTCGCCGAAGCGGTGGTAGGACAGCGCCTCGTTGGCGTAGCGGCGGCCCGCCTGGTTGACGATGATCGAATGGGGCAGCGCCCGCTCGACCGTCGACAGCCGGCCGCGATCCTCGCCGGGGATGCGGAACACCGGCGCCCACCAGGCCGAATCGAGGTTGCGCACCGCCGCGCCCAGCTTCTGCGCGGCGATCAGCGCGTCGCCCTCGTTGTTGATTTGCGATCCGCTCGCCTGCGGCTGGCGCGCGCCGGGCAGGTGCGCCGCGCGCATCGCCGCGTTGCGCTCGAACCCGCCGGCGGCGAGGATCACGCCGCGCCGCGCGCCGATCCGCAGCTCGCGCCCGCCGTGCCGCACGGTCGCGCCGGCGACCCGCCCCTTCTCCTCGATCAGGCCGAGCAGTGGGCTTTCCAGCCAGACCTCGGCCCCGGTCCGGTCGAGCGCCTTGCGAAGCTGGGCGAGCAGCGCGGTGCCGAGCGTCAGCCGCCGGTCGCGCGGGCTGCGCAGCCGCTGCGGGATGTCGAGCCAATAGCCCGCCATCACCTTGACGATCACCTTCATCCAGCCCTTCGGCCGGAACAGGACCATGTGGGTCTCGGCCAGCTTCCAGTTGATCCGGCCCCACAGGCTGGCGGCGGGCGAGGCGCGCTGCATCGTGTCGAACGCGGCGCGATCCATCGTCCGCGCGTCGACCTCGCCTGGCATCAGATGGGTGCGATAGCCTTCGCGGCTGCCCTCGGTCTCGGGGTAATAATCGGGGTAGGGAAGCGCGGCATAGTGGACGTCGGCCTCGCGCTCGACCCATTCGAGCATGCGGTGCGCATGGTCGACATAGGAGCGGATCTGCTCGTCGGTGACGTTGGGCGCGGTCAGCCGGCGGATATAGCCGAACGCCTCGTCGAGGTCGTCGGGATGGCCAGCCTGCGCGGCGAGATGGCTGCCCGGAATCCAGATGCCGCCGCCCGATGTGGCGGAGGTGCCGCCCCACAGCGCGCCCTTCTCGACCACCAGCACCTCGGCGCCCGCCCTGGCCGCGCGCAACGCCGCGACCAGCGCGCCCGCGCCGGTCCCGACCACCAGCAGGTCCACTTCCCGATCATATGCCATGTCCCCTCCGGTCCTCTTCTTCTATGCTGTGGCAGAATCTGCACTATGCGAAATTAAACGAACGTGTATCAACGCAAAGTGACAGATTCTAGTGGAATGATGATATGGTCTGCGTGGAGAGGATGCGGTGAACGACGACATTATCAAGCGCATCGACCGACTCGAGTCGATCGATGCGATCCGCCAGCTCGCGGCGAAGTACAGCCTCGCGCTCGACATGCGTGACGCCGACGCCTGGGTCGGCCTGTTCCCCGAGGATGTGAAGGTCGGCAATGGCGAGACCGGCCGCGCCGCGCTGCGCGCCTGGTTCGACGACACGATGCGGCAGCAGTTCGACGGCACCTCGCACCATATCGGCGGCCATATCATCGAGTTCGACGATCCCGATCATGCACAGGGCGTCGTCTATTCCAAGAACGAGCATGAGACCGGGCCCGAATGGGTGATCATGCAGATGATCTACGTCGACCGCTATGAACGGATCGACGGCCGCTGGTATTTCCGCCGCCGCCTGCCGCTCTACTGGTACGCGACCGACCTCAACAAGCCGCCGATCGGCGGGCGCAAGATGCGCTGGCCGGGCCGCGAGCCCTATGAGGGCGGCTATCACGACTATTTCCCGTCGTGGAAGCGCTTCTGGGAACGCAGCGGCCCCGACGAGTCGCCGGTCGCGCCGCCCGCGCCGCTGGAGAGGTTCATCGAGACGATGCGCGGCGGCGCCGGCGCGCCGAAGGTGCGGGTGCGCTGATGCCGGCACCGACGTTGTTCGATCCGGTCGCGCTCGGCGCGCTGCGGCTGGCCAACCGCATCGTCATGGCGCCGATGACGCGCAGCCGCGCCGACGAGGGCGACCGCCCGACCGACCTCCATGTCGACTATTATGCCCAGCGCGCCGATGCCGGCCTGATCGTCAGCGAGGGCATCCACCCCTCGATCATGGGCAAGGGCTATGCGCGCACTCCCGGCCTCTACGACGATTCGCAGGTCGCGGCCTGGCGCAGGGTGACCGACGCGGTCCACGCGCATGGCGGGGTGATCGTCGCGCAGCTCATGCATGTCGGGCGGATCGCGGCACAGGCGAACCGGCCGGCGGGCGTCGACGTCGTCGCCCCCTCGGCGATCGCGGCGAAGGCTAAGCTATGGACCCCCGCCGGAATGGCGGGGACGATGGCGCCGCGCGCGCTGGAGACGCAGGAGATCGCCGGCGTCGTGCAGGATTACGCGCTGGCGGCGGCCCGCGCGATCGCCGCCGGCTTCGACGGGGTCGAGCTCCACTGCACCTCGGGCTATCTGCCCGCCCAGTTCATGGCGACCGGCGCCAACCGGCGCACCGACCGCTATGGCGGGTCGGCCGCGAACCGCGTCCGCTTCGTCGTCGAGACGATCGAGGCGCTGGCGGGGCGGATCGGCGCGCGCCGGGTCGGCTTCCGCATCTGCCCCGGCAATCCGTTCAACGACCTGCACGACGACGACCCGGCGGAAACCCATGCGGCGCTGCTCGATGCGATCGGCGGGCTGGGCCTCGCTTATTGCCACCTGATCGAGATGGCGACGCCGCAGGCCGTCGACCATCGCGCCCTCGCCGCCGCGCATTGGCGCGGGCCGCTGATCCTCAACGACAGCCTCGACCAGGCGAAGGCCGAGGCGCTGGTCGGCGCGGGCATCGCCGACGCGGTCTCCTTCGGCCGGCCGTTCATCGGCAATCCCGACCTGGTGGCGCGCTTCCGCGACGGCCATCCGCTGGCCGGCTTCGACCCGACGACGCTCTATGCCGAAGGGGCGACGGGCTATACCGACTATCCGGCCTATCACGCCTGATCAGGCGACGATCACCGGACGGTCGATCGCGCAGAAGCTGTGGACGAGCAGTGGGTGGACCAGGAATTCGGTATATTCCGGGTCGAACCAGCGCTCGACATGGGCCCAATGCGCCGGGTGCATCATATAGGCGCCCTCCAGCCTCGCCCGATCGGCATATTCCTGTTCCCAGACATGGGTCCAGCCGTGCAGTCCGCTCGCCTCGTCGGCGGTGGCGAGCTGCCAGCGGCGGATCGAGCGGATCGCGCGGGGCATGGCGGCGGTCTGCGCGCCGAAGGCGGCGAGCCGCTCCGGCGTCGGGTCGATCGCGGCGCGGAACAGCGCGACGCGGTAGAGGCCGCCGCCGTCGACCGGCCCGCCGACCGCGCCGGTCGCATAGCCGACCGCGTCGAGATGGGTGGTGACCGCCGGATCGGCGAGCAGCTTGGCGGCCGGCGCCCAGGCGGCGCTGTCCAGCGCCGCGTCGCAGGCCGCGCGGTCGGCGAAGCTCGCGCGCCAGATCGCGTCGCCGCCATTGTAGACGCCGGGCAGGGTGGGCGCGAACAGCAGCGCTTCGGCGCCGATCGCCGCGCTCGCCTCGGCGATGACGGCCATCGCCGCGTCGCGGCGGTCGGGGGCGAAGGTCGGGATCAGCAGCCGGTTATACATCGGCGAGCGCCTCCAGCGCCTCGGCGGGGGCATAGGTGCCGCGCCTGCGCGACAGGATGAAGGGCGGGGCCTGCTCGTTCCACCAGCGGGCGACCGCCGCATCGCCGCGCGCGCGGTGCTTGGCGGCCCAGACCGCGCCGGCATGGTCGGCCTGCCAGACCAGCAGCAGCCGGTTGGGCGCGTCGTCGAGCCACATCGCCGGCTCGACCATGCGATGCACCAGCGTCAGCCCGCGCGCCTCGTTGCCCGGCGCATAATGGGTCATATAGGCGTCGAGGAACGCCGCCCCCATGCCGGGCCGGGTCTCCACCTCGTCGACGATCCAGATCATGCGAGCGTCTCGTCGACGGCGAGCAGCAGCTTGCCCCGGACATGGCCGTCGGCGACGCGGCGCTGCGCTTCGCCGGCCTCGGCGAGCGGCAGGACGTCGATCCGCGGCGGCCGGATGCGGCCGGCGGCGAGCGCCTCGACCAGCGCATTGAGCTGGCGCTCCTGCCGCTCGAAGCTGGCGATGGTGGGGACGATGCGGACGCCGCGCTCGGCGGCGCGCGCCGGATCGGGCATCGGCTCGTCGGCGATCAGCGTGCCGATCGGCGCGACGATGCCGCCGGGGCGGACCATCTCGATCGAATCGAGCAGGCTGCCCTGCCCGACCGTGTCGACCACCAGGTCGACCCCCTCGGGCGCCCAGGCAGCGACCGCCTCGCGGACCCCGCCCCGGCGATAGTCGATCGCGAGGTCGGCGCCGAGGCCGCGGACATAATCGAGATTGGCGGGGCCGCAGGTCGCCGCGACCTTCGCGCCCGCCATATGGGCGAGCTGCACCGCGAAGCCGCCGGTGCCGCCCGCGCCGCCGTTGACCAGCACGTGCTGGCCCGCCGTCGCGCCGCCGACGTCGAACACCGCTTCCCAGGCGGTGATCGCCGCGGTCGGCAGCGCCGCTGCGTCGCGGAGCGAGACATGGCCGGGCAGCTTCACCACCCGCTCGCGGTCCGACCGGACATATTGCGCATAGGAGCCGCGCTCGCCCTTGCCCTGGTTGGAGGCGGTGACGACGCGGTCGCCGACCGCCAGGCCGGTCACGCCTGCGCCGACCTCGGCGACGATGCCGGCGGCGTCGAAGCCGACGACGAAGGGGAAGGCATAGTCGAAATAGCGCGACAGCCAGCCCTCGCGCGCCTTCCAGTCGGCGGGATTGACCCCGGCATAGGCGACCTGGACGACGACCTGGCCCGGCTCCGCGCGCGGCCGTTCGATCGTCGCGAGCTCGAGCACCTCGGGGCCGCCGAAGCGATTCAGGACCATCGCCTCCATGGTCGAATCGGGCATCGTCTCATTCCTCTCCGTATCGCTTATTTCGCAACATTGTGACGATATGAAAACGCAAATGCAAAGATAAAGTCTGATTATGCTACATGATGCGTTGTACAACCTTGCATCGGGCGGCGTCTCATATTAGCCAGTGGCCGACCGCCGGAGAGCGGCCGCGAGAGGAGACGCCGATGTTCGACTTCACAGGCAAGGCCGTGCTCGTCACGGGCGGCGGCGCCGGCATCGGCCGCGCCACGGCGGAGGCGTTCAAGGCGGCCGGCGCGCGGGTCGCGACGATCGAGATCGATCCCGCCCGGGCCGAGGAGGCGCGCGCCGCGCTGGGCGACGACGCGCTGGTCGTCGTCGGCGACGTGACCGACGCGGCGGCGGTCGCCGACCTCGCCGCGCAGGTCGACGCGGCGTTCGGCGGGCTCGACGTCCTCGTCAACAATGTCGGCGACTTCCTGATGCTCGCCAAGCCGTTCGACCAGCTTTCGGACGCCGAGATCGCGCGGCTCTACGCGACCAACCTGGGCCAGGTGTTCGGCGTCACCAGGGCGATGATCCCGCTGCTGCGGCGCAAGGGCGCGGGCGGCAGCATCGTCTCGGTCTCCTCGATCGAGGGGTTTCGCGGCATCCCCAACTGCGCGGTCTACGCTGCATGCAAGGCGGGGCTGACCGGCTTCACCCAGAGCCTGGCGCTCGAGCTTGGCCCCGGGGGCATCCGCGTCAACCTGATCGCGCCCGAGACGACCGACACGCCGCAGGTACCGGTGTCGCTGATGATCCCGGAGGAGCATCGCCGGCACATCCCGAACTGGATTCCGCTCGGCCGCTTCGGCACGCCGCAGGACATGGCCTCGGGCATCCTGTTCCTGGCGAGCCCGCACGCGGCCTGGATCACCGGCACCGCGCTCCACATCGACGGCGGCGCGCTGGCGGCGGCGGGCTGGTACCGCGATCCGCGCGGCACCTGGACCAACCTGCCGGTGCTGTCCGGCAACGGCCTCGATTTCTGATCCGAAAGGGATAGGCATGAAGATTCTCGTCGTCGGCGGCGCCGGCATGATCGGCGGGCGCACCGCGCTCTATTTGCAGGGCAGGGGGCATGAGGTGGCGATCGCCGGCCGCAACGCCCCGGCCGCCGGCACGCCGCTCGGCCGGCTGCCCTTCCTGCGGGTCGACTATGTCGCCATGGACTTCGACCGCGCCGCGCTCGGCGCCTTCGACGCGCTGGTCTTCGCCGCCGGCAACGACGTCCGCCACCAGCCGCAGGACGGCGGCGACGCCTATTGGCACGAGGCCAATTCGGTCGGCGTCCCCCGCTTCTTCGAGGCGGCCCGGGCGGCGGGCGTCCGCAAGGCGGTCAACATCGGCAGCTTCTATCCGCAGGCCGCGCCGGAACTGGTCGCGACCAACGCCTATGTCCGCTCGCGCAAGGTCTCGGACGAGGGCGTCGCCGCGCTCGCCGGCGACGATTTCGTGGCGATGAGCATCAACGCGCCGTTCGTCGTCGGGTCGGTGCCCGGCCTCGTCGTGCCGATGTTCGCGGCCTACACCCAATATGCCGAGGGCAGGTTCGCGCCGATGCCCGAGTTCGCGCCGCCGGGCGGCACCAACTTCATCTCGACCCAGTCGCTCGCCGAGGCGGTCGAGGGCGGGCTGGAACGCGGCGCGGCCGGCGCCTCCTATCTGGTCGGCGACAAGAACATGTCGTTCCAGGACTATTTCGGCGCCTTCTTCGCGGCGGTCGGGCGCGACACGCCGCCGGTGCGCGACGAGGAGCATCCGATGCTGCCCGACGGCGCGATCTTCTTCGGCCGCGGCAACAATCTCTTCTACGAGACCGATCCGCAGGTCGCGACGCTGCTCGGCTATCGCCGCAACGACGTCGTCCCGGCGATCCGCGAGATCGTCGCGCAATATAGAAGTTGAGAGGGCACGGGCCGGCGCTTGATTCCGGGCGCACCGAGCGGGACAATGAGCCGGTGAACGCCGATCCATATCCCAGTCCCGCCCGCCAGGCCGGCCGCCCGCGCCGCCTGACCCTCGACCGTCTGCTCGACACCGCGATCGAGCTGGGCCTCGCCGATCTCAACATGAAGGAACTTGCCGCGCATCTCGGCGTCGGGATCGCCACCCTCTATCGCTATGTCGAGAATCGCGACGCGCTGATCCGGCTTGCCGCCGGCCGCCAGGCGACCCGCTCGGCGCCGGTCGACAGCGGGCAGCCCTGGCGGGAGATCGTGCTCGACTATGCCGCCGCCCTGTTCAGCTCGGTCGGGCAGCAGCCCTCGCTGATCATCGAGTTCGTCGAGGCGCGCTGGGGCATCGCGGTCGAGCTGGAGTTCGTCGACGGCTTCCTCGGCGCGCTGGAGCGGCGCGGCTTCGCGCCCGGCGAGGCGATGGCGCTCTACCGCGCGATGGCGAAGATCGTGCTCGGGGCGGCCGTGGCGGCGGGCCATTTCGCCGCGCTCGCGGCGCGCGGCACGACCCAGGCGCGCGAGCTGCGGCAGGCGCTCGGCAGCTTCGAGGCCGACGAGCTTCCGCACCTGCGCGCCGCCGCCGACGACTATGCCGACGAGGTCGCGGCCACCGCCTGGCGCCCGATCCTCGACGCGGTGCTCGACGCGACGGAGGCGCGGCGCGGCTGAGAGGCCGTTGTCCGGCCCGGACAATAATGATAAATAGGTTCCGATATAGGAGCCGATGCCATGGATGCGACGATCGAACCTGACGAGCGGCGCACCGCCTTCGGCAGAATCCCGTCCCGCATCGCGGTCGAGCGCGACGCGGCCGGGGTGTGGCACGTTCGTGGCTTCGCCGCCGCGCGCGCCTTGCTGCGTGGCGATTCGACCAGGCAGGCCGGTTTCAAGGCCGAGCTGATCGAACGGGTGCCCGGCCGGGGCAAGGTCCCGATCCTGTTCCTCGAAGGCCGGCCGCATCATGAGCAGCGCCGATTGACGGCGCCTTTCTTCACCCCGCGCGCGGTCGACGCGCGCTATCGCCCGCTGATGGCGCGGCTGGCCGACCGGGTGATCGGCGATTTCCGCCGGCGGCGGCGCGGCGAGCTCAGCGCGATGGGGATGGAGATGGCGGTCGGCGTCGCCGCCGAGGTGGTCGGCCTGACCGACAGCCGGCGGCCGGGGCTCGACCGGCGCATCAACGCCTTCTTCGCCGACGGGCTGGAGCAGGGCGGCGGGCGGCTGCGCCGGATCCGGCAGGCGCTGGTGGCGCAGTTCCGCCTGCTGCGCTTCTACTGGATCGACGTGCGGCCGAGCATGGCGGCGCGGCGCGCGCAGCCGCGCGAGGATGTGATCTCGCACCTCCTCGCCCAGGGCTATAGCGGCACCGAGGTGCTGACCGAATGCATCACCTATGGCGCGGCGGGGATGGTCACGACGCGCGAGTTCATCACCGTCTGCGCCTGGCACCTGATCGACGATGCGGCGCTGTGCGCCCAGTATCTGGCGGCGGACGAACCGGCGCGCCACGCGCTGCTGGAGGAGCTGCTGCGGCTCGAACCGGTGGTCGGCACGCTGTTCCGGCGGACGACCTGCCCGGTGACGCTCGGCGGGGCCGAGATTCCCGAGGGGGCGATGGTCGCGGTCGACGTCCGCGCGGTCAACGCCGATCCGGCGGTGAGCGGCGAGCGCCCGCTCGTCAGGCAGCCCGGCCGCTGCCCGGCCGAGCGCGCGGGCGCGCCGGTGCTGAGCTTCGGCGACGGCGCCCATCGCTGTCCAGGCTCCTTCCTGGCGATCCAGGAGGCCGACATCTTCCTGACCAGGCTGCTCGCCATCCCCGGCCTGCGCTTCGAGCGGGAGCCGCAGGTCGGCTGGAACGACCTCGTCACCGGCTACGAGCTGCGCGAGGCGTGGCTGGCCTGCGACTGAGCCGGCGCTTCCGTCAGCCGGCCACCACCGCCGGCGGCCCCTCGGTCAGCGCGACGGTGTAGACGCGGCGCGCGACGCGCCAGCCGGCGGGGGTGCGCCGCAGTTCGTCGGCATATTGGCCCCACATCGAATAGAGCGCGCCGTCCTGTGCTCCCCGGCCGCGATGGACGGCGTAATAATGGACCTTCGCCCGGGCCACGTCGCCGTCGACGCTGATGCGGAAGTTGAGGACATTGTGATGGGTCGCGCCGCAGCTCGACTGCGGGCCCAGATTGGCGTGCATCGAGGCGATCAGGCTGGCGCGGTTCGGGCTGATCACGCCGGGTCCCAGCGCCTGGCTATAGTCGCCGACGCAATCCTCGGTGAACACCTCGTCCATGCGGTCGAACGTCTTCGAATCGACGATCTCGCAATAACGGACATAGACCTGCTCGATCGCGTCCTTGTCGATCAGCTCCTGGAGCGACATGCCTTCCCTTTCCTCCATGCTGCGCAGAAGATCGGCCTCATCGCCGCTGCGCTTGGGCGCGTGGATCACCTGATGATCGCTTATGCGTCGCGATATGATCCCCCGACATCCGCATGATGGGGCGCTTTCTTGTCGCTTGTCCAGCCGGGGGATAGCCTCGGGATCACACGGAAAAAACGGGAGAGGTCCATGTCCAGCATGCTGATCAAGAATGGGACGATCGTCGACGGCACCGGCGCGCCGCGGCGCGCGGGCGACGTCCGCATCGAAGGCGACCGCATCGTCGAGGTCGGCGCGGGGCTGTCGCCTCGGCCCGGCGAGGAGCTGTTCGACGCGGCCGGCTGCTACGTCACGCCGGGCTTCATCGAAAGCCACACCCATTATGACGCGACGATGTGGTGGCAGCCCGATCTCGATCCGCTGCCCGGCAACGGCGCGACGACGGTGATCCTCGGCAATTGCGGCTTCACCGCCGCGCCGCTGTCGAAGGAGAAGGCCGCGCAGCTCGAGATGATCAAGATCTTCTCCTTCTTCGAGGACATCCCGCTGAAGCCCTTCCTCCAGAACGTGCCGTGGGATTGGGAGAAATGGTCGGAATACAAGGCGTCGATGGCCAGGAACATCACGCTGCCGGCCAATTATTCGGCGTTCGTCGGCCATATCGCGCTGCGCCTCGCCGCGATGGGCATCGAGGCGTGGGAGCGGGCGGCGACCCCGGCGGAGATCGCCCGGATGGCCGAGCTGCTGGAGGATGCGCTCGCCGCGGGCGCGCTCGGCCTGTCGGACAATCTGCACGACCATGACGGCGACGACCGCGCCATTCCGACGCTGCTCGCCGACGATGCCGAGTTCGAGGCGCTGTTCGCGGTGATGGAGCGCTATCCCGGCACCACCTACCAGTGCATCATCGACACCTTCATGCGGAAGACCGGACCCGAGAGCCTGGTGCGGCTCGGCCGGCTCACCAGGGGGCGCGGCATCCGCATGCAGATCGCCGGCGCGGTCCCGACGCTGGAGTTCCAGAAGGACATCCTGCCCGCGCTGGAGAAGACGCTCGGCGAGCTGCGCGCCGACGGGGCCGACATCTGGCCGGGCTATGCCCATGTCTCGCCGACCAGCACGCTCAGCCTGATCAAGTCGCTGATCTTCGCCCAGTCGAACGACTATGTCTGGCACGAGGTGGTGCTGGCCGAGACCCATGAGGAGAAGGCCCGCCTGCTCGCCGATCCTGACTGGCGCGCCCGCGCGCGGGAAAGCTGGGACACCAAGGCCTGGCCGCATTCGCCGATGAACAATCCGCAGGACCTCTACCTGCTCGACAGCGAGAACGGCGCCGGCCCGGTCGGCGGCACGCTCAAGGCCTTCGCCGACAGCCGCGGCCTGCACCGGTCGGACGCGATGGCGCAGTGGATATTGGAGAACGGCACCCGATCGACCGTCCACATGGCGCCCTTCCCCAAGGACGAGGACCTGACCGTCCAGCTGATGAACGACCCCCGGTCGGTCGGCAACATCTCCGACGCCGGCGCGCATCTGCAGATGCTGTGCGGCGGCGGCGAGAACATCCTGCTCTTCACCAAATATGTGAAGGAGGAGATGATCTCGCTCGAACAGGCGATCCACATCAAGACCGGCAAGCTGGCCGACTTCTTCGGCCTGCACGACACCGGTGAGATCAAGGCCGGCCGCCGCGCCGACCTGGTGGTCTTCGATCTCGACGAGATCCGCTATCGCGACATGGAGAAGCGTTTCGACGTGCCCGACGGCGACGGCGGCACCACCTGGCGCTTCACCCGTCAGGCCGCGCCGATGAAGCTGACCCTCGTCAACGGCGTCAAGACCTTCGCCGACGGCCAGTATACCGGCAATCGCCCGGGCCAATATCTGGCCCCGACCGAGGCGCCGGCCGACCAGCGCGCGTTCGAGGCGGCCGAATAGGCCGGACCGAGGCGAACGACCACGGCGCCGGGATTCGATGGCGTGGATTAGAGCGATTTCCAGGCAGATGGAAACATCTGCCATCTCGGAAATCGCGGTAAAACAATAGTCTAGGGCGGTCGATCCGATGCAATCGGATCGTGAACCGCTCTAGCCCGCAAGGGGTGATTTGCCGCAATCTGTTTCCGGGTGCGAGGGAAACTCCGAACCAAAGCGAATGCCGTGCGGCGGATGCGCCGCACGGCAGATTCGTTCGGTCCCGGTTCAAGCGCCGACCGGGATCGGGTTCTCGACGAGGCTCTGGTTGAACGCTTCGAACAGGGCGTGTTCGTTGGCGCCCGGATTGTCGCGCATCGGGCGGATGGCATCGACGATCGCTTCGGGATCGTCGGTCGCCCGACGTCTGGTGATGCATCATCGCCGCGCCGGTGGTCAGTCCCAGCATTCGGAGCTTCTCGAACTCGCGC
Organism: Rhizorhabdus wittichii RW1; assembly: GCA_000016765.1. Lineage (NCBI taxonomy): Bacteria > Pseudomonadati > Pseudomonadota > Alphaproteobacteria > Sphingomonadales > Rhizorhabdaceae > Rhizorhabdus > Rhizorhabdus wittichii. The sequence goes on from CP000699.1 coordinate 3,698,783, forward strand.
CGAGCAGCGACCGCATCCAGAAGGCGCTGATTCATGCCAGGACCCATCTCGCCAATCCGCTGACGGTAGAGGAACTGGCCGGGGTCGCCGCGCTTTCGCCGCGCCAGTTCAGTCGCGCGTTCAGGGCGGAGACGAGCCAGACGCCCGCCAAGGCCGTGGAGCAGATTCGCCTCGAGGCGGCGCGACTGATGATCGAGGACACGCGCCACCCCATGGACCAGATCGCGCGAGAAAGCGGCTTCGTCGACCTGCGCCGGATGCGCGAAGCCTTCATGCGTCAGTACGGACAGCCACCACAAGCACTTCGGCGCCTCGCCAGGGCCGCCTGAACGAAGGGCGGATTTCGTCCGATCCCTTGCCGAAAGCTCTGGCTGAACGGCCCGACATCATGGACGGCCAAGGCCGATCCGGCCTCAACCATGGCATGTCGGCGCAAAAGCGGCGGACAATCGGATTTCGGCGCGCTACTTGCGCCTGTACCGAAAATACCAGACCTCGTGCCCCTTCGCCCGGGCCTTGGCTTCGTAGCGGGTTTCGGGCCAGTCGTCGGGGCGGACGAGGAAGTCGGAGGGGTGTTCGCCCAGCCATTCGAAGTCGGGGGACTGGCCCATCACCATCATCGCCCAGCGGACATAGACCGGATGGTCGGTGCCGAAGCGGAACTCGCCGCCCGGCTTCATCTTGCGCGCGATCAGGCCGATCGGGCCGGCGTTCATGAAGCGGCGCTTGGCGTGGCGCGCCTTGGGCCAGGGATCGGGGTGGAGCAGCCAGGCACGGTCGAGCGAGGCGTCGGGCAGGCGTTCGAGCACCTCGATCGCGTCGCCCATGTGGATGCGGACATTGGCGAGGCCCAGCTCGTCGACCTTCATCAGCGCGCCGACCACGCCGTCGAGGAAGGGCTCGCAGCCGATGAAGCCGTGGCCGGGCCGCTGGCTCGCCTGCCACGCCATATGCTCGCCCTTGCCGAAGCCGATCTCCAGCTCGAGCGGGCGGCCCCGCCCCTCGGCGTCGCCGAACAGCGTGGACGCGGTCAGCTCGCCCGTCTCGGGCACCGATATCTCGGGCAGCAGCCGCTCGACCAGCTCGGCCTGGCCCTGGCGCAGCTTGTGGCCCTGGCGCCGGCCATAGAGGCGGCGGATCGTCAAAGGGTCGTTCATCGGGAAACCATCACTCGTCGACGCGGCTGATCTCATAGACAGCGGCGGGCGGAAGATTGCGGAGCGTGCTCGACAGCCGGCGCGCCTCGAGGCCGAGCCGCTCGAGCACAGGACGGCGGATCGGGCAGACCGGGCTGTAGCTGAACTGGTAGAAGCGGCCGCCGGGGCGCATCAGCCCGAAGCAGCCCGCCATGATCTTCATCTGCTGCCCGGCGTTCATGCTGAGGATCGGCAGGCCCGAGATCGTCGCCCCGGCCAGCTCGCCGCCGAACAGGGCGCGATGCCGCCGCACCCGCGCCGCGTCGCCGCGCAGGATGCGGGCCTGCGGGAAGCGGGTTTCGAGCAGCCGGGCGAAATCGGCCTCATTCTCGACGAGGACGAGGTCCGATTGCTGGAGGCCGCGTTCGAGCAGCGCCTTGGTGAAGACGCCGGTGCCGGGCCCCAGCTCGATCACGGGGGCCATGTCGGGGGTGATCTCGGCGGTGATCAGACGGGCGAGCGACGGACCGGACGGGGCCACCGCCGCGATGCCGAGCGGATCCTTCGCCCAGGCGCGCAGGAAGGCCGCGAGATCAGACATGGGCGCTCCGCTCGACGTCACGCCGATGCCCCTAGGCCGATTTGGCGCCGGGTGGAAGCACCTGACCGTCGGGACATCACGAAAAGCGGTCCGGGCGCCCCGCGCGACCTTGTCCGCGCGGGGCCCATGGCGGGATCAGGCCAGCGCGGCCTTGAGCTTGTCGACGAGGTCGGTGCGCTCCCAGGGGAAGTGATCGCCCTCGGCCTTGCGGCCGAAATGGCCATAGGCCGCGGTCTTGCGATAGATCGGCTTGTTGAGGCCGAGATGGGTGCGGATGCCGCGCGGGGTGAGGCCGCCCAGTTCCTTGATGCCCTGGATCGCCGCCTCGATCTTGTCGTCGGCAACGGTGCCGGTGCCGTGGGTGTCGACATAGAGCGACAGCGGCTCCGACACGCCGATCGCATAAGCGAGCTGGATCGTGCAGCGCCGGGCGAGGCCGGCGGCGACGATGTTCTTCGCCAGATAGCGGGTGACATAGGCCGCCGAGCGGTCGACCTTGGTCGGGTCCTTGCCCGAGAAGGCGCCGCCGCCATGCGGCGCCGCGCCGCCATAGGTGTCGACGATGATCTTGCGGCCGGTCAGGCCGGCGTCGCCGTCGGGACCGCCGATCTCGAAGCTGCCGGTCGGGTTGATGTGGTAGACGGTCTGGTCGGAGAGCAGATCGGCCGGCAGCACGCCGGCCACCACCTTCTTCACATAGGCCTTGAGTTCGGCCTCCTTCGCGCCCTCGTCATAGCCCTTGCCATGCTGGGTCGAGACGACGATCGCGGTCGCCGCGACGGGCTTGCCGCCATCGAAGCGCAGCGTCACCTGGCTCTTGGTGTCGGGCTCGAGGAAGGGGGCCGCGCCCGAATGGCGGTCGGCGGCCATCGTCTCGAGGATCTTGTGGCTGTAATAGAGCGTCGCCGGCATCAGGTCGGGCGTCTCGTCGCAGGCGAAGCCGAACATGATGCCCTGGTCGCCGGCGCCCTCGTCCTTGTTGCCGCTCGCGTCCACGCCCTGGGCGATGTGCGCCGACTGGCCGTGCAGGTTGTTCTCGAAGCGGAAGGTCTGCCAGTGGAAGCCGTCCTGCTCATAGCCGATCGCCTTGACGGTCTCGCGCACCGTCCGCTCGATCTCCTCCTCGGCGCCCGGCGCCCAGGCGCCGTCCTCGTACACGCCCTTGCAGCGGATCTCGCCCGCCAGCACCACGAGCTGGGTGGTCGTCAGCGTCTCGCAGGCGATCCGCGCCTCCGGGTCCTTCGACAGGAACAGGTCCACGATCGCATCCGAGATCTGATCCGCGACCTTGTCCGGATGACCTTCGGACACGCTTTCCGACGTGAAGAGATAATTGCTGCGCATGGGTATCGATGAGCCTTCTTGAATGACCGCCGCCTGTTAGCCCACAAACGGACTTAAGGATATAAAGACTTCGTTATATGTCCCTTAGCGGCGCTTGAAGGCGATGGCAATTCCACCCGCGACCAGCAACGCCGCGAACAGCAGCGGCAGCAGGTTGCCGAAGCGCGCGAACGGCGTCGCCGGGCGCGGCGGCGGCAGCACCGCGTCGATCGCGCCCGCCTGGTGCCAGGGAAGGCTGTGGAGCAGCCGCCCGTCGGCATCGACCACCGCCGAGATGCCGGTCGGCGTCGAGCGGATCACGGGAAGCCCCTCCTCCACGGCGCGCAGCCGCGCCTGGGCGAGGTGCTGCGGCGGGCCCCAGCGGCCGAACCAGGCGTCGTTCGAGGGATTGAACAGGAAATCGGGACGGTTGCGCGCGTCGACGACCTGGCCCGAGAAGATGATCTCGTAGCAGATCTGGATGCCGGCCTTGCCGAAGCCGGGCACCGTCATCGTCGCCGGACCGGGCCCCGACCAGAAATCGACGTCGCCGGGCACCAGTCGCGACAGGCCGATCGCCGACAGGATCGTGCGCGCCGGCAGATATTCGCCATAGGGGACGAGATGCGCCTTGTCGTAGCGGCCGAGGATGTCGCCGCGCGCGTCGAGCGCGAACAGGCTGTTGTGCGCGCCGGCCAGCTCGCCCGCCTTGTCGAAGATCAACGCGTCGCCGCCGAGCAGGACCTTGTCCCTGGGCCCGAGCAGGCCGGCGATCCGCGACCGCGCCGGAGGGTCGAGCTCGAGGAAGTCCGCGGTCGCCGCCTCGGGCCAGAGGATCAGCCGCGGCTGTGGGCCGGGCTTGCCGCTCAGCTCGCTCAGCCGGCGGAAATTGGCGAGCTGGAGCTTCGGGTCCCATTTCTCGTTCTGGTTGATGTTCGGCTGGACGACCAGGATGCGTGGCCCGGCGCGCGGCGGCGGCGGGCGCAGCAGCCAGGCCGACAGGATCTGGGCGAGCATCGCGACGAGCAGCGCCACGCCGACCCGCTGCCAGCGCTGGCGCTTCGTGCCCGGCAGCACGGCGAGCAGCCAGATGCCCGACAGCAGCACCACCCAGCCCGACAGGCCGTAGGTGCCGACCAGCCGGGTGAGGCCGATCCAGGCCGGCTCGGCTGTGCCTGGCGCGACCATCACCGCGCCGAGCGGGTTCCAGGCGAAACCGGTGAAGGCGATGCTGCGCAGATATTCGGCGGCGATCCAGCAGCCGGCGAACAGCGGGATGAAGGCGAAGGGGCTGGGCGCCGCGACCGGCGCCGTCGCCGCCTGCGGCTCCATTCCGGCGGGGATCAGGCCCTTGAGCTTGCTCAGCCGCTGGTCGCGCTCGATCCGATTGCGCCGCGCCTGCGCCAGCCGCGGCAGCCGGTTGAGCGCCCAGGCGCCGAGCCCGGCGAGCATCGGGAAGACCGCGAGGTAGAGCGCGAGCAGGAAGACGGCGATGCCCCCCAGCCAATGCGGCATCGCGTCCTGGAAGGTGAAGGCGGTGGCGATCCAGTTGTTGCCGAAGGTGAAGTGGCCGACGCCGAAGCACCAGCCCCGCCACGCCACGTCGCGCGCCCGCGGCGCGTCGAGCAGCAGCGCCATCAGCCCCGCCATGCACAGCAGCGTGACGAACCACCAGTTGAGCGGCGCGAAACCGAGCGCCGAGGCGAGCCCCAGGCCGAATGCGATCGCCGGGTATTTGAACGGGATAAGTTTACGCATCACCCAGCTTGAACCACACGGACGCTCCCCCATATCGCGACCGCCGCACCGCCGGGAAGAGGCGCGTTCGCCAATCGGCGAAAAAATGCCGGAGGGGTCCGCTTGACAGCCCATGGGGCGCTGCACATATGCTTGCTGGCACTCGCTTCCGGTGAGTGCTAAAAGTTTCCAACCTGAGGGATTCGGCGGGCCGGCCCGGCCCTTGCCGAAAGATTGCTAGGAAAGGGTGAAGCGCATGAGTTTCCGTCCGCTGCACGATCGCGTGCTCGTCCGCCGCGTCGAGGCCGAGGAAAAGACCGCCGGTGGGATCATCATCCCCGACAGCGCCAAGGAAAAGCCGCAGGAAGGCGAAGTCGTCGCCGTCGGCGGTGGCTCCAAGGCCGAGGATGGCAAGGTCACCCCGCTCGACGTCAAGGCCGGTGACAAGATCCTGTTCGGCAAATGGTCGGGCACCGAGGTCAAGATCAACGGCGAAGACCTGCTGATCATGAAGGAATCCGACATCCTTGGCATTGTTGGCTGACGCCAACGGGCTGGGATCATCGGCTAGCCCATCACATGTTCCGATCCCGGCGACCGCCGGGATGACGCGATAGAGAGAAGGAATTACGAACATGGCAGCGAAAGACGTCAAGTTTTCGCGCGACGCCCGTGAGCGCATCCTGCGCGGCGTCGACATCCTCGCCGACGCGGTGAAGGTCACGCTGGGCCCGAAGGGCCGCAACGTCGTCATCGACAAGTCGTTCGGCGCCCCGCGCATCACCAAGGACGGCGTCACCGTCGCCAAGGAAATCGAGCTGAAGGACAAGTTCGAGAACATCGGCGCGCAGCTCGTCCGCGAAGTCGCCTCGAAGACCAACGACCTGGCCGGCGACGGCACCACCACCGCCACCGTGCTCGCCCAGGCGATCGTCCGCGAGGGCCTGAAGTCGGTCGCGGCCGGCATGAACCCGATGGACCTGAAGCGCGGCATCGACCTCGCCGTCACCAAGGTCGTCGAGAACCTCAAGGCCCGCTCGAAGCCGGTCGCCGGCTCGAACGAAGTCGCCCAGGTCGGCATCATCTCGGCCAATGGCGACAAGGAAGTCGGCGAGAAGATCGCGGAAGCGATGGACAAGGTCGGCAAGGAAGGCGTGATCACCGTCGAGGAGGCCAAGGGCCTCGAGTTCGAGCTCGACGTCGTCGAGGGCATGCAGTTCGACCGCGGCTACCTCTCGCCCTACTTCATCACCAACCCGGAGAAGATGCAGGTCGAGCTGACCGACCCGTACATCCTCATCCATGAGAAGAAGCTGTCGAACCTGCAGTCGATCCTGCCGATCCTCGAGGCGGTCGTGCAGTCGGGCCGTCCGCTGTTGATCATCGCCGAGGACATCGAGGGCGAGGCGCTGGCCACCCTGGTCGTCAACAAGCTGCGCGGCGGCCTGAAGGTCGCGGCCGTCAAGGCGCCGGGCTTCGGCGATCGCCGCAAGGCGATGCTCGAGGACATCGCGATCCTGACCAACGGCGAGCTGATCTCCGAGGATCTCGGCATCAAGCTCGAGAACGTCACCATCGGCATGCTCGGCACCGCCAAGCGCGTCACGATCGACAAGGACAACACCACCATCGTCGATGGCGCCGGTGCGGCCGATGCGATCAAGGGCCGCGTCGAGGCGATCCGCAAGCAGATCGAGATCACCACGTCCGACTATGACCGCGAGAAGCTCCAGGAGCGCCTGGCCAAGCTCGCCGGCGGCGTCGCCGTCATCAAGGTCGGCGGTGCGACCGAGGTCGAAGTGAAGGAGCGCAAGGACCGCGTCGACGACGCGCTGCACGCGACCCGCGCGGCCGTCGAGGAAGGCATCGTCCCCGGTGGCGGCACCGCCCTCCTCTATGCGACCAAGGCGCTCGACGGCCTCAAGGGCGCGAACGACGACCAGACCCGCGGCATCGACATCATCCGTCGCGCCATCTCGGCTCCGGTCAAGCAGATCGCCCAGAACGCCGGCCAGGACGGCGCGGTCGTCGCCGGCAACCTGCTGCGCGAGAATGACGAGACCAAGGGCTTCAACGCCGCGACCGACGTCTATGAGAACCTCGTCGCCGCCGGCGTGATCGACCCGACCAAGGTCGTCCGCACCGCGCTGCAGGACGCGGCCTCGGTCGCCGGCCTGCTCATCACCACCGAGGCGACGATCGCCGAGCTGCCCGAGGACAAGGCCCCGGCCATGCCCGGCGGCGGCATGGGTGGCATGGGCGGCATGGGCGGCATGGACTTCTAAGCGCGGAGCCGTCGTAGCAGGCGGGCTTGCCCCGCCTGCGGTTCGACGGCGACCACCGAAGACGTCCGGTCGACCATCCGGTCATCGGAAACGGGAAGGGCCGGGGGAGCGATCCCCGGGCCCTTTCTCTTTTTGCGGCATCAGGTCAGGCGGAGCGCCGGCGCTTCAGGCGCCGCCAGATCAGCCAGTCGAACCCGCGCACCACGGCGTGGCGGATGAAGGGCAGCGGCGCCGTGATGCCCCATTGTCGCGAATAACGGTCGAGCAGCAGCCGAACGCGATCGAATCCCCGCGTATTGCGCCGCGTGGCCGCCCAGTTGGCGAACGGACCCTGGTTGTTTTCGAGGTGGAAATGGAACCGTGAGCCCAAGCCGCGCGCGGCCGTCAGGCGGGCGAGCGCGCGCCGATCGACGATCCGTTCGTCGAGACTTTGCAGATAGGCCAGCCCCCGCAGGCTGCTCTCGACCATGTCGAGCCGCATCGTCTCGGCCACCAGCAGATCCCAGTCGAACGCGTCGCCGGCCGCGCGGAGTTGATGGACCGCGTCCACGACCCAGCGGACCGGCGAGACGGCGTTCCGCCTCAGCCCATGCCGCAAGGTGTGGTGAAGCTGGTCTTCGGGGCCCAGCACCGACACGCCGTCCATGGCGCGGCCGATCGGCCGCGCGCGCGTCCACAAGGGAGCGGCATGGTCGCGGTTCACCGCATCACGGTAGGGCGAATGGTGGAGATCGATGTCGAGATGATCGGCTTTCCGAAGCCCGATCGAATGCGCGAAGTCGCCATGGAGCGCGAACCCGTCCGCCAACAGGATATCGCGCGCAGCCTCTATCCGGGCGTGCGGCACGAGCAGGTCGACATCGTCATAGGGACGAAGCGTCGTGTTCGGGTAGACCGTCAGGCCGAGCCCGGCCCCCTTGAGCAGGATCACCGGCACGCCGCCCGCCACCAGCTTCGGCAGCAACAGCGCCAGCATCCGCCCGTGGCGCTGGTCGACATACCAGGCGCGGCGATAGATGCCCCGGATCCGGCCGTCGAGCGCATGGTCGATCGACAGCTCTCGCATCCGCAGATGGAACAGCGGCAACAGGCGGCGCGTGCCGAGGTCGACATCGTCGAAGACGATGCGGTCGAGCCACGCCCGCGCCGCGATCGCCGCCTCGTCGTCGGGCCGGATCAGCGCTTCGAGCAGCAGATGCTGATCGGGCGTCGGCAGATAGCGGGAGCGCGGCGTCATGCGGCGGAGGATATGGTGGCCGGCCGGTCCGGCGCGAGCAGGATGCCGTCGGCCAGCCGATAATGATGATCGGCCGCCGCGATGATCACCGGATCATGGCTGACGATCAGCACCGCCGGCGCATCGGCCAGGGCCCTGAGCGCGGCGACCAGCCCCTGCACGGCATCGGCGTCGAGGTGGTTGCCCGGCTCGTCGAGGATCAGCAGGCGTGGCCGCCGCGCCAGCGCGCGCGCCAGCGCGATCCGCTGGCGCTGTCCGCCCGATAGCGGCGCGCCACCGTCGCCCAGGCGGAAATCGAGCCCGCCCGGCAAGGCGTCGGCAAAGCCGGCCACACCGGTCGCTTCGGCGGCCCGGCGGACGATCGCGCGCGCCATCGCCGGATCGCCATAGGCGATATTGTCCGCGATCGTCCCCGGGAACAGGACCGCCGACTGGGCGACATGGCCGATCCCCCGCCGATAGGTCGTGCCGTCGATCTCGCGCAGATCGACGCCGTCGACCAAGACCGCGCCCGATCGCGGCGTGATCAGCCCGAGCAGGATGGCGAGGAAGGTCGTCTTGCCCGTGCCGTTGGCGCCCGACACGACCGTCACCTCGCCGGCCGCCAGCGCCAGGTCGACGCCACGCAGCAGCGCATCGTCGCCATGGCCGAAGGCGATGCCGCGCGCCTCGACGATCCAGTCGCGTGGCGCGACGCCGGACGCCGACGCCGTGGGCGCCCCATGCTCCAGGAGTTGCTGGACGCGGACGAGCGCAGGACGACCGCCATCGACGTCGCGCACCGCGCTTTGCGCCTGCTGGACGGCGCCGCGCAACAGGACGAGGAGGAACAGCAGCGGCGCCAGCCGGTCGATCGCCAGCAGATCGGCCGGCGCATGGGCGAGGAGCAGGATGAGCGCCAGGATGGCGAGCGCGGTCCGCGCCCCCTCCACCTCGGACAGGCGCGCCATTCGCCTGGCGATCGTCCCGGTCCACCGCGCCGTCTCCTCGATCTGGCGCGACCGTTCGGCGCGTTCGAAATCCTCGCTGGCGGAGGATCGCGCGAGCCCATGGCGATGGAGCAGCAGCGCCATGCCCGAATCGAGCCGCTCGATCGCCTCCTGCGCCTCGTCGACCAGGCGACGCATCTTGCGGGCCGAGCCGCGGCGCAACAGGACGAGCAAGCCGCAGAGCAGCGCTGCGGAAAGCCCGACCAGCGGGGCGATCCAGATCAAGGCCGCGAGGATCGCGACCGCCGTGACGATCGCCGGCAGGATCACCCCCAGCAACGCATTGGCCATGCAGTCGAGCCGCTCGCTGTCCTGCGCGAGGATGTGCCGCAGCCGTGCCGCGCCGATCCGTTCGACCGCGCCCGAAGGCAAGGCGAGGGTGGCTTCGACCAGCGCGATGCGCAGCCGCGCGTTCACGCGCTTGACCGCGCCCACCGTCACCGCCCGCGCGGCATAGGCGGCGATGCCCGAGGCGATCGTGCAGGCCGCCGCGACCGCCGCCAGCATCCAGCTCTGCCGGGCGCCGTCCGGCGTCATCAACCGCGCGATCGCGAGCGTGGCCGCGATGAGCAGGGCGCTGCGCAGCAGGGTCGCCAGGGTCCCGGCGAGCAGCGACGGATAATTGCCACGGCCGAGACGGGCGAAGGCCCGCCAGTCGGGCGCGCCGCGGGCCTGCGGATCGCCGCCTAGCATTGCCGCCGTCGCCGGGCGATCGCCGCCCGCGCCACCGCGAGATAGTCGCTCTGCCGGTTGCTCTCGACGATCGTCGTGTTGGCGCCGTGGACGCGGCGCAGGAAGACGAGATCGTCGGTCACCATCTCCCGCGCGCCGGCTTCGCGGGCCCGCACGACGAAATCGACGAACCAGCCGAGCACCAGCTTTTCGTCGAAACCGATGCGCAGCGCGAGATCGCGGCGGAACATCACCGCCCCGGTGAGGAAGCCGGCCTGCGGCTCGGTACGGACCTGCCAGCGCCCCTGTTCGAGCGCGGCGCCGGACGCGAACTCGCGATATTGGCCCAAGGCGAGATCGATGGCGGGATGGGCATCGAGCACCGCCGCCTGGCGCGCCAGCCGCTCGTCGTCGGCCATCAGGTCGTCGGCGTCGAGGATGGTGACATAGGGTGCCGTCGCGAGCGACAGGGCATGGCCGAGCGCGGCCGGCGCGCCGGCAGGATCGCGGCGTACATAGCGGATCGTGCCGGCATGGGCGGCGGCGACGTCCGGCGTCGCATCGGTCGACCCGTCGTCGACGACGACATGTTCATGCGCGATCGACTGGCCCGCGACCGACCGGATCGTTTCGCCGAGCCAGTCCGCGCCATTGCGGACGGCGGTGAGGACGGACACGCGGGGGGCGGTCATCGGCCCTGGCTCCGCCGGAGGTGCATCGCCTTGCGGGCAAGGTCGAACCAGGCGCCGGCCGCGCCTTGCCGATCGAGGGTCATGTTGTCCGGGTGACGGCGGTGGAGGAGGACGGCCTCGTCCAGTTCGACGACGGCCCATGCCTCCCGCCGCATGCGCATCACCAGATCGCCGTCCTCGCCGAAGCGGAGATCGGCGTCGAAACCGCCGAGGTCGCGGAGCGACGCGGTGCGGAACAGCATGGAGGGGATCAACACCAGCCGGGTGGCCGCGATCGGCCAGAGCGGGTTGGGCAGCGCGCCGCCCGCCATCACCTCGGTCTCCGCCAATCCCCAGGCCGCATCCGCCCGTGCCGCCGTCATCGCGTCGGACAGGGTCGCGAGCGCGGCCGGCCGCCACAGATCGTCCGAATCGAGGAAGGCGACCTGGCCGCAGCGCACCTCGGCCAGCCCGCGATTGCGCGCGCCGGCCGGGCCGGCACGATCGCTGGTGAGGATCGTGATCCGATCGCCATAGCCGCGCAGCAGCTCGAGCGTGCCGTCGGTCGAACCGTCGTCGACGACGATGATCTGCTCGGGCCGGCGGGTCTGGGCGAAGACGCTGTCCAGCGCGTCGCCGATCAAGGTGGCGCGATCGAGCACCGGGATGACGACGGCGATGCTGTCAGCCATGTGGGCCCGCTCCCGCCGCGACCAGCGTTTCGACGGCACCGATGTTGCGGCCGTGATCGCGGCAGAGATCGAGCCGGTAGCAGGGCAGAGCGCGCGCGGCGCGCGACAGCAGCGCCAGCTTCTCGGCCTCCAGGCCCGGCATCTGGCGCAGGATCGACGGCGCGGCGCGGCGAACCAGATCGGCGGGGCCGATCGGGGCCAGGCGCGGTTCCGATCCGGCCCCGATCACCGGCGCGATCATCGCGACGATCGGCGCGGACCGGACGACGTCGGCGCCGGCGGCGATGAAGACGTCCTTGTCGTCGCCCGGCTCGCCCTCCGCCAGCCGGGAGAAGCGGCGCAGCGCGTCGCCCCGGTCGCGACCCAGCTTCGCGGTACGGTAGAGCGCGTGGACGCGCGGCGCGAAACCGGGTTCGACCAGCACATAATCGTCGCCGAGGAAGCCATGGCCCCGCTCGGCCGCCTCGACCGCGAAGGTCGATTTCCCGCTTCCGCCCGGCCCGAGCAACACCGCCGCCGCGCCGCCGAAGGAAACCGCCGCGCCATGGGTCGCGAGCAGCCCGCGCGGCGTCCCCCACCAGTCGAGCAGTTGCAGCGCGGGCGCCGCCGCGACCCAGGGCGCGAAGGCTTGCGCGGTATCGAACCAGATCCGGCCCGCCCCATCGCCGAGCGACACGACGCTGCGCGAGAAGGGATCGAAGATCATGCGCCTCCCGCCATCGCCGCGCACGCGCAACTGTTCGCTGCGCGCCCAGCGGTCATGCACCCGCCAGGCGGGATCGGCCTGATCGCGCGGGTCGGGCGCGCCACTCTCGAAACGGATCGACAGGTCCGGCGCCGCGACGGGGATCGGCTCCGGAAGCGGCAGGGCGGCGAGCAGCGTCGCGGTCGCGGCGTCGGCCTCGATCCCGATCGAGCGCCCGCCGAACCGGCCGGTCCAGCGGCGGGCGAGACCGTCGCTCGTCGCGACCGCCGCCGCGTTCCCCGGCATCATCGCCGGCGTCACACCTGGACGTGCGGCCAGCCGGCCGCGGTGACCTCATGTATCGGATCGAGCTGGATCAGCTCGGCCATATCCTCGAACTTCTCGATCAACGGCGTCTCGAACGTGGCGAACGGCGCGGGGCGATCCCCCTCTGGCCCCGTTTCGGCGATCAGGTTGAGCGCCACCAGTTCGTCGAGGAACCGGCCGGCCTCATGCCGGGCGGCGGCCGCGTCCGCCGACGCCGCAGCGGCACCGGAGACGATCGCATCCCGCCCGCTCCCGGCCAGCGCATGGCGCCAGATCTCGGCGGCGGTGCCGGCCAGATTATAATAGGCGCCGCTCTGGAAATCGATCGCGATGATCTCGCCATCGAGATCCTCGTAGGACATGCGCGCGGCGACGCCTTCGAAACTGGCTGACGTCATGAAACTTCCCCCGAAAACCGCGCCAAACTACACGCTCATCTCGGGGATTCAAGGGCTTGGGGGGCGCCATGGTCCGGCCGACCGGGACGGATCGGCGCGCGGCACCGGAAGCGGGGATGGCGTCACTTGCGCAAGGTCGCCCGCACCGGCGGCAGCGCGTTGCAGATGTCGAGCGCGCCCGCCGGACGGATGAAGAAATCGTCCTTGCGGTTGGCGCGCGCGGTCAGCCAGTCGGCGAAGCTCCGCGAATCGGCGCGCATCAGCTCGAAGGCCGGTCGCTCGGCGGCGGGCATGTCCGCCGCGATATGGGCCGCGACGATCGCCGGGCGCGGCGTCCCCTCCTTGTAGAAGCCGAGCGCCTCGGTGCCGCGCGGCAGCGCGCTCAGCGCCTCCATGCCCGACAGCACCCGCCCGACCAGCGCGATGTTGCGGTCGAGATGGCGCGGGCCATGGCCGATCACCGCGTAGAGCTCGGCCCCGGTGCCGGTGTCGGGGGCCAGGTTCCGTCCCACCCCGACCATGCCGTAGCAGTGGGGCAGCCAGGCGAGCGTCCCGTCGCTCGCCACCGGCCAGCCGCCGGCATGCCCCACCCGCTCGGCATAGGCGTCGCGATAGGGCATCGCGCGAAAGCCGAGCTCCTTCAGGGCGCGCGCATATTCGGCGGGCGGGCTGGCGACGATGCCCTCGGGCAGCGGCTTCTTCTCGGTCGCGTCGCCCCATTGGACGACATAGTTGTCCTGCACGCGGTTGACGGTGATGCCGGCGAACCAGCTGCTCCGCGCGAGCCGCCGGATATTGGCGACATGAACCGGCGCGAAGCCGGGCGCGAGCGCGATGACGACCTGCCGGCCGCCCTCCAGATCGACGACGAGCAGATCCTCGGGCGGGACCGCCACCCAGGCGTCGGCGGGCGCCGCCGCGACGATGTCGGCCGAGGAGAGCGGCCTGGCCGGCGGGCTCGACGCGCCGAGCGGCGCGCCGACGAGCAGCAGCGCGGCGAGCGGCCGGAGGGCGAAGCGGAGAAAGCGGGGATGGTCGTTCATGCCGGCCATGATACATGCTCCCGCGCCTTGCGGAACCCGTCGCCACCCGCTAGGGAACCGGCCTTCCAGCGCATGCGGAGCGGTGGCCGAGTGGTCGAAGGCGCTCGCCTGGAAAGTGAGTATACGGCAAAACCGTATCGAGGGTTCGAATCCCTCCCGCTCCGCCATTTCAGTACAGAACTGGGCACCCCGGAATCCGCCGATTTCCCGCTTCCTACCGCGACCAGCGTGCGCAGAAGTTCGCCTTTCGATCCCTTGATGAACACTTCGCGCTCCGCGACCTCGACGCGCTGGGCGAAGGCGCGCAGGTGATCGCGCCGGTAGCCGCCCCCGTCGATCCGCATCCGCTTGCGGGCGGTCGCCGCGAATCTCTGTACCATCTGCGGCGTGATCACCTGCTGTGTCGAACTGTCGAGCAGGGCCTGCGCCCGCTCCGAATCGGCCTTGGCTTGGTCCCTGAGGGCGCGCAGGCCCTCGATGCGGTCTTTCAGCGCCGGATCGTCCAGATCGGTCACACCGGCCTCTATGGCGTCATAGAGCCGTTTCAGGCGTAGCTCGGTCTCGGCGGAGCGCTTGTTCAGGTCCGCGATATGCTCGCGGCGGCGCTCGCCGCGCTCCTGCCTGCGGTCGAGGACAGCGGACAGGACGGTTTCCAGCCGGGAGGGGTCAAGGAACTCGCGCTCGATATGGTCGATCACCACGGTGTCGAGCTTGTCCATCGGGATCGCACGGCCCTCGCATCCGGTCTCGCCCTGCCGCGCCTTGATCGAGCAGGCATAGTAGCGATAGCGCCCGCCCTTGCCGGTGCGGATGGTCATGGCCCCGCCGCACCTGGCGCAATAGCAGATGCCGGTAAGCAGCGTGGGACCGCTGACCACGCGGGCGGGCGTCACCTTGGGATTGCGCGCCTTGAGCCGCGCCTGAACCGTGTCGAAGGTCTCCCGGTCGATCAGCGGAGGGACAGGAACGACCACGACTTCGCTTTGCGGCTTCAACTCCTTGGCCTTGGTGCGCTTGTTGAACTCATGCTCGCCGATATAGGTGCGCCGGGTCAGGATGCGGTGAAGCTGGCCGATGCCCCAGCGCCCGCCGTCACGGGTGAAGATGCGCCGCGCATTGAGGTGGGTGACGATGGCCTTGACGCCCATCGGGCCGGTCGATCCGTCGCCTTCCAGCGCAAGGCGGAAGATCAGGCGGATCGTGTCGGCGTGCAGCGGATCGATCTCCAGCTTCTTCTTGACCTTCGCCCCGCGCTGCTCGGCGGCGATGATGCGATAGCCGATGGGCGGAAGCGCACCGTTCCAGAAGCCCTGCCGCGCATTCTCCTTCAAGGCCCGCATGACGTGCTTGGCGTTCTCCTTGGACTGATACTCATCGAACAGCGCCATGATCTGGCGCATCATCACATGCATGGGGTCGTCGCCCATTTCCTGCGTGATGGAGACCAGCTTGACGCCGTTCTTGGCCAGCTTCCTGACATAGAACTCAAGCTCGAAGTGATCGCGGAAGAAGCGCGAGAAGCTGTGAACGACCACCACGTCAAACGGTGCTGGCTTGGTCGTGCCTGCCTCGATCATGCGCTGGAACTCGGGACGGCGGTCGTTGGTGGCGGAGGCTCCCGCCTCGACATATGTTTCGGCCAGATGGTAGCCGCGCGCGGCGCACCACGCTTCGCCCTGCCGCTTCTGATCGGGAATGGAGACGTCATGCTCGGCCTGCCGCGCCGTCGAGACGCGCAGATAGAGGGCGGCGCGTAGCGGCACGGTCATGGGGCATGTCTCCTTCTCAGGTCATGTGCTCGGCCCGAACAGTTCGTCGAAGAGATCACCGAACCAAGCCTCGAACAGGTCGATTTCCGCCTCGGTGACCGGCAGCGGATCGGGCCAGTCGTCGGTAACGGTCCATGTCTCGGGGGAATGTTTCGGCGGTCGCCCGATGCGCGGCAAAGGCCGGGCCTCGGCATAGGCGTAAAGGTCTTTGGGCAGCGCGCCGGTCCGGGCGCGCCCGCGACGTTTGGGGCTGCTATGGGCGCGCGTCTTGGACATGCCGCAAGAATCGGCTGCGCGTCCAGAATCGCGAATAGCCCATGTGCCGCCGATGACCGTCTTTTCCCTACCGGGTGGAGAGAAGGCGCGAAGCTCATGACTGCTTCCCCCTTCCGGCGCGTGGCGTCACCGCCATGCCGAGAAAGACCGTCATGGCCTGATTGAGCCGCACCATGTCCTCGTCATCGAGGCGGCCCACCTGCGCGCCCATCCTCGCCTTGGGAACGGTGGTGATCTTGTCGACCATCATGCGGCAGGTGGAGCGAAGGCCGTTGCGCTCGTTCGGCTCGACCACGAGCCGGAACAGCGGTGCGTCGGTCGGGTCGGTGGTGAAGACGCAAATGGTGATCGAATCCGTGGCGTCGAAATTGTCGTCCTGCACGATCACGGCTGGACGCGGCTTGCCCGCGTAGTTGTTGCCGCCGGAGACGGTCCAGACCTCGCCGCGCCTCATTCATCGCTCCAGTCGGACACGGCGTCGATGAAGGCTTGATCCTCGGCGGCGTGAGCGCTGGCGGCAACCGCCTGCGACTGGCGGCGGGCCTGATCCCGGAAAGAGGGGGAGCGCACGTCGGGCACCCAAATCTGGATCGGGCGCAGACCGAGCGCGCGCAGCCGCTCCCGATGCTCGCGCACCTTCACCCGGACGGGCTTGGGCTTCGATGTGGCAACCATGACGGCCTCCATGCGGAATAGTTACATGTAACCTATCATCAACTCCACCCCAACGCCAGTGATTTTGATCGATGGCGCACCGCGAGGAGCAGAACACCAGCAAATGAGCCAAAGCGGGCGCTGGCGAAGCCCTTCGCAGATGCGGCGGATTGCATCGTCCGCCAACCCCTTGAACAGGCTGCATAATCAGCGAGGACGCACGGTGCGGCGCGGCTCCGCACGTTGCGGAAAGGTGCCAAAAGCCCAATAAAAACAACCGTCAAGCCGCCCCACACGGTGTGGCCTTTTATCCTGCCATCAAGCAGGAGTGCCGCTCCCGACCCAGCAAAATCAGGACATTCCGATGAATCACGGCACCACGGGTGCAAAATCATGGTGCCGGAAACGGCGCCCCAGAACAGTGTGCAGACAAGGGCTTGCCCTCAAACCGCCGCCGCATAGTGCCGGTTTGCTTTATCTTGCCCTCGCACAATTACCGCCTTTCCCGCACCTTCCACTCGTAGAAGATGGGATCGCGAACGCGGTCCCAATCGTCCCCTGTCTGCTTGGAAAGCCCCCGACCGGGACGGCGACAGGCGGTCAAGGCGGGCGCGTCAGCGCCACCGCGCAGCGGCTTGGCCTTGAGGGGCTGACGGCGTTCCGGTCTCCTCGCCAAGAGCAGGCAACAGACCTGCTGACGGGCGATGGACCGCCGCCGCGAGCATCATATCGATCGGGACGACGCCGCCAGCCAGCCGAATGGCGGCATCGCCTATCGGCGCAATCTCCTCGCCACGCTGCGCGAGCACAGATTGCCCGCGTCGGCGGCGAACTGGCCGCGACGAAGGGGCTGCCGTTCCGCACCGCTACCGATGGTGAGACTGTCTCCGGCAAATTCACTGGTACTGTGCAGCTATCGAGCGGCAAGTTCGCCATGGTCGAGCAGAGCCACGAGTTCACCCTTGTCCCGTGGCGGCCCCGTCATCGACCGACAGCTTGGCAAAGAGGTCAGCGGCATCGTTCAGGGCGGTTCGGTGTCGTGGCAGGTGGGACGGCAAAGGGGATTGGGACTTTAGAAGCCGACGATATCGCATTGCAATGCAACACATAATCATATATCGAAGCAGCCATTCAAATTCACAAGTGTTAGGCCATCAGCATGGGAAGCTCTCAGTCCGCAGACAAGTAAGCCGCAACAACGAGAATTGTTGTTGCGGCGTTCTGTAAGACCAATCCCCTCTGATTGCTGACGAGCAGACGCCGCCCGGTATCCTTAATCGAGCGGTTTTTCGTCATGACCAACACACGCCCCCAGTGGGCCTATACTCTGCCGGCAGCGCTGCTGCTGATGGCACCCTTCGACATTCTCGCCTCACTGGCGATGGATATTTATCTTCCCGTCGTCCCTTCGATGCCTGGCATCCTGAATACGACGCCATCTGTTATCCAACTCACGTTGAGCCTCTATATGGTGATGCTCGGTGTGGGCCAGGTGGTCTTTGGCCCGATCTCGGATCGAATAGGGCGGCGACCAGTCCTGCTTACAGGCGCAGCGCTGTTCACCCTTGCATCTCTTGCAGCAGGATGGTCGTCGACCGCCCCTGCCTTTGTTGGCTTTCGTCTGCTTCAAGCAATTGGCGCGTCAGCCGCAATGGTTGCAACATTCGCGACGGTGCGTGATGTTTACGGCAATCGCCCGGAAGGTGTCGTGATATACGGCCTTTTCAGTTCTATGCTGGCCTTCGTGCCCGCCCTTGGGCCTATTGCCGGAGCATTGATTGGGACGTCCTTGGGCTGGCAGGCGATATTCATCACCTTAGCCGGATTGGCATTTCTAGCGCTTCTGAACGCTATGTTCAGGTGGCACGAAACTCAGCCTGAAGATCAGGCAAAGATGCGTCGACCCGTGTGGCCGATTTTCGTAAGCCCCGCCTTTTGGGTTTATACCCTCGGCTTTAGCGCGGCTATGGGCACATTCTTTACCTTCTTTGTGGATCGGCGTGCAAAAAGGACCCCGTTAGCGGGGTGATCGGCGTCTAAAAGGGACCCCTCATTTCGATGGTTTAAGCAGCCGGCTGGATTTTCAGGCGGCGAGATCGGGATGTTGATTTTGGAGACAGTGGTTCGGATTCGGCGCGAGTATGCCGGCGGCAAGGCGATCAAGGCGATCGCGCGGGATTTGCATGTGTCGCGGAAGGTGATCCGCAAGGCGATCCGGGCGCCGGAAGGCGCATTCGACTATCAGCGCAAGGTTCAGCCACTGCCTAGGATCGGGCCGTTTCAGGATCGCCTGAACACACTGCTGGAAGAGAACGAGGTGCGCGGCAGGCGCGAGCGACTGCGGATGACGCGGATACATGATCTGCTGGAGCGCGAAGGTTTTGAGGGTTCCTACGATGCCGTTCGGCGCTACGCGGCGCGCTGGAAGGCCGACCGGCGCAAGGATGCCGGCGATGGTGTCACCGCCTTCATCCCGCTGATGTTCAAGCCGGGCGAGGCCTACCAGTTCGACTGGAGCCATGAGGATGTGGAGATCGCCGGCAAGCCGATGCGCGTGAAGGTTGCGCATATGCGGCTGTGTGCATCGCGGGCGGTCTATGTCCGGGCCTATCCGCGCGAGAGTCAGGAGATGCTGTTCGACGCGCATGCGCGCGGCTTTGCTTTCTTCGGCGGCGTGCCGGGCCGCGGCATCTACGATAATATGAAGACGGCGGTGACGAGCGTGTTCACGGGGAAGGAGCGGGTCTTCAACCGGCGGTTCCTGATCATGACCGACCATTATATGGTCGAGCCCACCGCCTGCTCGCCGGCGGCGGGATGGGAGAAGGGCCAGGTCGAGAACCAGGTGCAGACGATCCGGGGCCGCTTCTTCCAACCCCGGTTGCGGTTCGCCAGCCTCGACGAGCTCAATGGCTGGCTGGAGGCCGAGTGCCAGCGCTGGGCGGAACGACAGGCACACCCGGAACAGGGCGAGCTGACCGTGGCGCAGGCGCTGGAGATCGAGCGATCGGCACTGCAGCCGATGCTGGGACCGTTCGACGGCTTTAACGAGAGCGAGCATGCGGTGACGGGCACCTGCCTGATCAGCTTCGATCGCAACCGCTACTCGGTTCTCTCGACGGTGGCGCGGCGGACGGTGCAGGTCCGGGCCTATGCCGACCGCATTGTCGTGCGCTGCGGCGAGGAGGTTGTCGCCGAGCATCCCCGCTACTTCGGGCGCAACCGCACGATCTATGACCCCTGGCATTATCTGCCGGTACTGGCCCGCAAGCCCGGAGCGCTGCGGAACGGCGCGCCCTTCCAGGACTGGGATCTGCCGCCGGCGCTGGCGCGCCTGCGCCGCAAGCTTGGCAATGGCGACGATGCCGACCGCCGGTTCGTCCGTGTGCTGTCGGCCGTGCTGACCGATGGTCTGGAGCCGGTCGAAGCGGCCGTCCGCGAGGCATTGGCGACCGGCACGGCGAGCGACGACCTGATCCTCAACATCCTGGCGCGGCGCCGCGAACCGCCGCGACCGCTCACCATCATCACCTCCGAAGACAGCGCCTTGCGCCATCCGCCGATCGCCGACTGCGCCCGTTACGACCAGCTGAGGACCTTCGATGCAGCGGCATGACATGATCGAGGCGATGCGCGGGCTTGGGCTCAAGGGCATGGCGGGCGCGTTCGACGATGCGGTCACCACCGGCCTTCAGCGCCAGCGCACCACGATGGAGATACTGACCGACCTTCTGCGCGCGGAAGCAACACATCGCCATGCTGCCTCGATCCGATACCGGATGGCGGCCGCCCGGCTGCCGGTCGTGAAGGATATCGATGCGTTCCGGTTCGAGGGCACGCCGATCAACGAGGGGCTGGTGCGTTCGCTGCACAGTGGCGCGTTCCTGCCCGCTCGGCGCAACATCGTCCTGGTCGGCGGCACGGGCACCGGCAAAACCCACCTGGCCATCGCCATCGCCGCCAATGTCGTTCGCTCGGGTGCGCGAGGCCGCTACTTCAACACCGTCGATCTGGTGACCCGCCTCGAAGAGGAGGCCAGGATCGGCAAGAGCGGCGCTCTCGCCGCCCAGCTATCCCGACTCGACCTGATCGTGCTCGACGAACTGGGATATCTGCCGTTCGCCCGCTCGGGCGGCCAGTTGCTGTTCCACCTGATCAGCAAGCTCTACGAGCAGACCAGCGTCATCATCACCACCAACCTCGCGTTCGGCGAATGGCCCACCGTGTTCGGCGATCCCAAGATGACCACCGCGCTCCTTGATCGCGTCACCCACCATTGCGACATCGTCGAGACCGGCAATGACAGCTGGCGCTTCAAAAACCGCAGCTGATCGCCCCCACCGACCTCCGATTAAAAGATGCTTTGCGCTGCGCGCGCCTCCGGTCGGGCTCCGCCCTCCCTACGCCGCGCGCAGCGCAAAGGCGCGTGTCCGATCAACCTTGCGCCATCGTGAAAGGGGGTCCCTTTTGCGCGCCGATAGGGGGTCCCGTTTGCACGCCGATTGACAAACGAACTGGTAGTCCTTTGAAGGCGGGCCTCGCATAGCACACCAAACGCACGCTAACCCTAAGAGAGGGCTATAGCGAAAACATATTGCCCCTCTTCGTCGTTCACGGTCCGCCAGACCTGCCTCCTTGGCACGTCCCCATGCATCGCCATGAACAAGAAAAGCGCCGGAAAATAAGGGGCTCAGTCTAGCTGGCTGTGCGTTGTGGATTGCCTGGAAGTGTGCCGGACCACCGCCAAAGTTTATGACTAGGCGCTGGCATAGCCGTTGCCGGAGGTGTCCAGATGGCAGTGCGGAACACGCTCAACGTCAAGCAGGTCGAGGGATTGAAGAAGCCCGGCGTCTATTCCGATGGGGGGATATATCTTCGAATCAGGCCATCGCTGCGCAAAGCAGGGTGTTTCCGGCGCTCCCGATCCCAAGGCTGTCGGTTCAAAGTCCTGGCTCTTCATCCATGGCACAGGCAAGAAGCGACCCGAGCTGCCGCGTCGCAACCCGCTACGACCGATGTCCGAGAGCCTCCTTCTCTGCCATGGCCCTCACAGCCACCGTCATCTTCTGACTCTAATCAGTGAGTCCTGGCCCTAGAAGCCAATTGAGGAACCCCAATATGCCGATATCCAGGAAAATTGCCGGCCAAGATCACCAAACCGCCTGTTCGATGGCGTCCAATATCGCGAGAATATCAGCTCTGCTGTGACCCGTCCGCTCCACCAGCGCATTCTCGAACATCTGCAGCGCGGGCGCCATTTCGCTGAAGGCCTGCCTGCCCTGCGACGTCAGCCATAGAAACTCCTCGCGCCGATTGGCCATGTTGGTTTCGCGGCGCAGCCAGCGACGCTGCTCGAGCGCGCGGACGGCGCGGCTGACCTTGGTTTTGTGCATCGCTGAATAGAGGCCGATTTCGCGCGCAGTCATCCGCTCATGTTCGAACAGCGACGCCAACACGCGCCATTCGGGCACCGTCAGATCATGATAGCGCCGATAGACGGCGCGCGTCCGCTCGGAAACGCGCGCGGTCAGCCGGTTCAGGCGATAGGGCAGGAAGGTTTCGAGCTTCAGCATCGCATATCTTGATAGTTACAAATGCAACAGTCACACGAGTCGTGCAAGCACCGCGAAGCGCGCGGATGCCCCCACCGAGAGTGCACGATGCCCGACGCCCCCCATTATGACGTCGATTTCTACAGCGACGCCTTCATTGCCGATCCGCTGCCGCATTATGCGGCGATGCGTGCGCTCGGCCCGGTTGTCTACCTGCCGCAGCACGACAATTTCGCGATCGTCCGCTTCCGCGAGCTGCGCGAGGCGATGCGCGACATTGCCATCTTCCGGTCGGGCGACGGCGTCGCCGGCGACGCTGCGGGTTGCACCTTCCTGCGCGGCAATACGCTGGCGTCGGACCCGCCGGTGCACGACAGGATGCGCACCGTCATGGGCGCCCCGCTGCTCCCCGGCGCCCTCGAAGCACATCGCGCCTGGATCGAGGAAGAAGCGCTCGCGCTCGCCGATCGGCTGTGCGACCGGCAGGTCTTCGATGCCATGGTGGATGTCGCCCGGCATCTGCCGTTGACGATCGTCACCCAATTGGTCGGGCTGCCCGAGGACGGGCGCGATCATATGCTTGAATGGGCCGCGGCCTCGTTCGACATTCTCGGCATCCAGAACGAGCGCGGCCGGCAAGGCATCGAGACGATCAAGGAGATGCGCCACTGGATCAAGACCGGCGCGACCACCGACCGCCTGAAGCCGGACAGCTGGACAGCACGGATCGCGGGGCTGGCGCGCGACGGCTCGATCCCGGCCGACATGGCTCCCCTGCTGATCCGCGACTATATCAATCCCAGCCTCGACACCACCATCTCCGCCACCGGCGAACTGCTCTGGCAACTGGCGCGCAACCCGGATCAGTGGGACAAGCTCCGCGCAGATCCAGGCCTGATCCCGCGCGCGGTGGATGAGGCCGTCCGTCTGGCAACGCCGATCCGTTCCTTCACGCGCACGACCACGGCATCGGTGGTGGTGGCCGACACCCCGATCCCTGCCGGGGCACGGGTGATGATGCTGTTCGCCAGCGCCAATCGCGATGCGCTTCATTTTGCCGATCCCGACCGTTTCGACGTCGAACGTCGCGAGCGCGACCATGTCGGCTTCGGTCACGGCATCCATATGTGCGTCGGCATGCACCTCGCGCGGCTGGAGATGACGGCGCTGCTCAAGGCCTTCCGCACGCGCATTGCGCGGTTCGAAGCCGAAGCGCCCAGCCCCGCCTACAACAATACGATTCGATCCTATGCCGCGATGCCGATGCGGATCATCGTTGCCGATCGGGTTGCGGATGACCGGCCTGCCACCGAAGCGCCACGCGATGTCGCTGCCGAGGCGTCCACTGGCCAAGCAGGCTGGATCGACGCCACCATCGTCGATCATCGTCTGATCGCCGAGACGGTGATGCTCGTCGAATTCGAAGCGGCTACGGGCCTGTTCCCGCCGTTCGAGGCGGGAGCCCATATCGACGTCGAGATCCGGCCAGGCCTCGTTCGTCAATATTCGCTCTGCGGACCGCGCGACGATCGGCGGCGCTATCGAATCGCGGTCCATCGCGAAGCGCGATCACGCGGCGGATCGATCGCCGTCCACGACTGGCTCGCGCTGGGACAAGCCTTGCGCATCTCGGCGCCGCGTAACAGCTTCCCGCTGGCTCCCCCCGACGGAAATGATGCGCCCGTCATTCTCATTGCCGGTGGCATCGGCATCACACCGATCCTCGCCATGGCCGATCAGCTTCACGCCGATGCGCGACCTTTCACCCTTATCTATCGCGCCCGCAGCAAGGCCAGCGCCGCGTTCGCAGATGAGCTTGCCGCGGCGCCCTACGCGTCGAACGTCCGCTTCGCCTTCGACGATGCGCAGGAGCAGCCTTCCGACCTGCCCGAACTGGGCGGCTGCCCCAATCGGAAAAGCGTCTATTGCTGCGGTCCGGCCGGCCTCATCGATCATGTCCGCGCACGATGCAGAGCGCTGGGCCTCACCGACGCGCAGCTTCATGTCGAGTTGTTCCGCGCGCCACAGGGCAGTGACGATCGGCCCTTCACGCTCCATGCCGCACGGTCCGGCCTGACGTTGACGATACCCGCCGGCCGCTCAATGCTCGAAGTGCTTGAAGAGGCAGGGGTCGAGGTGCCCAGTTCCTGCTTGTCGGGCATATGCGGCACCTGCCTCGTCGATCTCAGCGCCGGCGCTGCCGACCATCGCGACCAGGTCCAGACCGAGGCCGAAAAATCAGCGAATGGCCGCGTCGCGCTCTGCTGCTCGCGCGCGCTGAGCCCCGAACTGGTGATCGACCTTTAGCGTCAGATCGTCCGCGCTTCGGCGATCGACTGCAACATGGCTTCTGCGATCCGGCCCGCTCCCCCGCGGGCTTCGGCCTTGCGCGTCGGCATGATGGTGGTGAGCACCGCGCCAAGCGAGCCACCATGATCGAACAACGGAACAGCTACGCCCGTCAGTCCGAACAGCAGCAGATCGGGGACGATCGCAAAACCCTGCGCGCGGACGTCCGTGATAACCGCCTGCATCTCCTCTTCGGTCAACGGGGGAGGCCCGGCGACGCCGCTTTCGCGTTCACGGGTCAGGACGGGGCCGACAACTGCGGGGTGGACGAACGAGAGGAACACCCGCCCGGTTGCCGTGAACAGGATCGAACTGTGATAACCGACGCGGATATCGAACGGCACGCCCGCGTCATTGCCCTCGTCGCGCAACACGATCACCGGCCCCCTTTCGGACCAGATCGACACGAACATCGATCCATCGAAGCTTCGTTCGCGCAAACCGTGAATGGCGCGTTCCGCAATCAGCAACGGCCCCTGCTGGCCGAGACGGGAGACACCCAGTTCCGCTGCGAATGGTCCGAGTTCATAGAGACCATTGCGGCTATCCTGCGATATCAGCCCGATCTTCTTGAAGCTCACCATATAGCTGTGCGCCTTGCTGGCGGACATGCCGGCTGCCTGCGCCAGGTCCTTCAGCGATACCGCGCGTCCGGCCGCCAGTAGCGCACGCACCAGCGTGAAGCCCACTTCGATCGATTGGACGCCTTTGCTGGGCCGCTTTTCCGGTTCTGCGCCACTCATCCGTACCGCCTTCATTCCATATTGCCGGTCGCTGTCTCCGGTCGCTGGCCAAGAGACGGTACGAACCAGCAGATCCGCCGAATCGTCGTCCCATTACAAGTGGATGGCCCATCCGCCATGCCGCCAGCCAGTAAAACGAATCGGCAGGCAGGGAAAGTATCGCAACCGCTTGGCCCGCCGGTCCGCTCGCTGCCGCAACCGTCGGCTGCTTGACAAACCGCCATGTCCAAATCTAATAATTCACTATTACAAAACTTGATTCACATATAGTGAATAATAAGGAGAGGGAAATGGGGATGCGGCTTCGACTGTTTAAAATGCTGGCACTGGCGAACGTCGCCGCGTTGCCGATGCAGGCCTGGGCTGCGAGCGAGTCCGCGGACGCGGCGGCTTCGCCAACAGGATCGGGCGGTGCCGTGCTCGAGGATATCGTCGTCACCGCACAGAAGCGTGCGCAGTCGATCGAGCGTGTCCCGGCCTCGATCCAGGTCATCAGTGGCGGCGATATCGCCGCTTACCAGACGTCCAGCCTGAAGGCCGTCGCCGCCCGCATGCCCAACGTCGTGCTCACCGCCTCACCCAGCGGTGCGGTGCAAGCCAATATTCGCGGCTTCGGCACCAGCACCGCCAACAGCGGCTTCGAGCAATCGGTCGGGCTCTATGTTGACGGCGTCTATTCGCCGCGTCCCCATTCCTACACGGGCGCCGTGTTCGATATCGACCGGGTCGAAGTGGTGAAGGGCACGCAGGGAACGCTGTTCGGCAAAAACGCCTCGGTTGGTGCAATGAGCCTCGTCACGCGCAAGCCGGGCAGGGCGTTCGGCGGCTACCTGGATGGCAGCTACGAATTCCGGCTTGACGAGACCCGGCTCGAGGGCGCGATGGACGTGCCGATCGGCGAACGCTTCCGCACACGTATCGCCGGCGTCTATGGTGACCAGAGCAAGGGCTGGGTCCGCAATTTGGCGAACGGCAAGCAGGAACCGACATCGACCGAATATGCAGGTCGCATCCGCGCCGAATGGGACGCGACTGACACACTGACCTTCAACGCAAAAGGCGAGTTCAGCCGTTACAAGCGCATCGGCGATCCTTTCGTGGGCGTCGGCGGCACGGTGTTCAACGGCATCGAGGTCGAGGATGCGATCAAGAACGTCTCGTCCAACCTTATCCCGGGCGATGGCGGCCAGGCCAGCAACCGACGGCGCAGCAATGTCGCCACCGCAGGCTTCGACTGGAAACTGGGCAATCACACCGTCACCGCCATCACCTCGTGGCAGAAGCTGCGCTACGACGCCTTTGTCGATCTCGACGAGAGCGCGGGCCCCGTCGACTATGTCGTCAATTTCTACGAGCGTTTCCGTCAGTTCACCCAGGAATTGAGGATCGCGTCGGACGACAGCGGTGCGTTCAGCTATGTCGCGGGCCTCTTCTATCTTAACCAGACGCTGAAATTCGGGACAGACACGATTTTCATTCCGGCTCCGTCGCAGCAATTGCTGACGGTCGATGCCCGCGCCTATTCGGCGTTCGCACAAGGGACTTTCAAGGCAACCGACCGCCTGACCTTCACCGCCGGCCTGCGCTACACGCGTGACGAAAAGGAAGGCAGGCTCGATATCGCCAAGGGCAATCAGAGCGCCGTCACGCGCACCAAGGCGAATGACGACAGCTTCGACTGGTCGTTCGTCGGCGAATATGAGGTGATCGACGGCACCCGGCTCTATGGCTCGGTTTCGCGCGGTCACAAGGGCCAGGGGTTCGCCAATTCGGTTCCGGGCACCGCGCTGGTTCCGGCCCGCCCCGTCTTCGACGGGGAGAAGGCGACCAACTATGAAATCGGCATCAAGTCGCGGTTTCTCGGCGGGCGCGCGCGCGGCAACCTTGCCATCTACCAGCTTGACGTGAACGGCTTCCAGGCCTCGCAATTCGATCCGGCGACGCGCTTGTTCATCGTCCAGAATGTCGACGCGCGCAGCCGTGGCGTCGAGGCCGAATTGCAATTGCTGGCAGCCGAAGATCTGCAGATCAATTTTTCCGGCGCCTATAACGATGCCAATATCCGTGCGACCGGGAAACAGCTTGTCAGCGCGCCACGCTGGAACATGACGGCCGGGTTCGACTATACGCCACAACTAACCGACAATATTGAACTTCAGGCCGGCGCGCAGTTCAATTATGTTACAAAATATCCGCATCAGTTCGATCTGCTACCTGGCAATTTCACGCCCGGCCATAGCAATCTCGATGCGCGGATCGGCGTGAAATTGTCGCCGTCGGACATTGTCATCGCGGTCATCGCCAAGAATCTGACCAACGAGCAATATGCCGACTTTGCCTATGGCTATGCCTTCGACGCGCCCGGCACCGCCTTTACCCAGCAATTGAACCGTCCGCGTACCATCGCCTTGTCGGTTCATCTGCCTTTCTGATCGGGACCGATCGGGGCGCCGGACAAAGAACCGGCGCCCCGAAGCCACGATTGTTTCTCTCGCGGACTGTAACCGATGCCTTTTGTCAGAAACTGCTGGTACGTCGCCTTGTGGAGCGAGGACCTCCACAGCGGCGCGATCGAAAACCGTATCATATTGTCGGAGCCGGTAGTGTTCTACCGCGACCAGCAGGGGCAGCCTGTCGCCCTGTTCGATATCTGTCCGCATCGCTTCGCGCCGCTCAGCAAGGGACGATTGCTGCCGGGCGGTGGCATCGCCTGCGGCTATCACGGGCTTGAATTCGGTGCCGACGGCACCTGCATTCGCAACCCGCATGGCGATCGCATCCCCAATCGCGCGCAGGTGAAACGCTATCCGCTGGTCGAACAAGACAGCCTGATCTGGATCTGGATGGGGGATCAGACGCCTGATCCCGCCCTCATTCCGCGTTATGATTTTCTCGATCCGGTCAACGGCTACACCGTCACCAGCCGCGAAACGCTGACCATGCCGTGCGACTATCGGCTGATCGTCGATAATCTGCTCGACCTCAGCCACATCAACTTCCTGCATGACGGCATTCTTGGCCATGCCGATGCGCCACGCGCGGACATCAGCGTCACGACCGGCGACCGCTGGGTGGAGGTCACGCGCATTTCACGCAACCTTCCGGTTCCCGCGCTGTTCGCGATGCTGCTCAATGATGGATCGGAGCGTGGCGACCTATGGAACACGATCCGCTGGGATCTTGCCGGCTGCCTCAAAAACGATGCGCTTGTCTGTCCGGTCGGCGCCGATCGCAACGACGGCGACGGCATTTTCGGCGCCCATCTGCTGACGCCGGTCACCGAAGAGACCACGCTCTACCATATCGCCGCCGCCCGCCAGAAGACCGCGCGGGCCGGGTCGGAAACGAGCGAAGAGGTGCGGCAGCGCCTGGGCGAGCTTCGCCGGTTTGCCTTTGAAATGCAGGATCAGCCGATGATCGCCGCACAAGCGGAGATCATGCGCAAATATCCCGAAGCGACCCACCACCCGGTCTTTCTGGAGATCGACACCGGCCCGGCGCAGGCGCAGGCGATCATCAAACGCCACATCGCAGCGGAAAACAGCCCGGCCTGACGGCCCTTCCCCCGTTGCCGGGCGGGAAGGGCCATTGGCATGTCCGCTATCGCGCTGCCGCCGCGTCGAACGGGATATCCTTGTCGACGCGGATATCGCCCGGCAGGCCAAGCACGCGTTCGGCAATCACGTTCAGCAGGATTTCCTCGGTCCCGCCGCCGATGCGCGTCCCGGGCGCTTCCAGAAAGGCGCCGATCAGCGCGGGTGCCGCATCGGCCCCGCCCGCGCGATCGAGCGCCGCCGGGCCGAGCAGATCGAGTGCGAAACCCGCCATTTCATATTCGCGCGCCGCATCGATGATCTTGATGATCGACGTCTCGGGGCCGGGATCGCGCCCCTTCGACAGGGCCGTCATCACGCGCGACACCGTGTGCCTGATCCCCTGCTGTTCACTGTACCAGCGCGCCAGCCGCTCGCGGACCATGGCATTGTCGATCGCCGGCGCGCCGTTGATCTCGGTCTGGGCCGCAACCCGGATCAACGGGCCGACATCGGGACTGAACACGCGGCCGACCGTCAGCCGCTCGTTCATCAGCATGCCGAGCGCGATCTTCCAGCCCTGTCCGACCTTGCCGATGCGGCGGGCGTCGGGGATATGGACCTCGTCAAGGAACACCTCGTTGAAATGCGACGCGCCCGATATCTGCTTGATCGGTCGCACCTCGACGCCCGGGCTTTTCATGTCGAGGATGAACACCGTCAGCCCCATATGCTTGGGCACGCTGCCATCGGTCCGCGCCAGCAACAGCCCAAAATCGCTATGCTGCGCGCCCGAGGTCCAGATTTTCTGGCCCTTGATCACCCAGCCGTCGCCTTCGCGCCGCGCTCGCGTCCGTGCCGCCGCCAGATCCGATCCGCTCGAAGGCTCCGAGAAAAGCTGGCACCAGATTTCATCGCCGCGGATCAAGGGCGGGACATGACGCGCAATCTGTTCCGGCGTCGCGAATTGCAGGATTGTCGGCGCGCAGATGCCGAGCCCGATCATGAAATGCACATCGGAGGGAGCACCGACCGCGCGTTCCTCCTGATCGAAGATGATCTGTTCCATTACCGTACCGCCGCGCCCGCCGGCCTCGGCCGGCAGCAGGATGCCGGCAAAGCCCGCGTCCGCCTTGGCGCGCTGCCAGGCGCGCGCGGTTTCGAGGTCGGTGCTGACGATCGCCGCACCCGCTTCGGGCGGCGGAGGCGCATTTTCCTTCAGAAAGGCGCGGGCCAGCGCGCGGAAAACGCCTTCTTCTGCCGTGTCTTCGAAATCCATGATGTCCTCACCGATACCGGGGTTCAATCTGTGCCATCAGCGTTTCGCTCCATTTGACCGTCCCGCCGAAGGCCGATGCCAGCAGTTTCGCGCGGCGGATGTAGAGGTGGCAGTCCGCCTCCCATGTGAAGCCGAGGCCGCCGAACACCTCGAGGCATTCGCGCGCCGCAAAATGATAGGCGTCGATCGCGGTCAGGCGGGCGATCGCCGCCGCTTCGGCAAGGTCGGGCGCGTTGGTGGACAGGGCCCAGGCACCATAATAGGCGTTGGATCGTGCCAGTTCGTTGGCGACGAACATGCGCGCCAGCTTGTGCTTGATCGCCTGGAACGAACCGATCGGCCGCCCGAAGGCATGGCGCTCCAGCGCATAATCGCGCGCCATCGTCAGGCAGGCGGTGGCGCCCCCGACCTGTTCGAACGCGAGCGGAATCATCGCGTTGGCGATCAGGCGATCGAGCGTGGCGCGGGTGATCGCACCGCTCCCCAATCGCTCCGCCGCGACATGGCTCAGCGTCAGCAGTCCGTGGTTGCGCGTCGGATCGATCGTGGTGATCGGCGCGCGCTTCACGCCGGCCTGGGACAGATCGACGAGGAAGAGCCCGATTTCGCCATCGGCATCGAGCGCCGCAAGCACCAGCGATCCGGCGATCTCCCCCTCGGGCGCCAGCAGCGCGTCGGCATGGATCGTCCCGTCCCTGCCGACCTGGCCGGGGCGAGCGCCCGTCGTCGCATCGACGAAGCTCATGATCCGTTCGCCCGCCGCGATGGCGGGCAGCAGCGCCTGCTTCTGGTCTTCCGTCCCGGCGAGCAGGATGGCTTCAGCCGCGAGATAAAGCGTCGTCGCATAAGGAATGGCGGCAAGGCTGCGCCCGATCTGCTCGGCGATGATGCACAGCGCCTGCGCGCCCAGGCCGGCCCCGCCATAAGCCTCCGGGATAGCGACGCCCATCCAGCCAAGCGACGCCATCTCGCGCCACAATGCGGCATCATAGCGGTGCGTTGCGCCATCGAGCACCGCGCGAGCGGTCTTTCGAGCGTCACGCGCGGCGAACAGGCGTTCGGCCTGCTCGCCCAGCATGATCATTTCGTCCGAAAATTCGAAGTTCATCGTCGCGGTCCGTTCAATTGGGGTTTGCCATGCGCTCGGCAATCCAGGCCGCACGCAATTCGCGTTTCAGGATCTTGCCGTTGGCATTGCGCGGCAATGGCGCGGCGCTCGGTCGAATTTCGACAGGGATCTTGAACTTGGCGAGCCGTTCGCCCGCATGAGCGCGCAGAGCCGGATCGGAGGCGTCGCTGTTGGCCCGGAGGAACACCATGGCATAAGGCTCCTCGCCCAGCACCGGATGGGGAAGGCCGAACACCGCAGCTTCCTCGACGTCGGGATGGCTGTACAGCGCCTGTTCCACCTCGATGCAGTAGATATTCTCGCCGCCACGGATCACCATATCCTTCTTGCGATCGTCGATGTGCATCCGGCCGTCCGCGTCGAGATGGACGAGGTCTCCTGTCTTCAACCAGCCGTCGACGAAGGTTTCCGCCGTTTCCGCCGGCCGGTTCACATAGGCTTTGACCAGCGTCGAGGTGGAGAGCAGCAATTCTCCGGTCTGTCCGGCCGCGACCTCGGCGCCGGCATCATCGACGATGCGGATGTCGCAGATCGGAACCGGACGCCCACAGCTTTTCGGATGCTCGATATAGTCGCTGCCACAGGAGAGCGTCGCGATCTGCGTGCACTCGGTTTGCCCATAGCCGGTGCCGACCGCCGCCTTCGGCATTGCCGCATGGATGCGCGCCGGCAAATCCGCCGGGGGCGACGCGCCGCCGACCAGCACCGTTTCGACCGAACCAATGGCATGCCGTCCGGGCGTCGCATCGACGAGGTCGAGCAGTTGCACGAAATGCGCCGGGGTCGCGACCATGTCCGTAATCTGTTCCGCCGCAATCGTATCGAGCGCGCGTTGTGCATCCCAGCGCGGCATCATCACCATCTTGCCGCCGCCGAAGACGCTGAAAATCAGGCCATTCTGGCACCCGGCGCCATGAAAGAGCGGGATGGTGAGCAAGAAGGCGTTGTTCCGGCCATCGAGGCTGAGGGTCTCCACGGCCGTGCCGCGCGATACGGCATCGACGGCGTTGAAGTAGCGCGTGGTGATCACATTGTTGCAACTGCCGCGATGGGTACCGAGCGCCCCCTTGGGATTGCCCGTTGTGCCTGATGTGTAGAGGATCGTCGCATCGTCATCCGGCAGGATCGTGACCGGCGGCAATATTGCCGGACCATCGCCGGTCTCCAGCGTCTGCCAGGGAGTGATGCGTGGATCGCTGCCATTCTGCGACCGGACGGCGATTACCGCCTCCAGCGCGAGATCGGACAGGCGATCGCCCAGCCGCTCGATGCGATCGTCGTCGGCGATCAGCAGCCGGCTGCCGCTGTCGCCGATGCAGAACTGCATTTCCGGCCCCGTCATCCAGGCATTGATCGACACGGCGACGGCGCCGAGTGATACGACCGCCCAAAAGGCGATCGACCATTCGGGCAGATTGCGCATTGCGATCGCCACCCGGTCCCCCTTGCCGATGCCGTACCGAGCCCGAAGCGCCGATGCGCAACGCGCGACACGCTCGACATGCGCGGCATGGCTCAGCCGCTCGTCTTCGAAGACGATGAAGGTCTGATCGCCGAAGCTGCGGCTGCGTTCCAGGATCGCGCGCAGCGTCGTGGGCGCCTGCGCCCAACTTTTATAGGTTCGGCCGCCAATCTCAGCCGGCACCACTTCGAACACGGAGCCCGGTGCGGTGAGCCGGCTTCGGATCATTTCATATTCGTCTGCGCGCATCGACATCCTCTTCCCATGGTCTTTCCATTGCCTGTCAGGTCGAACGGCGAGAGACTCCCGCTCCGCCGAAGGAGACGAGGGCGGCCTCGGCATCGCTGAGGTTCCATGCGCCAAGGTCGCCATGTTCGCTGGTGCCATATCCCCGCCGCGTCGGGCTCCGGCCGAACAATGGCGTGAGGCGCGGCAGATCGCCGCCGCCCGCGTCGAAGACACCGCGCGCCATGACATGGGGATGGCGCGGCGCCTCGGACAAGGACAGCACCGGTGCGACGCAGGCATCGCTGCCGGCGAACAGCCTGGCCCACTCATCCCGGCTGCGGCTTCGAAACAATGTCGCGATGCGCGCTCTCAAGGCCGGCCATTGGGTGGGGTCGTCGCGCGACGGCAGGGTATCGATATCCAGCCCGGCCACGGCAGCGAAGCGATCGTAAAATTGCGGTTCGAGCGCGCCCAGCGCGACATGACCGCCATCGGCCGTTTCATAGACTCCATACCAGGGTGCGCCGCCGTCCAGCAGGTTCGCCTCGCGTGCGTCCCGCCAGGCGCCATGTCGCCGTAGCGCCTGGATGAACCAACTGAGCGCCGCCGTCCCATCGACGATCGCCGCATCGATCACCTGGCCGCGCCCGGAGCGTTCGCGCTCGGCAAGTGCCGCGAGCAGGCCGATGATCAGGAAAAAGGATCCGCCCGCAAAATCGCCGAGCAGGTTGAGCGGCACCACCGGCCCGCCTTCGCAAGTGCCGATCGCATGCAGCACCCCGGACAGCGCGATATAATTGATATCGTGCCCGGCATCGGCGGCAAACGGCCCGCTTTGTCCCCACCCCGTCATCCGGCCATAGATCAAACGCGGATTAAGCGCGGCACAATCGTCGGGGCCGAGCCCCAACCGCTCGGTCGTGCCCGGCCGGAAGCCTTCGATCAGCATATCCGCCTTGCCGACGAGCGACAGCGCCGCGGCCTTGCCTTCCGGCGTCTTGAGATCGGCATGGATCGTTGCCCGCCCGTCGGCGAAAGGGTCGACCAGGTCGCCATCCCCCGCCCGCGACGGGCGTTCGAAGCGGATGACCGAGGCGCCGAGTGCGGCAAGAACGAGGCTGCAGAACGGGCCCGGCCCGATCCCGCCGAGATCGACCACGCATAGGCCCGCAAGCGGCAGGCCACCTGCGTCCATCACCGTGCCATCCTGCCCGCCTTGCTGCGCGCCTGCCTGCATGCGTTGCCTCCCCCGCCGCCTAGAAGGACGGTTGATTGGTGAAAATGATCGTGCTGCTCGCCGAGAACCAGCCCCCGACGCCGTGCGCGACGGAGACCTTCGCATCGGCCACCTGCGCGGGCGCGATGCCGCGCATCTGTCGGATCGATTCCTGCAGCACATACATGCCGTACATGCCCGAATGCGCATAGCTCAGCCCGCCGCCATTGGTGTTGACCGGCAAGCGGCCACCCGGCGCCGTGTGGCGCTCCGCCATGAACGCCGCCGCCTCGCCCGGCTTGCAAAAACCCAGATCCTCGAGCCCGTAGAGCGGCACATGCGCAAAGGCGTCGTAGATCATCAGATGGTCGACATCGGCATGGCCGATCCCCGCGGACCGAAAGGCCTGTTCGCCCGAAACCCGGAAAGCGCGCGAGCTGCTATGGTCCGCCATCTGGCTGATCATCGTCGCTTCCGCGCTTTCGCCGGTGCCGGCGATGTAGACGGGACGCGCGAAGTCCTTTGCCCGGTCCGCAGACGTCAGGACCAGCGCGCCGCCGCCGTCGGACACGAGGCAACACATCAGCAGGCGAAAGGGATAGGCGATCATTCGCGATCCCAGCACCTCATCGACGCTCACCGGGGCCTTCAGCGTCGCGCGCGGGTTCAGTGCCGCCCATTCGCGCTGGATCACCGCGACGTTCGCGAGCGCTTCCTCTCCAACGCCATAATGCTTCATGTAGCGAAGCGCCGGCACGGTGAAGATGGTCGGCGCCCAGACCGCGCCGAATGGCGCTTCGAACTGACCCTCGAGCGATCCGGGTGTCGGGATCGGCAAGGGCGATGGCGCGATCCGAGAGCGGCCGCTTTCGCCATGGGTGATCAGCACGGTCGAGCACAAGCCCGCTTCTATCGCGGCGGCGGCGTGGCGGACATGCATCAGGAACGAGCAGCCGCCAACGCCAGTGCCGTCGATCCAGCGTGGCGTGATGCCGAGATGGGAGCAGAGGGCGACGGGCGATTCCGATGCGGTTGCAAATCCGTCGATGTCGGACGGTTTCAATCCGGCGTCGGCCAGCGCATTGAGCGCCGCGTCGGCATGCAGCCCGATCTGCGAGAGATCGGGGATATGCCCCATGTCTGTGGTTTCAGCAGCGCCGACGACGGCGATGGCGTGGCGCATGTTTACCCCCGGTCCGGCGTGAAGAAAGGCAGGCTGATCGCATCGGTCTGGCGCTGGAACACGAGCTTCAGCGGCATATCGAGAAGGAGCGCCTCGGGTGTCTGTTCACAGTCCACGATGTTCGACATCATCCGTGGGCCTTCCTCCAGCTCGACCACGGCCACGGCATAGGGCGGCGTGAAGCCGGGGGCGGGGCGATGGCTGATCACATAGCTGTAGAGCGTCGCCCGCCCCGATGCCGCGAAGGCGCCGACATTGCGGCTGCCACAATGCGGGCAGAAGTTGCGCGGCGGGAAATAGGCACGCTCGCAGCCGTTCAGGCAGCGCTGCAGTTGAAGCACGCCCGCGCTGGCCGCCTTCCAGAAGGCTGCGGTCTCAGGCGTCGGCTCCGGCAGGGGGCGCGTGTCGCTCATGCCCTGGGCGCCTGCCCCGGGGCGATGAGGATCTCGGAGAGCGGCGTGAAGGTCCGCTCATGCCCGGCCGCGAGTTCGTCGACACGCGCGTCGAGTTCCTCGAACGTCCAGCGCTTGTCGCCATTGTTGATCGATGTTGCGATGTGCCACGCGTCATAGCGACGCACCAACCCACCCTCGACTCCATAGATGGTGCCCGAGGGTGCGGCGCAATCGGCCGCCCCCAGCCAGGCGACGAAGGCCGCGACATTGTCGGGGCTGAAATAATCGAACGTGCCTGCTTCCGGTTCACGCACCAGATCGGCGGCGCCCGGCGAGTTCAGCGTCAGCCGCGTCCGCGCATTGGGCGCAATCGCATAGGCGCGGACACCATAGCGGGCATGGAGCTCGAGATGGTTGAGATAGGCCAAGGTGGCGAGCCCCGACTTCGCGGTCGAATAATTCGCCTGGCCGGCATTGCCGTGGAGTCCGGCAATGCTGGTGGTGTGGATCAGCACCGCATCCGCCTTGCCCTGCTTCGCCCGCTCCCGCCAATGGACGGCGGCGTGCTGCGTCGGGCAGAAATGACCGCGCAGGTGCACGCGGATCACGTCATCCCATTCCTGCACGGTCATGTTGACCAGCATGCGATCGCGCAGAATGCCGGCATTGTTGATGAGGATGTCGAGCGCCCCGAAACTGGACAGCGCGGTTTCGATCAGTTGGCCCGCTGCATCGAAATCGGCAACGTCGCCTCGGTCGATCACCGCCTCTCCGCCCTTTGCGCGGATCGCTTCGGCCACCTGGACCACCGGATCCTCGTCAATTTTTTCACCCTGCAAGCCGGCGCCGAGATCGTTGAGCACCACCTTCGCGCCATGATCGGCAAGCGCCAACGCATATGCGGCGCCAAGACCCCGTCCAGCCCCCGTCACCACTGCAACACGCCCCTCGAGTCGCCTCGTCATCGCTCCGTCTCCCGCGGCCCGCGCCGCAATTAGTGATAATGAATTCATATTCATTATTATTGCGCTGGCCGGCTGTCAACGCTATTGGATCGGACCGAATGCAGGGGGGATCGCTTTTGCCCGATCGGTTCGACGGGTGCCCTGTCCATGACGCGAGAAGGGATGCATGAATGGCGCTGAATCACGAACGCTTGCTGACGCTTCAGTTGCCGGATCGCAGGCAGGACTTCAGTCGGAAGGATGCCATATTCTATGCGCTCAGCATCGGTGTCGGCACCGATCCGCTCGACCCCGACCAGCTCAAATTCGTCTATGAGAAGGAGCTTCAGGCATTTCCCGCCATCGCCCATATTCTCGCCATGGAGACCGACTGGATCTTTGATCCGGCCAACGGCCTCGATCTCACGCGGCTGTTGCATCTCGACAGCGGGCTTACCATGCACCAGCCGCTTCCGCCGGCAGGTACGCTCAACAGCAAGATGCGGATCAGCGCGGTCCATGATCAAGGCGAAGGCCGCGGCGCAATCGTTCGATTTGATCGCGACCTTTACGATGTGGATCGCGATATGCTGTGCGCGACCGTCACCGGCGCCTTCTATCTGCGGGGACAAGGCGGCTTCGGCGGAGCGGCGCCCCCGCTGTCGTCCGCGCCGGTCGTACCGGACCGCGCGCCGGATGCCAGTTGCGACCTGCCGACGCATCCGGAAGCGGCCCTGCTCTACCGGCTCAATCACGACATGAACCCGATCCACGTCGATCCGGCGATCGCGCGCGCAGCCGGCTTCGAGCGACCGCTGCTCCATGGTGCCTGCACCTATGCCATCGCCTGCCATGCCTTCGTGCGCAGCCTGTGCGGTTATGACGCCGCACGTCTTCGCCGCTTCGATGCCCGTTTTTCAGCGCCGGTTTTCCCCGGCGATACGTTGAGGACGGATTTCTGGGCGATCGGCGACAATCGCTTTGCCTTCACCTGTCGGGCTGTCGAGCGGGATATGATTGTCTTGAACAGCGGATTGGCCGCGCACTATTGAGTGGGCGATCCACAGCCGCATCATGATGTAAGGACGAGCATTTGCCAAAGGCAACCGCTGTGAACCCCGCTCCCCGCCGCAAGGCGGAGGTGACGCGCGAGAAGCTGATCGATGCGGCTCGTGTCGTCTTCAGCCGTGATCATTATCAGAATGCCCGCATCGCCGACATTTGCGCCGAGGCGGGCAAGGCCGTGGGCGTTTTCTATCGCTATTTCAATGACAAGCAGGATATCTTCATTGCCTGCGTCGATCAGTTTTTCGAAGACCTCAATCGAGCCAGCCCGCCGGCGGCGGAGTTCGAAACGAACACGCTGGGCGCGATCCGGCAATCGACGACGATT
Source organism: Rhizorhabdus wittichii RW1 (assembly GCA_000016765.1). Taxonomy (NCBI): domain Bacteria; kingdom Pseudomonadati; phylum Pseudomonadota; class Alphaproteobacteria; order Sphingomonadales; family Rhizorhabdaceae; genus Rhizorhabdus; species Rhizorhabdus wittichii. Next base: position 3,736,684 of record CP000699.1, read on the forward strand.
TATTGGATCAAGTATCGCCAATATTATGGCGTGGTCGCCGGTCTTTTCGAAACGGGCATGGTCAATCCCGAAATCGCCGGCCTGTGGCACAAGGTGCGCGACAATGGCATGAAGCGTTTCGCTTTTCGCATTCGCAAGCAGCATGCCGCCGGGAAATGCCTGGACCTTGATCCGGACATTGCCGCTTCGGCGCTGATGGGCATGCTCGAGTTCAGTTGCTATAACTGGAATGCGCGCCGACTGGATTTCCAGAACCGCGAAATTGACGATGAAACCGCCATCGCCAACCTCTTCACGCTGCTTCGCAACGCGCTCCAGATGTAGGGGAACGGCCGATCTGATCGCATCGGATCGGCCGCTCCCGGTCATTTTTCAACGGCGATGTCCGGTCGGCAGATGTTTCCACCTGCCTGAAAAACGCCCTAGAATTTGAACCCGGCGTTGACGCCGTAGGTTCGCGGCGGTCCGTACAGCCCCACATGCATGCCGTTGCTGGCGACGGTCGACGAATAGTTGAGCACGCGTCGGTCCGTCAGGTTCTTGCCGAACAGGCCGACGGTGAAATGATCGTCGGGGCTGGTCCAGTTGATGGCGGCACCGAGCTGCGCATAGCCATGCTGGCGCGTCTTGTTGTCGGCTTCCAGATAATAGCCGTCATTATAATAGAGATTGGCGTTGAGGTTGATCTTTCCGCCCCGGAAATCCACCGCATAGTTGGCGGCCAGGTTGAAGGTGAGCTTCGATGCATTGGGCAGGTAATTGCCGTCCGCATCGCCGACGACCGACGGCAGGCCATCGATGTTGCCGATCAGGGCGCCGGGATAGGATTTGAATTTGGAGCTGCCGAGGTTGAACCCGCCGGAGAGGGTGAAGCCGTGGGTCAACAAGGCCTCGAAATCGACATCGACGCCATAGATTCTCGCCGACGCGGCATTGACGATCTGGATCACGCCCGAGGCCAGGCGTTGCGCCTGAATATTGGTATAGTCATAATAATAAGCAGCGGCGTTGATACGCAGATGGCGATCGGCCAGATCGGATTTGAAGCCGATTTCATAGGCATCGATCGATTCCGGCAGATAGGGCGCGCTGTTCGGCGTCCCTGTATTGAACCCCCCGCTCTTGAAGCCTCGGTTGAACGAGGCATAGCCGAGCAGTTGCTGCGAGAAGCGATGGTCGAGCGAGACGCGGAAGGTGAACTTGTTGAAATCCGCCTTGCGGTCCGGCGCCGCGACGGTCGGCAAGGTCGTGCCCGGTCCGATCAGGAAGACGGACGTGGTCCCGTCATAGGCGGTACGCTTTTCCCAGGTGTAGCGTCCGCCGAGCGTCAGGTTGGTATCGTGTGCCACTTCATAGGTGGCTTGCGCAAATCCAGCGATCGATTCGGTTTTCTGATGGTTGGAAATGGTGATGAGGCTGCCAGCGGCATAAAGATTGAGATGAAACGGGTCATAAGCTGATTTTGCGTTGAAATAATAAGCGCCGACCGTCCAGGTCAGCGGGCCGCCCGTGCCGGATTGCAGCTGCAGTTCCTGCGAGAATTGCCGATCCGGCTGAACGAACGTGACTTCGGCAAGATTGCTCGGTCCCTGGTCATAGTCGAACCCGATCGCATAGCGCGACTTGCGATAAGCGGTGAGGCTCATCAGCGTCAGTGATGCGATCTCCTGCTCGACCTTGAGGCTGCCGCCTGCCGACCAGCCGCTCCGGACATCGGGGGAATTGTTGACCGTGTCATAGCCAAGGTCGGGCGCCGGGCCCTCGCTTCGGTAGAAGGGATTGACGGTGCCGCGCAGCGCCGCCTTCGACGTCGCGGTGTCGCTGCTGTCGCTATAGTCGCCGATCAGCGTCACCTTGGTGCCTTCGGTAGGATCGAAAACCCATTTCGATCGCACCATGATATTATGATCGACCACATAGGAATCGACATTGCGGGTGCGATTGCGCCCCCAGCCGTCGGCCATATGCGTCCCGTAAAAGGAGATGTCGGCGGCGACACCCGTCGCAACCGGCGTCGCGGCATAGAAGGCGCCCTCGATCGTGCCGTAATTGCCGTAGGACAGCCGCCCTTCGACGGTAGGCGTATCGCCCGGAGTCCGTGTCGTTATCTGGATCAGGCCAGCTGTCGCATTGCGCCCGAACAGGGTTCCCTGGGGGCCCTTCAACACCTCGATCTGCGCCACATTGCTGAGCCCGAGGAACGTCGCCTGCTGCGAGGCGAGATAAACACCGTCGACATAGAAGGCGGTGGTGTTTTCATAGCCCGCATTGACGGCCGTGCTGCCAAGTCCGCGCAGATTGGTGCTGACATTGCCGTTGCTGTTGGTGATGTTGAGGCTGGGCACCGCCAGTCTGAGGTCGAGCACATCCGTGACGCGCCGGGTCTGGAGATCGGCACCGGTTACCGCTGAAACCGCGATAGGGACGTTCTGAAGATTTTCGGACCGCTTCTGGGCAATGACGACAATATCTTCCAGGCCGCCGCTGCCGGCATCCGCGGCGGCGTTCGGCGCAGACACCTGCGCCTGCGCACCCGTGGCGGCCGCCATCGTCAGCGCCGTCGCGCACATCAAGCTGAACTTCCGAGCCATCGCTACTCCTCCCCAGTTGCTCCGTCGCCCGTTCCTGTCCGGCATGCGGGCGCGCTCATTCCGGCACTCGCTTGCAGCGGAGTGCTCCCTTTCATGACTGATGGATAATCGCTGACGCGTCTTTCCCCTCCGCATGGGAAGAAGGACATGATCGACCCGACCTCCCATCTTGTGGGGAGAGACGCTTGTCGGGGCCATCGACTAACAGCTTGTTTTGCATGGCAATGGCGATGGGAATTCGCGTCACCCTGCGATTTGAAGACACGGCATCCAAGGCTAGATTGCAGATGGAAACAAATATTCAGCGCCTTTACCATTTTGCCTTTCCCTGCCGCGATGCGGAAGAGACGCGCGCCTTCTACGAGGACCTGCTCAGCCTGCCGCTCGTCCATTGCATGCAGGTCGATGCCGTGCCCAGCTCGGGCGATGCCGGCCCCTACGCCCATATTTTCTTCCAGATGCGCGATGGATCCTACATCGCCTTCTTCGATCTCGGCGGCGATGAACCGCCTGAGCCATCGCCCAACACGCCTCGCTGGGTCCAGCATTTCGCGATGGAGGTTCCGGATCTTGCCGATGTTCTCGCCTATCGCGACCGGCTGGTCGCGGCGGGCGTCGAGGTGACCGGCATCGTCGATCATGATTTCATCAAATCCATCTATTTCTTCGATCCCAATGGGCTTCGGCTGGAAATAACCACCCGTACCGAGAAGCCCGGCTTCAACGAGAAGGCGGCGGCGGAGGCGCATGCGAAACTTGCGGCCTGGTCGCGCTTCAAACATGGCCGCAACTGAGATGGTCGCGCCGGCCCAGCCCGCATCGTGGCACCGCACCCCGATCAGCATTCGGTTCGCCGAGACATTGCAGATGACGGAAACCTATGGCTTCAACGGCAGCCAGGGGACGACCTTGCTCGAAGGGCAGTTGCTTGCGCCGAGAGGCCAGCCGTCGACGACGGTGTTCCTGTTCATGCACCCGACCTCGACGCTGCAATTTCTGCCCATGCCGATGGCTCTCGCGGATCGCGGGCTCCACGTCCTGTGTTGTGGCAGCCGTTATGCGCGCAACGATTCAGCCCTCATCATGGAGAAGGTCGCCTACGACCTTGGCGCCTACATCCGCTACGCCCGCGAGCAGCTCGGCTATCAGAAAGTGGTGCTTGTCGGATGGTCTGGCGGCGGCTCGCTGTCGCTCTTCTACCAGGCGCAGGCGGAGCGGCCGTCGATCACGCATACGCCCGCCGGAGACCCCTATGATCTGACGCAGGCGGGCCTGACGCGTGCCGACGCCATCATCTTCATCGCCGCCCATCTCAGCCGGGCGGAAACCTTGACCGAATGGCTTGATCCTTCGGTCCGCAACGAGCTCGATCCCGACACACGCGATCCCGAATTCGACATCTATGGCGACGGCTGTCCGAACCGGCCGCCATATAGCGCCGACTTCGTGCGCGCGTTCCGTACCGAGCAGCGGCTGCGCAACCGGCGCATCTCCGATTTCGCCCTCAACATGCTCGACACGCTGAAGCAGCGGAACAATGGGGAAAAGGAGCGCGCCTTCATCGTCCACCGCACGATGTGCGACGTACGCTGGCTTGACAGCGCGATCGATCCCAATGACCGCAAACCGGGCTGGACCTATCTGGGCGATCCACGCACGGTCAATTCGGGGCCCGCAGGCCTTGCCCGCTATTCGACGCTGCGGTCCTGGTTGTCGCAATGGTCTTATGATCACAGCAACGTCAAGGGGCCGATGAATGCGGCGCGTATCGCCGCCACGCCCGTGCTCCAGATCGAGAATACGGCTGACGACGCCGTGCCGGCCACCCACAATCCGGCAATTTACCAGGCGCTCGCGACGCCGGACAAAAGCTATGTGCAGATCGCCCATGCCACCCATTATTATCTGGGCCAGCCCGCACTGCTTCGCCAGTGCATTGACGCCATCCTCGATTGGAGCGGCAGGCGCGGCCTGATCGATCCCGAACCCCACGCCGCGGTCACGGCATGAGGAGCGCGTCATGGCCTATCTGCTGAATCGCTGGTACGCTGCGGCATGGAGCGGTGAGGTCGCCCGCGAACCCTTCATGCGCGTGCTGTTCGACAAGCCGGTGCTCTTCTATCGCACGGAAAGCGGAGACGTCACCGCGCTGTCGAACGTCTGCCCGCACCGTTTTGCGCCGCTCAACCGCGGCAAGCTGTTCGGTGACGCCATTCGATGCCCCTATCATGGGTTGCGGTTCGGCCCCGACGGGCGCTGCGTCCAGAATCCGATCGGGAAAGGGCTGCTGCCTGCCAAGGCACAACTCACCCGCTATGCGACGATCGAGGCGCATGGCGTCATCTGGATCTGGCATGGCCCCGCGCCCGCCGATGCGACCAAGCTGGTTCCCTTCGACTTTCTCGATGAGCATGATCGGTACGACTTCGTCGACGGCTATATCGCGATCGATGCCAATTATGCGTTGGTTTCCGACAATCTGCTCGACCTCAGCCATGCCGAGTTCCTGCATCCGAACCTCTCAAATCCCGGTGCGAACCAGCGCGTGCGCTTTACCGCGCAGACCGATGGCGAAACCGTGCGTGCGCTCAACGCCCGTCCCGGCGAGCCGCCGACCGTGCTGCTGCGCGCGGCGCTGGGCGACGGGGTCGGCGACACGATCGACATGTGGTCGAACGTCACCTGGAACCCGCCGGCGCTGCTCTGCGTCGAAGTCGGCGGCACCGCGCGCGGCGCTCCCAAGGAAGCGGGCGTCAACACGATGGCAGCCCATCTGATCACCCCCGAAACCGCCGTCCGGAGCCATTATTTCTGGAAGCTCGGTCGCACCTACCGGCGCGGGGACCCGGACTTCAGCGCCCGCGTCCAGGCGATGGTGAGCAGCGCCTTCGTCGAGGAGGACAAGCCGATCATCGAGGCGCAGCAGCACAATATGGGGGACGTCGGCTTCGAGCAGCTTGATCCCGTCTATCTCGAGAGCGACGGCGCCGCGGCGCGCGCGCGGCGCATCATGAACCGATTGCTCGCCGAAAATGCCGCCGACGCGCTCATCGCGCCTGTCTGACCCCAATTCCCGATCGGAGCGCGCGATGTATCCCTTCACTTCCGACCGTCCCTATATCCACAATGCCTGGTATATCGCGGCCTGGGCCGACGAGATCGGGCGCACGCCGCTCGAGCGCACGATCATGGACGTGCCCATCGTCTTCTATCGCACGCTTGCCGGCGGTGCCGTCGCCATGCGGGGGCTCTGCCCGCACCGTAATTATCCGCTTGGCCAGGCACGGCTCGATGGCGACAATATCCGTTGCCCCTATCATGGCTTCACCTACGCGCCGACCGGGCAATGCGTGGCGATCCCGGCACAGACGAGCATTCCGCGCCATTTCCGGCATCGCACCTATCCCCTTGTCGAGCGTGGCGGCCTTGTCTGGATCTGGATGGGCGATGCCGATGCGGCGGATGTGGCACATATGCCCGAGCTCGCTGAAATCGGCTTCGACCAACCTGGCTGGCACGTCGTTCCCAATGGCAGGACCGTCGTCAACGCGCGCTGGTCGCTCATCATCGATAATGTGATGGACCTCAGCCATGTCGGCTTTCTTCATCTGACGACGATCGAAGCCCCCGATGCCGGTGATGCCAGGCCGGAGCATGGTGCGACCGACCGGATCGAGGTGATCCGCTGGATGTGCGACCAGAAGCCCGACACGCCCTATTATCGCCATGCCTTTCCCGACAATCGCGACCTGCTCGATGTCGAGATGGGGTCGGTGTTTCACAGCCCCGCGCTGGTGATCACCTATTTCAAATTCTACAGCGCTGCCGCACGCGGGCCGCGACGCCTGCTCGGGATGTCGAACCACCTCCATGGCGTCACGCCGGAGAGCCGCGGTCGCAGCCATGATTTCAGCGGCGTCGTTCGCAATGTCCGGCCCGACGCCCCGGAGTTCGACCTGTGGTTGCGCGACGCGGTCAACCGTACCCGCGAGGAGGATGTCGACGCGCTCGAACGGATCGAACCGCTGGTCGATCGTTTTGGCGATGCCCGCACCGAGTTGTCGGGCATCGGCGACGTCGGCCCCAACCGTGTTCGGCGACGGCTCAATGCCTTGCTGAAAGCCGAGGAGGACGCATCGGCCCCGTCAGACGCCACGCCCTGACCAGGGTGTCATGATTGCCCCTGCTTCGTCGCGCGGATATGCTCGTATCAAACCGAAAACAGGGTGGCAGCGGAGAGAAGGCATTGCTTCATCGGACGCTTCCGATCGATAGTCCGCAAACCAGTACCGGCTGGGAGGCGCGGCTTGCCTGCGTGATCCTGACGATTGGCACACCGCGCTTCACGCATCATCTTCACCATGCGATTGGCAGCCTGTTGCCCACCAGCCATGTCACCATCGTGGAATTCTCTCCGGCGCTCACGCCGAGCATCTTCCTGATCAGCAGCATGCGCGACGAGGAGCGTGCAGCCCAGTCGGCGCGGGAATATTTTGACGAATTCTACAAATATGACCCGAATTACTCCGCGATTGGTGAGATCGCCCAGACCAAGGCTATGTCGATCGTCCATCCAGATTGCAACGATTTCAGTAAATTTTACAGGAACAGATTTTTCAGCGATCAGAAAATCTCCGATAAGTTGACGATAATCAATGAGAATAATGGATCCATAATCTCATCGAACATTTATAAAGATCAAGATAACGGCATGTTTACCGCTGCTGAAATCGATAATATCACCATGCTTGCGCCGATCATTTCCGCAGCCGTGTCAAGGCATTGCCAGGCACTCAGCCTGGCACGTATTGATTTGGACATGATCATTTATGCAATGGCGGCGAAACAGGCCATTTCCTTTACCGCGCGCGAGAATGACGTATGCCGCGGCATATTGCGTGGCCAATCATCCGAAGCCATCGGGCTTTCGCTCGGCATAGCCACGTCCAGCGTCATCACCCATCGCAAGAATCTGTACCGCAAGCTCAACATCGTCTCGCAGGCGGAGCTTTTCTCGCAGGCCTTCGATGCGGTCGTCATACCTTCCTGACGTTTTTGAACGAATCGAATCCGCCGCAATCTCAAACCGCGGCGTGACGAAATCCTTGATCAGAATGGGCCCCTCGAGGCGCGACAGCGCAGCGCCGAGCGCGAAAGCGAGATGGCGGTTCGCCGCATCCCAGCGACCAGGATGGGAAGCAAGCGGCCCGCTCATTACAGGCGCCAGTAGCGGCGGAACCCCTAAACCTCGCTGAAACGATCGCGCACCCAGTCGGCGATGTAGCTTTTGACCGGCTCCATATTGTCGGCGCTGCAATGCTCGACGCCGCCTTCGCGCTCGGTGAACAGCTTGAGCTCGACGCGGGGACTGTTGATCGCCTGGTCACGGCTCTGATGGGCATATTCGCGCGGGATCTGCCGGTCGTTGGCGCCGTGGGTGATCAGGAACGGCACGGTCATATTCTCCATATGCCCGTTGAGCGTCACCTTGGGCATCAGCGCCATGAAGCTGGCCATGTCGGGCTGGCCCCACACCCACATGACATGTTCCCAATAATGCGGCACCGGATTCTCGCCCTCGTTCTTCAGGCGGCGCGACTGGAGCCCGCCCCAGTCGTGGTTGCCGCCCCAGGCGACGCACAGCTTGAAGCGCTTCTCGTAGATCGCGGCGCGCGGCGCGTAATAGCCGCCGAGCGACCAGCCCATCATCCCGATCCGGTCCTTGTCGACATCGGCGCGCGCTTCGAGGGCGTCGACCGCGGCGCCGGCCCAGCGCTCGGTGTCGGGGATCGCGGGCAGGCCATTGAGGCGCAGCGCCTCGCCGACGCCCGGCTGGTCGACCGCGAGCACCGAGATGCCCCGCCTGGCGAAGGTGTCGCCGATCGACAGGGCGATCATCTCCTTGACGCTGTCGAGGCCGTTGCAGAACACCATGGTCGGGCGCGGCCCTTCGCCCTCGCCGGGAATGAACAGGCCGGGGAAGCTCGATCCCTCGAACGGGATGTCGATCCGCTCCCAGCCGAGCCCGGAGGCGTCGATCGCGCGCTGCATCGTGTCGAGCATGGTGCGGTACATCCGCTTGCGGGGCTCATAGTCGCGCGCCTGCATGCGTTCGGCGGTCATGTAATAGGCGGTCGCGCGCCGGTACTTCTCGCCGGCGCTCAGCGCGTTCCCCGCCGCCTCGCACTCCTCGCCCAGCTCCACCAGCCGGTCCGCCATCCGGCCCCAGCTGTCGAAGAAGGCGGCGGTTCCCTTGTCGGCGCCTTCGCGCGCGATCTCGCGCACCTCGTCATTGGCCTTGTCGATCTCGCCCATCGCCGCGCCCATGCACAGGCAGATGTTGACGCTCAGGTTCCAGACGTAATTTCCGGGAAATGGTTCGTACATCATGCTTCCTTCAGGCGGGTTCGGATCGGTGTGCTGCCTCGTCCGCGACGAGCCGGGCGTGGATGCGGCGGGCGCGAGTCGAGCCGTTGTCGATGGCGAGCAGCGCGGGCCTGAGGTCGAACAGGTCGGCCTCGCCCAGCGCCCGTTGCTGCGCCTCGATCATCGGCTTGTCCTCCTGTTCGAAGGCGATGCGCAGGCCCGCCGCCATCGCGGCGTTGTAGGCGGGGTCGTCGGTGCGGTAGTTGCGCGAGTTGCAGTAGAAATAATGCGTCGTCGTCGCCGTCTCCGGGGTCATGACGTGCGCGTTCCAGGTGTCGATCCCCTCCGCGCGCGGCCGGCCCATCGGCGTCGCCCCGGTGCGCAGGATCATCACCCCGTCCGGGTGCCACAGCACCTCGGTCCACATGTCCGTGTCGATCAGCGGATCGGGCATTTCGGGGCGGAAGATCGGGATCGCCGGCTCGCCGCTCGCCAGCCACTGGACGAACACCGCGTCGCCGCGCTCCTCGACATGCGCGCGGGTCCGGGTGATCGATCCGCCGCCCAGTGTCGCGGGGTGCAGATAGTCGGCGTGCGACAGGTCGAGGATATTGTCCTCGAGCAGCTTGTGGCCGGCCGCCGTGTGCATATAGCCCTTGCTGAACGCATGCTCGCCCGCCCGGTCGACGAAGCCCATGTCGGGAATGTCGGCGGGGTCGGCGCGATCGGGGTCGCCGGTCCACACCCACAGGATGCGGTGCCGCTCGACGCACGGATAGGTGCGGATCGCCAGCGCGCTCGTGATCGCGCCGTGCGGGTTGTCGGTGCAGCGGCCCGATACGCCGTCGAACGCCAGCCCGTGATAGCCGCAGCGGACGGTCGCGCCGTCGGTCCGCCCCATGTGCAGCGGGGCGAGGCGGTGCGGGCAGCGGTCGGCGACGGCGAACAGCGACGCCCCGTCGCGCCAGAACAGGATCGCCTCGCCGGCGATCGTCCGCGCGAGCGGCGCGCCCTCGGCCAGCTCGTCGGCCCAACCCGCGACATACCAGCAGTTCCGGAGGAAGCTCATGGCAGGCCCTCTTTCCCGTGGATCATGCGCCATCTCGATCCTCGATGATCGCCACGGCGCGCGTCCACCCGGCGGAGGCGGCGCGGATCTTCATCGGGAAGCAGGCGATGGTGAAGCCGGTGGCGGGAAGCGCCTCCAGGTTATGGAGCTTCTCCAGGTGGCAATAGCCGATGTCGCGGCCGGCCTTGTGCCCTTCCCAGATCAGCCCGGCATTGCCGGTCGCGAGATATTTCTCGCGGGTGTGGACGAACGGCGCGTCCCAGCTCCAGCCGTCGGTGCCGGTCAGCCGCACTCCGCGTTCGAGCAGGTAGATGGTCGCCTCATAGCCCATGCCGCAGCCGGCGGTGACATAGTCGTTCCGGCCGTAGCGCTGCCCGGCCGCCGTGTTGACGACGACGATCTCAAGCGGCGACAGCCGGTGGCCGATCCGCTCCAGCTCGGCCTCGACGTCGGCCGCCGTCACCACATAGCCGTCCTCGAAATGGCGGAAGTCGAGCTTGACGCCCGGCTGGAAGCACCAGTCGAGCGGCACCTCGTCGATGGTGATCGCGCGCTCGCCTTTGTTCATCGTCGAGGCGAAATGATAGGGCGCGTCGAGATGGGTGCCGTTGTGGGTGATCAGCTCGATCTTCTCGATCGCCCAGGCCTCCCCGTCGGGCAGGTCCTCGGGCGCGAGGCCGGGGAAGAAGCCGGCCAGCTCGGGCACCGACATCTTGTGGTCGATATAGTCGATCTTCGGCCGGAACGGCGGCGGATCGGAGATCACGTCGTTTTCGAGATAGATGGAGAGGTCGATGATCCGTCGCGCCATGGTCAGAACTCCACCCGATCGCCGCCCTTGAGGCCGAGCATCTCGCGCGCCTCGGCCGGGGTGGCGGGCTCGTGCCCCATCTCGGCCAGGATGCGCCTGATCTTCTCGACCTGCTGGGCATTGGAGACGGCGAGCACGCCGCGCTCGATGAACAGGCTGTCCTCCAGCCCGACGCGGACATGCCCGCCGAGCAGCGCGGCCTGGGTCAGGAACGGCATCTGGTGCCGGCCGGCGGCGAGCACCGACCATTGATAGGCGTCCTTGCCGAACAGCCGGTCGCAGGTCTGCTTCATGAACATCAGGTTGTCGAGGTCGGCGCCGATCCCGCCGAGGATGCCGAACACCATCTGCACGAAGAAGCCCGGCTTGATCAGTCCGCGGTCGAGGAAATGGGCGAGGTTGTAGAGATGGCCCACATCATAGCATTCGTGCTCGAAACGGGTGCCCGCGTCCGACAGCGTCTCCAGGATATAGGCGATGTCGCGGAAGGTGTTGCGGAAGATATAGTCGTCCGAATTGCGGACATAGCCCTCCTCCCAGTCGTGCTTCCACGACGATATGCGCCGCGCGGCCGGGAAGAAGGCGAAGTTGATCGATCCCATGTTGAGCGAGCAGAGCTCGGGCTTGAACCGCGCCGCCGCCGCCAGCCGCTCGGCCACCGTCATCGTGATCGCGCCGCCGGTGGTGATGTTGACGACCGCGTCGGTCGCCTGGCGGATGACCGGCAGGAAGCGGCCATAGACGTCGGGATCTCCGGTCGGCCGGCCGTCCTCGGGCATGCGGGCGTGGAGGTGGAGGATCGCTGCGCCCGCCTCGGCCGCGGCGATCGACTGGTCCGCGATCTGCTCGGGCGTGATCGGCAGCGCGTCCGACATGGTCGGGACATGCGCGCTTCCCGTCACCGCGCAGGATATGATGATCTTCGCCATTAGCCGACCGCCTGTTCTTCCTTGATGAGTTTGCGAAGGATGCGCCGCGCGCGCACCGCGCCGGCGTCGCCCTCCAGGATCACGGGATGCATCTCCCAGAAATCCTCGCCGCCGATCGCGTCGTGCTGGGCCATGATCATCGGCTTGTCCTGATGCTCGAAGGCAAGCTGGAAGCCCTGGTCGAGCGCGGCGTGGAGCTGGTCGTCGTCGCGGCGGAAGTCGCGCGCGTTCGACCAGAAATAATGGGTGCTGTCGTCGGTCTCGGGCGTCATCAGATGCGCGCCCGGCGCTTCCCGGCCGATCCGCTCCGGCTGGCCCGCGCCGGTCACGCCGACGACCAGCTGCATGTTGCCGGGCGGATACCAGGTGACGTCGAGCCAGCGGTCGACCGGCTTGCCCTCGGTCTCGTAGAGCAGCTCCAATGCGGTCGGCAGGATCTCGTCGCGGGTCAGCCGGTTGGAATGGACGACGTTTCCTGCCTGCTTCACCTCGATCTCGGCGCGGCGGACCGCCTCGCTTCCCAGCAGGCCCTTGTGCAGGAACTCGATATGACCGAGGTCCATGATGTTGTCGGCCATATATTCGTAATTGGCCGGGGTGTGCATGTAGCCGCGGTTGATCGCGAAGCGCTCGGGATCGAGCCCGACCAGGTCGGGGATCGCCGACGGATCGGCCTTGTCCGGATCGCCCATCCAGATCCACGCCAGCAGGTGCCGCACCACCACGGGATAGGTCTGGACCCTGGCGTTGGCCGGAATCTGTCCGCTGCCGTGCGGGTTGGACAGGCATCGCCCGTCCAGGCCGAAGCGGAGGCCGTGATAGGCGCATTCGATCGCATCGCCCGTGCGGGTGCCGATGCTGAGCGGCGCGAAGCGATGCGGGCAGCGGTTGCGGAGCGCGCGCACTTCGCCCTCGCCGTCGCGCGCCAGCAATATGTCCTCGTTCAGGATGCGACGGTGGAAGGTCCCTTCGGCGGGGATCTCGTCGTCCCACGCGGCGACATACCAGCAGTTGCGGAGGAAGGGCATGTCCGTCTCCTCAATAGTCCGCCATCAGGGCGTGCGTCGCACGATGCAGCAAGCCGCCCTGGTCCGCATCGGGATTGTCGATGCCGCGCCATTCCTCCAGCTCCCACGCCGCGAGCTGGTCGCAGGTGTCGACGACATATTTCACGCGGTCGAAGCGGCGGCGCATGAACGCCGACAGCGCGGCGTCGAGCGATCCGTCCCCGCCCAGCAGCTCGCCGAGCAGCACGGCATCCTCGATCGCCATCGCGGCCCCCTGGGCCAGGTGCGGCGTGGTCGAATGGGCGGCGTCGCCGGCGATCAGGATGTGGCCCTTGTGCCACGGATCGTCGGCCAGCAGGGTGAGCATCGGACGATAGACCACGCCCGCCGGATCGGTGATCAGCTGCGACAGCCGCTCGATCGGCCCGCCATAGCCCTTCAGGCGCGACCGCATCTCCTCGGCGGCGGTCGGCCCGTCATACCAGCGGCTGTCGGCCTCGGCCGTGACGACGAACATGTACATCAGCGTCGGCGACATCGGCACCAGTCCGATCTTGGTGTCGGGCCCGAAGAACACCTTGCCGGTATCCATGTCGGCCGGCCGTTCGAAATTGTAGCGCCAGACGCCCTGGCCGTTGAAGCGCGGCCTGTAGGCGTCGCCGAACAGCATCCGGCGGGTTTCCGAGAACAGCCCGTCATAGCCGAGGACGAGGTCGTAGCGGCGGACCTCGCCATCGCTGAAGGTCGCGTCGACGCCCTCGCCGTCGTCGTGCAGCGCGGTCGCGGTCGTGCCCAGCCGGATATCGGCGCCGACCTCGCTGGCGCCCCGGATCAGGACCTCGTGGAGCTTCGGCCGGGTGATCCCGTTATTGGGCGGCAGGTGCGGCGCGGCGCTGTTGTCGCCGGGCGGATCGATCAGGACATTGCCCTGCGCGTCATGGATGCGCCAGCCGCCGAACGGGCCGCCATGATCGAGGCATGGCTGCGCCAGCCCGATCCGGTCGAGCGCGCGCAGCGCGTTGTTCGGCTGGATGATGCCGACGCCATAGACCGTCCATCGCGGCTCGCGCTCGATCAGGTCGACGGCGATGCCCTGTTGCCGCAGCGCGCGCGCCGCGACCAGCCCGCCGATCCCGCCGCCGATGATCAGCGCCTTCGCAATGACGGTCATTCGCCGTCTCCGCCCACCCGCGGCGCTTCGTCGGTCATGTAGCGGAACTTCCAGGCCGGCGACTGCCGCAGGAAGGGCGGCAGGTTGTGGACGAAATGCGCGAAGCCGAACAGCGGCTCCTGCCAGTCGCGCGGCACCCAGTTGTCGTCGACATAGTCGGCGTCGGCGCCATATTCGGCCTCGCCGCCGGCCGGGCAGGGAAGGTAGTAGAACAGCGCGGAATCGATGCGGTGCCGCCCCAGCCCGAAATGCGAATGGTCCCAGCCCTTGCGCTCCATATGGTTCGCGCCGGCCATGATCTCGTCGATGTCCTCGACCCCGAAATTGGCGTGGTGGAAGCGCAGCTTGCCGTCCATGTCGGGGAAGGGCGCGCTGGCGTTGAGCAGCAGCAGGTTGTGGTGGTTGTTGGACCCGTCGCAGCGCAGGTACATGCCGAAGCCGCGCTGGCTGTCCGACAGGCGGAAGCCCAGCCGGTCGCGCATGAACGCAAAGCCGGCCTCATGGTCGGGCACCGCGAAGACGACGTGGGAGATCACCTTGGGCCGCGCCCGCTCGCGCCATTTGCGATGCTGGTTGAGCCGGTTGACGCGGCCCGGCGCGTTGACCGGATCGGGCGCGTAGACCACCGGCCTGCGCGTGAAGGGCCGCAAGCCCATCGGCAGGCCGAAGCCCGTCCGGAAGCGGACCGTGCCGTCGGCGTCGCGCCGCACGTCGCAGTCCGCGAGTCCTTCGGCCAGCGCCTCCAGCGCCTGGGGCGTGTCGACGCCCCAGATCACCTCGCGGACGCCGATCCCTTCCATCGTCGTGGCGGGCAGCGCCGGATCGCCGCGGTGGCGGATGACGACGCTCGATCCCTCGTCGAGCCGGAAGCGCCCGAAACCTTCGGACCGCTCGACCAGCGGCAGCCCGAAATCCTCGAAGAAGCGGATCGCCAGCGCGACGTCGTCCACCCCGTAGACAAGCGACTCGATACCCGTGATTGCCATGTGATCCTCAGAATTTTGCCTTGAAGTCGATGCCGTAGGTGCGTGGGTCGCGCAGATAGGTGAGCCGCGGATATCCCCAGAAATCGGCCGAGATGAGCTGGTTGGAGACGATCGTCCTGTTGCTCAGGTTGCGGCCCCAGAGCGTCATGCTCCACCAGCGGCCGCTGTCGTAGGTCAGCGACGCGTTATAGGTCTCGTAGGACGGCTGGTACGATCCGCGATGCTCGTAGGGATCGAAATACATGTCGCCCGAGAAGAAGGCGTCGCCGCTGATGCTGATCTTGGCGATGTCGCCGACCGGGATGTCGTACTGCGCGCCGACCCGCGCGGTATATTTGGCCGATCCGGGCAGGCGGTTGCCGGCCAGCGAGATCGGGCCGGCCGCCGGGTTGAGCGGATCGGGCGTGGTGAAGCTGTCGAACTTGGCATCGAGCAGGCCCAGCGACGCGTCGATCCGCAGCCGGCTGGTCGGCCGCGCGGTCAGCTCGACCTCGATGCCCTTGATCGTCGACTTGCCGGCATTCTCCTCGACGGTCTGCGCCTGCACGACGCGGGTCACGACCATGTTGGTGTAGTCGTACCAGAAGGCGGCGATGTTGGCGGTCAGCCGCCGGTCGAACATCTGCGCCTTGAGGCCGACCTCATAGCTGAGCAGCTTCTCCGGCTCGACGCCCGGGCCGGGCACGCCGATGGTGAAGCCGCCGCTCTTGAACCCCTTCGAGACGCCGCCATAGACGGTGAGGTTGTCCGACGGCTCGAACTGGAGCGTGGCCTTGGGCGTGAAGGCGTTGAAGCTCTTTTCGCCGCCGGTCGGGATCGGCACGAACGGCGCGGTGAACACGCCCTCGGACGTCCGCTTCTCATGGCTGTAGCGCGCGCCGAGCACGAGCTTGAGCCTGGGCACGAATTCCCAGGAGCCGTGGGCGAACACGGCATAGGCCTTGGTGTCGCCGGTGCCGCGCTGGTCGAACTGCGCTGCGGGATCGAAGAAGATCGGGATGTGGATGAAGCCGTCGACGCTCTCGGTGAAATAATAGCCGCCGAGGATGAAATCCCATCCCGTGCCGTTGGCCAGGAACTGCACCTCCTCGCTGAACTGGTGCTGCTTCTCGAGCTGGGAGATCGCGCCGATCGACGGGTCGGTGCCGATCAGCTCGTCGAGCGCGGTGAAGCGCGACTTGCGATAGGCGGCAACGACCGATTCATACTACACCTCCTCTTCAAATGTCCGGAAACAGGGACTTTTGGTTTTCCATTTTGATGCGACACGGGCCTCTGTGACGCGGGAACTGGGTCACTTCGTCCTTTTCCAGGTCCGTGGCTCGGATTTGGTGCGGCGCATCGGGTACAACTTGCTCGGTAGGGAGCACGCCCTCCTTGATCAGTCGACGGACCCGATGGGCAGTAACCCCAAGCTTTTTGGCGGCTTCGGTCAGCGTGAGCCACTCTCCATTCTTTTCGGCGGATCGGTAGCCGTGGATTTTGTGGACAGTGCGCAGCGAGCCGACACGGCGCGCTGTCCAGGTCTTGCCTTGTCCGGTTTGCATTCCCATCCGGTTGAGAGTGGCGGCAATGTCTGCATCGGACCACCGGGTGGCCATGGAGCGGATGATGGCAAGGGCGGCTTCGGGCGTACTCTGGCCATGTTCGCCTGCTTTGGGTTTGCGAATGCGCAGCTGAGAATGTTGGCCACCTTTCCAGTGGATCGTCAAAATGACTTCACGTTGCTCTTCATCGACATCAGCGATGATATCGGTCACGAGCGTGCGGAGGAGCTGCTGACGACAACGCATGTCGACGTTAGGCGAGCGCCAAGCGGTCTCCAGGTCGGTGGCAATGCCAGCAAAATCTGGCACCGGCGCGGCCAGATCGATTTGTCGCGCTTGGGCCAAACCCGCTTCACAGGCTTCCACACGCCTGAGCGCTGCTTCCCAGCTATTCTCGAGTTGGGCAGCGATCAGGCGGTTATCAGGGTCGCAGGCAGCATAGCGACGTTCAGCGAGAGATGCCTCGTATCGGGCTTGCTGCAAGTCCAGCTCCACCATGCGGTGCCGTTCTTCCAGATTATCCCGATGCGCCCGATCAGCTTCCATTGCGGCCTCGATCGCCATCGGCGTCACGGCTCTCAATATCTCTTTGCCTATGGCAGGGTCGATGCGAGATGCGCCAAAAGTCATGCATCGTGGCTTGGCCAGCATCTGGTTGATACGTTCGCAGCGGTAATAGGGATGACCCGGAGGCCGGCCCGAATAGACAACGCCCAACCGTCTTCCACATCGGCCGCAGGTGAGCAGGCCCGCGAGCAACGCGCGGCCACCACGACCAGACTTGATGCCGCCCTTCTGTCCGAAGGCGTTGACGGCGATATGGCTCTGGTTCCTTTCAAACTCACTCCAATCGATATAGCCTTCGTGATGATCCTGGAGCAGCACTTCCCACGTTCCAAAGGGCTTGCTGTGGCCGTAACTTTTGCGTGCCCTGCCATCGACAATCTCGGTTCGCTTCTCGCTTTTACCATAGACATAGACCCCAGCGTAGAAGGGGTTCTTCAGGATCGAAATAACGCTTCGATAGCGAACCGGCACCCAGTCGAAGGACACCGTTTTGCGGCCGTCAGAAGGGCGGGGAAAATGGAAATTGTCAGCTGTCAGCGAAATCAGCACCTGGCGGGCGCTGCCAAGCTCGCGGAAACGCGAAAAGATGAGGCGGATCGCCTCCTGTACCCGGATATCGGGATCCAGCCCCAGGCCGTATTCGCGGTGCCAGATATAGCCGATCGGAACACTGAGGCGCAGTTCTCCCCGCCTTGCCTTGGCGCGCGCCGCGTCAAGCATGCGTGTTCGCAAAATGCCAAGCTCAAACTCGCTGATGCTGCCCTTCATGCCCAACAACAATCGATCGTTTGGTCGACAGGGATCGTATACCCCGTCGAGATCGATCACGCGCGCTTCAACCAGGCCACACAGCTCCAAAAGGTGGTGCCAGTCCCGGCCATTACGGGAAAGGCGCGATGCGTCCAAGCAAAGCACCGCGCCAACCTTGCCCGTGCACAGGCCGCTGACCAGTCGTTCGAAACCGGGGCGGTCGACAGTGCCGCTGGCGGTCCGACCAAGGTCATCGTCGATCACCTCGACATCGTGAAATCCCCAGCGTCGGGCAACATCGACAAGCTCATATTGTCGGCGCTGGCTCTCCAGGTTGTTCTGGACCTGACCCGGGGTCGACTGTCGGACATACACCACAGCTTTGCGCTTGAGCACCGTGACTGGAAGGAGATCATTGCCCGTCATCGCTGGCCTCCTTCGCCGCGACGCCGGCTGCGGCCATCAAGAGGGTCGCCAGCCTGGCAACAACGGCGCTTCGCTGCGCCTCGCTCAGGCCTCGCATCTGCGGCGTATCGAGCGGCATGCTCAGCTGCTGGGTCAGCATCGATAGCGACGAGGGTCGTGGTAGTGCCTTCATGGCGCGCCTCCTGGATGGCCGTGAGTCCATCCGTCGAAGTCTGCCTGAAACCGCGATCGGTAAGCAGTCCATGAAGCTCTACAAGCCCAATCACCGCAACGCGCGGTTCGCCCATCTCCATGTCGGCGCACAACGCCCTGTCCAGCATCCACTCTGCGACCTGGATGATCTCACCCGGCCTGATCTCTACCCGGATGATCGCGCCATTGGCCCGGTCCTCGCGGCCTTCATGCCGAAAACGACCGCCGTAATATGGATGCCAGCGATAATGAAACTCTACCATCTGCCCGACATGGGCAGAATGACCCTGCGATGGCGATCGACCGGAGCGACATGTTGTCGGCCAGGTCGAGCGTCGCCGTGCCCTGCACGCCCCAGGCGCGGATCTTGCGGTTGGGATCGACGCCGGAGACGACGTTGCGGATCTTGCTGGGGAAATTGCCCAGCGATTCCGCCAGGGTCAGCGCGCCGGGGATGCCGCTGCCCGCCTGGTGCACCACGCCCCAGGCGTCGTTGGCGTGGAAATAGTCGGCGATGATCTCGATCGTCAGCGGCTCGCTCGGCGTCAGCTCGACGGTCAGCCGGCCGGCCTGTTCCTTGCGGTTGTCGACGTCCTTGCCGGTCGCCTCGTTCTTGCCGTAGCCGCCCCGGTCGACGAAGAAGCCGGCGGCGCGGACCGCGACCTTGCCGGGCACGATCGCCCCGCCGACCCCGGCTTCGCCCTGCACCAGCCCGTAATTGCCGACGCTCAGCGTGGCGTTCGCGGAGAAGGCGTCGGTCGGCTTGCGGGTGATGACGTTGATCGAGCCGCCGGTCGCGTTGCGGCCATAGAGGTCGCCTTGCGGGCCGCGGACGACCTCGATCCGGTCGACGTCGAAATAGCTCGACACCTGCGCGCGCGGGCGGGCGATGTAGACGCCGTTGGCGTGGTAGGCGACGTTGCTGTCGATGCCGAGGCCGAGGAAGTTGTTCCCGACGCCGCGCAGGTAGATGTAGGTCACGCCGCTGTTGGTCTGCAGGTTGAAGTTCGGCACCGTCGCGCCGAGCTGCAGCGGGTTGCCGACGCCGAGCCGGTCGAGCGTCGCGCCGCCGACCGCCGAGACGGCGAGCGGCACGTCCTGCACGCTTTCGGAGCGCTTCTGCGCGGTGACGATGATCTCGTCGAGGGCCGGGTCCTGCGCGGCGGCGGACTGGGCCTGCGCCGCCCCGGCCCAGCCGAGCGCGGCGAGACTGGCGATGGTCTGGATACGCGTCGATCGCTTCATGGTCTGATCCCCTCCGTCGAACCTTTTTCGTTCTGTGGAGGGGAGGATGAGGCCGCGCGACTTAGGGCGGAAACACTATCGGCGGATGCCTGTCACAAATGCGAGTTGTGGCTCGACGGCGGCTCCTCGCCGAGCTGGTCGACCATCAGGCCGAAGGCCTTGCGGACGAAGATGCGCGCCGGGTCCTGCTCGCTGCGCTCGTGCCAGAATAGGATTTCCTGGAGCTGCGGCAGCTTCATCGGACATTCGGCGACGGCCAGCCCGAGCCGCGGCGCCAGGGTGTTGGCCAGCCGCCGCTGCGAGGTGGCGACCAGCGGGGTGCCGGGCAGCATGAAGATCTGCGCGGCGAAATTGGGCACCAGCACGGCGATGTCGAACTCGGTGCTGCTGCTCGCCCAGGCGTCCTCGACGATGGTCTTCAGGTCCTCGCCGAAATCGACCGTGTTGTGCCGCGCCCGGCGGTAGGTGCGCAGCGACATGCCGTCGGCGATGTCGACATGCGCGGGATCGGCGACGCAGACGAAGTCGTCGCGGAACAAGGGCATGGTGCGGATGTGCCGGCTCGGCCGGTGCGTCCCGTAGAGCCGCATGTCGTGCGCGGTCAGGCAGAAGTCGAGCTCGCCCATTTCGAGCCGGTCGAAGCTCGCGGGGCCGAGGGTCTCGACCGCGCACTGCATGTTCGGGGCGGTGATGGTCAGGTAGCGGAGCAGGTGCGGCAGGATGACGTGCAGGCAATAGTCGCTCATCGCGATCCGGCATTTGTAGCGCGCGGTCGCCGGGTCGAAATGCGGCCGCGCGTCGAGCGCCGCCTGGACGGTCAGCAGCGCCTCGCGGACCGGCATGATCAGCGACCGCGCCAGCGGCGTCAGCTCCAGATGGCGGCCGACCCTGGTCAGCAGCTCGTCGTCGAAATGGTGGCGCAGCCGTTGCAGCGCGCTGCTCGCGGCCTGCTGGGTCACGCACAGCCGCTCGGCGGCGCGGGTGACGTTGCGCTCGGTCAGCAATATGTCGAGCGCCCGCAGGAGATTGAGGTCGAAATGGCTGAGCTGCATGGCCGACGGCGCTCCCCAGACGAAGCAGGAGCGGCGGGTGTACACCATTTCGGCCGGTGCCAAAGGGGGGCGTCGCGATCACCCCCGGATGACGAGCTGGCCGCGCATGCCCGGATGGAAGGTGCAGGAATAGGCGACCGTCCCGGTCTTGCGGAGGACGATGCTCGCGCTCGCGCCGGGCATCAGGTCGAGGTTGAAGCGGCCGTCGCGCGCGGTGGCGGTGTGGCGGAACAGGTCGCGGTTGACCCAGGTGACCGTGTCGCCGACGCGCAGCGCGCCGGGCGCCGCGCCGAACCTCATCCTGTCGATGACGATGACGTGCGTCGCGGGCCGTGGCGCCGCCGGGGCCGCGCCGATCAGGGCCGAGGCGAGGGCGGCCGCCGCGCATCGTCGGGCGATCGCCCCCGCCGGCCACGTCATTTCAGGCTCGCGGCGAGATGCTCGGCATGCGCCTGGTGCTCGGAGAAGAGCGTCAGCCCGGTTTCCAGCAGCGACTTGAGCTCCGCATTGGTCGCATCGGGGATGAGCGTCGACGTGAGCGCCGCGTTGACGGCGCGGTGATAGGCGACCTCGTTGGCGACATAGGCGCGGTCGAACGCCGCCCCGGTCAGCGCCGCCTGCGCCTGGTGCTGGGCCGCCGCCTGCTTGGCGAGCGCGGCGCTGGTCGGATTGTCCTCCGGCGTCACGCCGAGCGCCTTGACCAGCGCGAGCGCCTTGTCGTTCACGGCCTGGTGGTCGCGCACCATCTCCTCCGCGAAGGCGCGGACCGCCGGGTCCTTCGACCGGGCCAGCGCCAGCTTCCCGGCATCGATGTCGATCGCGCCGGCCGTATAGGCGATATGCGCGATCTGCGCGTCGCTGACATGGTCGCCATGCGCGAAGGCGGCGGGGGCGAGCGCCAGCGCGGCTCCTCCCATTATGGCGGCGAATCCGAACCTCATCATCATGATCCCCTGGGTGGCGCGACGGAACCGTTCCGGCGCCGGTGCCCATTGGATGCCGCCGCCGCGCGGCGGTTCCCGGGAACCCGATTCCGCCCGCGGCATCCAATGGGGGATGCGGCGGACGGGTGACCCGCCAAGGGGGGATATGGCGGGCGGGTGACCCGAACGCCGCGCGATCCTATGACGGACGATGGGAGGAGCGGACGCGATGCTGGCACGGGACGTCCCGGCGCTGACCGACATCGAACTGGCGCGGCGCATCGGCCTGCGCGATCCCGCCGCCGTCCGCTGGATGACGACGCGCAACAACCAGCGCCTGTTCCGCACGGCGTGGAGCATCCTCGGCAACCGTGCCGAGGCGGAGGATGCCGTGCAGAGCGGCTATGTCCGCGCCTTCGCGGCGATCGGCAGCTTCGCCGGGCAATCCTCGCTTGACACCTGGCTGACGCGGATCGTGATCAACGAGGCGCTGGGCCGCGCCCGCGCCGCCCGGCGCCGCCGGGCGCGGCTCGACGCCGATTCGATAACCGATCTCGACGCCTATCGGGAAAGACTGATGAACGGATCGATCGAGCCCGCCGCGCCGGACGCCTCGCTCGCCATCAAGCAGATGCGCGCGATGCTCGAAGCCGCGATCACCCGGTTGCCGGGCGAGTTCCGCACCGTCTTCGTCATGCGCGACGTCGAGGGGATGTCGGTCGAGGAGGTCGCCGGGGCGCTCGACATCCCGCCCGGCACGGTCAAGACGCGGCTGCACCGCGCCCGCCGCCGGCTGCGCGACCTGCTCGCGCCCGATCTGCGGGCGAGCCTGGTCGGCGCCTTCCCCTTCGCGGGCGAGCATTGCGCGACGCTGACCGAACGCGTGGTCGCCCTGCTCTGCGAGGCGCCGGACGGCTGAGCGTCAGGCGGACGGGCCGGCGTCCGGGCGGCGGTCGGTCCATGATTCGGGCAGCGACTTGATGTGGACGTCGCGGCGCGGCGGCGGGATGGTGATGCCGTTCTCGCGGAACAGTCGCCAGATGCGGCCGAGGATGTCCGACTGGACGTTGCCGACGCCCTGCTCGGGGTCCTGGATCCAGACGAGGATGTCATATTCGACCCAGCGCTCGCCGAACGCGCGCAGCCACACATTGGGCGGGGGCGCGGCCAGCACTCGCGCGGACTCGGTCGCCGCCTGGATCATCAACTTCTCGGCGAGGTCGAGGTCGCTGTCATAGCCGACGCCGAGCGGGATGCGGATGCGGACGTCGCGGCTGGAATAGGACCAGTTCTCGACCCGCTCGGTCATCAGCAGCTCGTTGGGGATCAGATGCTCCTTGCCGTCGCGGGTGATGACCGACACCGCGCGCACCCCGATCTTGTTGACCCAGCCGAAGGTGTCGCCGACGACGATCACGTCGCCCGGCTTCACCGATCGGTCCATCAGCAGGATCAGGCCCGACAGCAAATTGCCGAAGGTCTTCTGCAGGCCGAAGCCGACCGCGAGGCCGAAGGCGCCCGAGAAGACCGCGAGGGCAGTCAGGTCGATGCCGAGCAGGTCGATGCCCATCAGCGCGGCGACGACGACCAGCGTCACCGCGACCAGCTTCTGGATGAGGACGCGCTGGTAATGATCGAGGCTGCGGGCCTGCTCGATCGAGCGGCCGATCAGCCGGATGGCGAGGCGGGTCCCCGCGAACAGCAGCGCGACGACGACGATTCCGTTGAGCACCCCGAGCAGGCTGATGCGCCGCGAGCCGACCGGCAGGCTGGCCGCGCTCAGCCCTTCCAGCAGCGGTTCCAGCCCGCGCAGCACCCCGGCCATGGCGCCGACGAAGGCGCACAGGCCGATTAGCCAGGCGACCCCGGCCGCGAGGCCCGCGCCGCGCGCGATGCGCCGGGCGAGCAGGCCGGCGGCGAGGCCGGTCGCCGCCGCCAGCAGCAGTTGCGCGGCCAGCTCGTCCAGCCGCAACGCGCTCGCCGCGATCAGCAGGACCAGCGCGACGGCCGACCGGATGATGGCGCAGAGCGGCGGCGCGAGGCGGGCCTCCTCCTGCGCGTCGCCCCGGCGCCAGCGCCGCAGGATCGCCGGGCCCAGCAGCTTCGCCGCCAGTTGCCCGGCCGCGAAGGAGCCGGCCGCGATCAGGGCGGCGAGCAGCGCCTGCTGGATGGCGCGGTCGCCCAGGCTGGGCAGGACGAAGAATTCCATGCCTATTCAGAGCCAGAAACGGGGCGGGGTTGCAAGGCGCGGGTTCAAAAGGGGAAGGCGTAGAGGATCGCCAGCATGGCGACGCCGAAGGTGATCAGGTTCAGCGGCAGCCCGATCCGCACGAAGTCCATGTAGCGATAGCCCGCCATCTGATAGACGATGACGTTGGTCTGGTAGCCGAAGGGCGTCGCGAAGGCGGCGCTGGCGGCCATCATCACCCCGACCAGGAACGGCCGCGGGCTGACCCCCAGGCTCTCGGCCAGCGCCACCGCCACCGGCGTCACCAGCACGGCCACCGTCGCGTTCGACAGCAGCTCGGTCAGCACCATCGTCAGCAGGTAGAGCACCGCCAGCGCGGCCACCGGGCTGAGGTCGTGGACGCTCGCGATCAGCAGGCGCGAGGCGGCGGCGGCGAGCCCGCTCTCCTCCATGGCGATGCCGATCACGACCATGCCGGCGATCAGGATCAGGATTTCCGGCTTGAGCCCGCGATAGGCCTCGTCGGCGCTGACCACGCGCAGCAGGATCAGCGCGACCGCCCCGGCGAACGCCGTCGACGCGATCGGCGCGACCCCGGCGGTGGCGAGCAGCACCGCGCCGACGAAGGTCGCCAGCGCCAGCGCCGCCTTGCGGAGGTTCAGCGGGCGCTTCTCGGCGAACAGCCGGGAATCGCCGATCTGGGCGCTGGGGATGTGGAGCGGATCGATCGGCGCGTCGGGCCCCTCGCGCTGCTCGCTTTCGTGGCGGCCGCCCAGCAGCCGGCCGCTTAGGAAGAACAGGTAGAGCCCGCCCGCCAGCGCCATCGGCAGGCCGACGGGGGTGATCTCGAAGATGCCGAAGCGCGGCTGCCCGGCGACGCTTGCCATGTCGTCGACCAGCAGGTTGGTCGACGTGCCGATCAGCGTGCAGCAGCCGGTCAGGATGGTGACGTAGGACAGCGGGATCAGGAAGCGCTTCGGCGAGAGCTTCAGCGCGTTGGCGACGTCGCGCACCACCGGGGCGCCCAGCACGACGATCGGGGTCGAATTGAGGAAGCAGGAGACCGAGCCGATCATCGCCAGCAGCATCCAGATGCCGGTCGCCCCGAAGCGGCGGCACAGCGCCACCGCGGCGGCGATCGCGCGATCGAGCAGGCCCGACAGCTCGAGCGCGTAGGCGATCACGAACAGCGATGCGAGTGCGATGATCGCCGGGCTGGCGAAGGCGCCCTGGACGTCGATCGGCCGGACGACGCCCGTCATCAGCAGCACCGCCGCGCCCGACAGGGCGACCACGTCGGCGCGGATCCGGTCGAGGATCAACGCGGCGACGACCGCGGCAAGAACAACCAAGGTGATGATCTGGTCGGCCGTCATGCGCGCCCTGCGTCGGCCCGCATCGCCGGCCTGTCAACGCCTTGCTGCTGGAATCGCTGATTTTTGTCTGGAGGATGGCCCGGTATTTGGTATCACCTGCGCATGCATGAGCCCAGCATCAGGACCAGCCGGCTTGTGATCGCGGCCGGTCTGGCGGCCGTGATCCTGGTCGGGGGCGCCGGTTTCCTGCTCGGGCGGCAGACCGCGCCCGGGCCGGTCCCGGTCGCGCCGCCGGTCGTCGCGCCGGCGCCCGCGCCGAAGCCGCCGGTGGAGCGGCTCCTCCACCGCGCCGAACTGGTGGCGCTGGCCCGCGAGGCGGCCGATGCCTGGTCGACCGGCGACGCGCTGCCCGACGGCCTGCGGCGGGCGGCGGGACAGCGCTTCGAACTGGTGCTGCCCTTCGGGTGCAGCGGCCCGACCGGCCCCGACGAGCGGCTGCCGATGCAATGGGGCTATGACGACAAGCAGGAGACGCTGCGCATTTCGGTGACGCCGGTGCAATGGCGCGCCGTCGACTGGGGCTATGATGCGGGCGACGCACGGCGCGCCGAGGGCTTCTGGGTCGCCCGCCCCTGGTCCTCCAGCGATCGTTGTCCCGAGCGCCGTCCGCCGTCGACGCCGAGCGGGACCGAGCCGATCACCCTGCCGGGCCAGTCGCTCGCGGTCGCCCAGTTCCTGCCCGCCGACGCCGACGGCCGGATCGCGCGCAACGGACGCCCGCTGGAGGTCGTCCGCCGCGTCGCCCGCGCCGACTTCGACCCGAGCCGGGGTTTCCGGCTGCGCATTGCCGGCCGTGT
Organism: Rhizorhabdus wittichii RW1; assembly: GCA_000016765.1. Lineage (NCBI taxonomy): Bacteria > Pseudomonadati > Pseudomonadota > Alphaproteobacteria > Sphingomonadales > Rhizorhabdaceae > Rhizorhabdus > Rhizorhabdus wittichii. The sequence continues at coordinate 3,762,677 of CP000699.1, forward strand.
CGATCGCGACCCGGAACTGGTGCGCTGCGTCCAGCCGGGGGGTACCGAGCAACGCCCGATCTGCGTGATCAAGCTCCGCATGGACGAGATCGCGATCGAAAACGCCGCGAACGACGATATCCTGGGCCGCTGGCCCCTCGCCAACGGCCGCTGACGCGGCTTCGCCTCACGGCGCGGGCGGCCGGTCCGGGGTCATGGGAGATGGAGGAAGCGACGTGGTGGAGCTGAGGGGAATCGAACCCCTGACCTCTGCAGTGCGATTGCAGCGCTCTCCCATCTGAGCTACAGCCCCGCACGTCGGGCGCCCCCTCTAGCGGCACGTCGCCCGCGATGCAACAGCCCAAAATCATGCGGCGGCGGAAAGTGTCGCGAAGCGTTTCGGTCGCGACGAACCGTCCGTCGCCAAACCCCGCCCATTGGCCCCACCGGATGGGAACGGCTCCTCTGCGCAAGGCGTTTCCGCACCATTCCGAACCGACGCCGCCACCGCCGACGACGCCGGCCTTTCTTGGTCTGAGCAGGAGGATGCCATGGGTTATGAACGCAGCACCGGTCGCTATTATCGCGACGAGGGCGACCGGCGATACGGCCTGCCCGATCGCGGCGACTATCGCGATCGGGCGTATCGCGACTATCGGGCGCGGTCCTGGGACGACGGCCAGCCGCGCGACTATGACGAGGATCGCGGCTTTCTCGATCGGGCCGGCGACGAACTGCGCTCCTGGTTCGGCGACGAGGAGGCCGAACGCCGTCGCCGCTGGGACGAACGGCTCCGCCAGCGCGACCATGATCGCCGCTATGGCGACGCCGACGCCTATGACGGTGGCCGCTACGCCGGCGCCCGGGCGGGCGACCTGCGCGGCCCCGACGCGGGCGGGGGCTTCTACAATCCCTCGGGCGCCGACTATGGCGTCGGCCGCGGCGCGGGCGCGACCAGCACCTGGGGCCTGGGCGGCGGCGCGGCGCACGACGGCTGGGGCCTCGATCCCAATTATCGCGCCTGGCGCCGCCGCCAGCTTGCCGAGCTCGATCGCGACTATGAGGATTATCGCCGCGAGAACGAGGCCCGCTTCCACAATGACTTCGGAAGCTGGCGCAGCAACCGCCAGTCGCAGCGCGCCTCGCTCGGCCATGTCCAGGAGCATCAGGAGGTGGTCGGCGCCGACGGCGCCCATATCGGCACGGTCGATCATGTCCGCGGCGACCGCATCCTGCTGACCAAGGGCGACCGCGACGCCGGCGGCCATCATCATTCGGTGCCCTGCGCCTGGATCGCCGAGGTCAGCGACAAGGTGACGCTCAACCGCACCGCCGCCCAGGCCCAGGCGGCCTGGAAGGACGAGGAGCGCAGCGAGGGCCCGCATTATCTCAACCGGGCCTTCCCGGGCACCTACTGACCGTCTCCTCGCTGGAGGGAAGGGCCGGTCCTCGCGAGAGGATCGGCCCTTTTTCTTCGCGCCTCCGGAGTCGCGCCCTTGATGCGGTGCAGCATGACGCCCAATATGGGGGGCATGGCAGACGCCGAACCCAGCAAGCGCGCCGCCGCCCGGCAACGCCGGGCGGGCCTGCCGTTGCCGGATCAGGTCGCCCTGGTGCTGCAGGGCGGCGGCGCGCTCGGCGCCTATCAGCTCGGCGTGTTCGAGGCGCTCGACGCCGCGCGGATCGAGATCGACTGGGTCGCCGGCATCTCGATCGGCGCGATCAACGCCGCGATCATCGCCGGCAACCCCTGCGAGCGGCGGCTCGAACGGCTCCACGCCTTCTGGGACAAGGTCACCGAGGCGCTTCCCGCGCTCGCCTTGTTCGACGGCGACTATGGCCGCGAGGCGCTGCACCAGGGCGCGGCGGCGCTGGTCGCGACCTTCGGGGTGCCCGGCTTCTTCCGGCCCCGCCTGCTCCCCCCGTTCGTCGCGCCGCCGGGCAGCGCCTCGGCGCTCAGCTTCTACGACAGCGCCCCGCTCGCCGACACGCTCGACGAACTGATCGACTGGGACCTGCTCAACGACGGGCCGATGCGGCTGTCGGTCGGCGCGGTCGAGCTGGAGAGCGGCAATTTCCGCTTCTTCGACAACCGCACCGACCGGATCGACGCGCGCCACGTCATGGCGTCGGGGGCGCTGCCGCCGGGCCTGCCGCCGGTCGAGATCGACGGCAAGCTGTGGTGGGACGGCGGCCTCGTCTCGAACACCCCGCTCAGCCATGTCGTCGAGCATCAGGACGGCGACCTGCTCGTCTTCCAGGTCGATCTCTTCCCCTCGACGGCGGAGCGGCCGCGCACGATGCTCGACGTCCTCGCGCGGGAGAAGGAGATCCGCTATTCGAGCCGCACCCGCCAGATATCCGACCAGCTGATCCGCATGCGCCGCGACCAGGAACAGGTCGCCCGCCTGCTCGACAAGCTGCCGCCGGGCATGGCCGACGATCCCGACGTCCAGGCGCTGCGCGCCCGTACGCGCGCATCGAGCCTCAGCCTCGTCCAGCTCATCTATCGCGCCAATGCCTGGGAGGGCGGGTCGCGCGACTATGAATTCTCGCAGCGGTCGATGCGCGACCATATCGCCGCCGGCCGCGCCGCGATCGCCGAGACCATGACCCGGTCCGAGCTGATCGCCCGCAACATCTATGACGGCCGCACCGCCGCCTTCGACCTGACCCACCGCTAGACGATACGGAGATTTCCCCCATGTTCCTGAAGGGCAAGACCGCGCTGATCACCGGCTCCACCTCCGGCATCGGCCTCGCTTATGCCAAGGCGCTCGCCGCCGAGGGCGCCAATGTCGTGATCAACGGCTTCGGCGACGCCGACGCGATCGAGGCCGAGCGCAAGGCGCTCGAGGCGGCGAGCGGCGCGCGCGCCCTCTACAGCGGCCACGACCTGACGAAGGTCGATCAGATCGAGGCGATGATGGCGGAGGCCGCCGCCGCGTTCGGCGGGGTCGACATCCTGATCAACAATGCCGGCGTCCAGCATGTCGCCCCGGTCGAGTTATTCCCGGTCGACAAGTGGAACCTGATCATCGCGCTCAACCTCACCAGCGCTTTCCACACCACCCGGCTGGCGCTGCCGGGCATGAAGGCGAAGCGCTGGGGCCGGATCATCCAGACCGCCTCGGCCCATTCGCTCGTCGCCTCGCCGTTCAAGTCGGCCTATGTCACCGCCAAGCACGGCCTCGCCGGCTTCACCAAGACGGTCGCGCTCGAGGCGGCGACCTTCGGCGTCACCGCCAACTGCATCAGCCCCGGCTATGTCTGGACCCCGCTGGTCGAGAACCAGATCCCCGACACGATGAAGGCGCGCGGCATGACCCGCGAGCAGGTGATGAACGACGTGCTGCTCGCCGGCCAGCCGACCAAGCAGTTCGTCACGGTCGAGCAGGTCGCGGCGATGGCGCTCTACCTCTGCCGCGACGAGGCCTCCGCGATCACAGGCGCCAACATGTCGATCGACGGCGGCTGGACCGCGCAATAAGCGATTGAGATCGCGCGCTTGCCAAGCGCGAATGGGCCGGGCAGGCTGGCGTTTTCGAAGGGCGAGAGGAGACGATCGCTTTGCCGCATGTCCGAATCGGCCTCGCCGGTGCCCTGCTGCTGACGGTGGCGGCCTGCGGATCGAAGTCGATCGATCGCGAGGCGCCCAGGCCGCGCCCGAACGACTGGCGGCAGATCGTCACCGCGCCCGATCGCGACCGGCTGGCGCGCTGGCGCGCCGCCTGGATCGCCGGGCTCGACAAGGCGACGGCGGCGGGCAGCGCGGCGCAGGTCGCGGCGCAGGGGCCGCTGCTCAAGCCCGACGCCGCGCTCGACGATCCGCTGCCGCCGCAGGGCGACTATAGCTGCCGGGTGATCAAGATGGGGGCCCAGACCAAGGGCCTGATGGACTATGTCGCCTATCCCTATTTCAACTGCCGGATATCGATGCTCGACGGGCGGCTGCACCTCGCCAAGCTCAACGGGTCGCAGCGCCCGGTCGGCGACATCTTCCCCGACGAGGGGCGGCGGATGATCTTCCTGGGCGCGATGACGCTGGGCGACGAGGCGCGGCCGCTGCCCTATGGCCGCGACGGCGAGCGCGACATGGTCGGCGTGGTCGAGCGGGTCGCGCCGCAGCGCTGGCGGATCGCCTTTCCCTATCCGCGCTGGGAATCCACGATCGACATCTTCGAACTGATACCGAAGGGGTGAGAATGAAAAAGCTGACGTCCCTCCTGGCCCTCTCCGCGGCCTGCATTGCGGCGCCGTCGCAGGCCGATCCGCTCCAGGATGCGGTGAAGGCCGACCTGCCCAGCCTCACCGCCATCTATCGCGACCTGCACGCCCATCCGGAGCTCAGCTTCAAGGAAGGGCGCAGCGCCGGGATCATGGCGGCCGAGGCGAAGAAGGCCGGGTTCGAGGTGACGACCGGCGTCGGCGGCACCGGCGTCGTCGCGGTGCTGCGGAACGGGCCGGGCCCGGTGCTGCTGCTGCGCGCCGACATGGACGCGCTGCCGGTCGCCGAGCAGACCGGGCTGCCCTATGCCAGCCAGACCCCCGGCGTGATGCACGCCTGCGGCCACGACACGCACATGGCGAGCTGGATCGGCACCGCGCGGCGGATGGCGGCGATGAAGGGCGACTGGTCGGGCACGCTGGTGATGATCGGCCAGCCCGCCGAGGAGATCGGATCGGGCGCGCGGGCGATGCTCAAGGACGGGCTCTACACCCGCTTCCCCAAGCCCTCGACGGTGATCGCCTTCCATGATTCGGCGGCGCTTCCCGCCGGGACGATCGGCATCGTCGACGGCTATGCGATGGCCAATGTCGATTCGGTCGACATCGTCGTGAAGGGGGAGGGCGGCCACGGCGCCTATCCGCACCTCGCCAAGGACCCGATCGTCATCGCCTCGCGGATCGTCTCGACCCTGCAGACGCTGATCTCGCGCGAGATCGATCCGCTCGAATCGGGGGTGGTCACGGTCGGCAGCTTCCAGGCCGGCACCAAGCACAACATCATCCCGCCCGAGGCGCGCCTCCAGATCACCGTGCGCTCCTACAAGCCGGAGGTGCGCCAGCACCTGCTCGACGGCATCGCGCGGATCGCGAAGGGGGAGGCGATCGCGGGCGGCATGCCCGACGACAAGCTGCCGGTCGTCACCCTCGCCGATCAGCGCACCCCCGCCACCTTCAACACCCATGAGATCACCGCGCGGATGACCGACGTCTTCACCGCGCGCTTCGGCAAGGACCGGGTCGTGCCGGCGCGCGCGCAGATGGGCGGCGAGGACTTCAGCGAATATTATCTCGCCGACACCTCGGCCCAGGCGCTGCTGCTCTGGGTCGGCGGCGTCCGCAAGGACAAGTGGGACGCCGCCGGGGGCGACATCACCAGGCTGCCGTCGATCCACAGCCCCTTCTGGGCCCCCGATGCCGACGCCGTCATCTCGACCGCGGTCGAGGCGATGACCACCGCGGCGCTGACCGTGCTGAAGAAATAGGTTCGATCCCTTTTTTCCGTCATCCCGGCGAAAGCCGGGATCTCCCTGCCTTTCCACGCTGCGGCAGGAGAAACGAAGAGAAGGGGGATCCTGGCTTTCGCCGGGATGACGGTTTCCGGACCTCAGTCCGACAGCGTCTGCGCGATCACCGTGGCGAGCTGCTCGATCCGGTAGGGCTTGGAGATCACCGGCGCGTCGGCGAAGCCGCTGTCGGCAGGCAGCCCGTCATAGCCGGTCGCGAAGATGAAGCGCTTGCCGGCGTCGCGCAGGTGCTGCGCGACCGGCAGGCTGTTCTCGTCCTTCAGGTTGAGGTCGAGCAGCGCGATGTCGAAATCGGTGTCGGCCGCGCGGGCCAGCGCCTCGGCGACCGAGACGGCGATCGCCGCCGTCTTGCAACCACATTCGTCGAGCATGTCTTCGGCGGTCATCGCGATGATCGTATCGTCTTCGACGATCAGGACCCTCGTCCCCACGGGGGGCTGGCTCACAGTCACATATCCTCGTCAACGCCCCAGGACGGCCTTGATGGCGGATATTTGCGGGGGACGCAATTGCCGTTCGCTGACGCCGTGTCTTTACGGATACAATTTACGGGTACAGCCGCGCCGCCCATAATGGATGACGCCCGCCGGACGCTGGTGGATCGTATCCAACAAAAGCGATCGCTTTTGTTGGAGGTCCGATCCACCTGGCCTAAGCTGGTGGTCTGTTTTTCCGAAACGGATGCGGATGCATCCGTTTCGGACAGACCACCGTGTCCGGCGGGCGTTTCTCTTCCTCCCCAGGAAAAGAGCGGGGCGCCGTGCTTACAAGCTGGAGGCCTTGCCAAGCCCGGCGCTGTTCGAATCTCCTCCATTCTCCTGCCCGATCGATCGGCCGGCCGCCATCGCGACGACGACGATTTTGATGTCCGGATGTCGCCCGAACTGCTAATCGGAGTGTAATCTTGTAAGAACCTTACTCATTCCTTCGCGGAGGGCGATCGGCATGGCCAAGCAGGGCATATTGGCGGGGCCGCGGATCAAGCGGCTGCGGCGCGACCATGGCCATACCCAGCAGGCGATGGCCGAGATGCTCGGCATCTCCGACAGCTATCTCGCGCTGATCGAGGGCAATCGCCGGCCGCTGACCGCCGGGCTGATCCTCAAGCTCGCCGAGCTGTTCGACTTCGACATCCGCAGCCTCAGCCAGGAGGAGCCGGGCGGCGGATCGGCGGCGATGCGGCGGCGGCTGTCCGATCCGCTGTTCGCCGACCTGTCGATCGACCGCGCCGAACTGGAGGCGTGGATCGACAACGCGCCCGGCGGGATCGAGGCCTTCGCCCGGCTGTTCGACCGCTGGCGGGAGGGCGGCGGCGCCGGCATGGCGGGCGAGGGCCCCAATCCGGTGATGGCGGCGCGGCGCGAGATCGAGCGGTGGCGCAACCATTTCGCCGATCTCGACGCCCAGGCCGAGGAACTGGCCGACGAGCTGCGCATCGGCGCGGGCGACCTCTACGGCGCGATCGCCGAACGGCTGCGGGTCAAGCATCAGCTCACCATCCGCATCCTGCCGTTCGACGTGATGCCCGACCGGTTGCGCCGGCTCGACCTCCACGCCCGCCAGCTCCAGCTCTCCGAGCTGCTCGACCCCGCCGCGCGCACCTTCCAGGCGGCGTTCCAGCTCGCCCAGATCGAGGCGCGGGCGGGGATCGACGCGCTGGTCGCCGGCGCGGCGTTCGGCGATCGCCCGGCCGAGCGGCTCTACCGCCGCCACGTCACCTCCTATTTCGCCGCCGCGCTGATGATGCCCTATGGCCGCTTCCTGCGCGCCTGCGAGACGACCGGCTACGACATCCAGCTGCTCCAGCGCCGCTTCGGCGCGGGGTTCGAGCAGGTCGCGCACCGGCTGACCACCTTGCAGCGGGTCGGCGCGCGCGGGCTGCCCTTCTTCATGCTGCGGATCGACCGGGCGGGGCAATTGTCGAAGGGCTATGCCGGGGCCAGCGGCTCGGCGCTGATCGATGCGGTCCACCGCTGCCCGCTCTGGGCGATCCACCAGGCCTTCGACCAGCCGGGCCGGCTGATCCGCCAGCTTGCCGAACTCGAGGACGGATCGCGCTGGTTCACCGTCGCGCGCAGCGTCCGCCACCATGGCGGCGCGGCGGGCGTGCCGGCGGCCGAGCATGTCGTCGCGCTCGGCCTCGCCGCCGACCATGCGGCGGCGCTGGCGATCGCGCGCGGGATCGATCTCGGCGGCCCGGCCGATCCGATCGGCCTCGGCTGCACCCATTGCCAGCGCGCCGACTGCGTCCAGCGCGCCGCCCCCCCGCTCGGCCGCGCGCTCACCATCAACGAACGCGAACGCGGGCTGGCACCCTTCTCCTTCGTCGGGGATTGAGGGGCCTCCTTTCGGTCATCCCGGCGGAGGCCGGGATCTCAGGCGTCTCCTGCCTCGACCTTTTCTCCTCTCTCCCGAGATCCCGGCCTCCGCCGGGATGACGGTGGGGGAATCACACCGGCGTCGCCGCAGCAGCGTCGAGCGCCGCCTTCTGCCCGGCCGACAGCGTCAGCGTCAGCGCCGGTAGCAGGCTCTCGACCTGCGCGACGCTGGTCGCGCTGGCAATCGGCGCGGTGATGCCGGGGGTGGCGAGGATCCAGGCGATCGCGACCTGCGCCACGGTCGCGCCGGTCTCGGCCGCCACCTGGTCGAGCGCGGCGAGCACGGCGTCGCCGCGCGGGCTGAAATGGTCGCCCAGCCACTGCGCGCGGGCGCCGCCCTTCATGTCCTCGGGCTTGCGATATTTGCCGGTCAGGAAACCGCCGGCCAGCGCATAATAGGACAGCACCCCGATCCCCCGGTCGAGGCAGAATTGCCGATAGGCGGCGGGGAAGCGGTCGGCGGTCATCAGGTTGAAATTGGGCTGGATCGCGCCATAGCCGACGAAGCCCTCTCGCGCGGCGACGTCGAGCGCGGAGGCGAGCCGCTCCTGCGGGAAGTTCGATGCGCCGATCGCGCGGACCTTGCCCGCCTTCACCAGCCGGTCGAACGCCTCGGCGACCGCTTCCTGCGGCACCGTCTCATCGTCGACATGGGCATATTCGAGGTCGATATAGTCGGTCTGCAGCCGGCGCAGCGACGCCTCCACCCCGGCCGCGATCACCGCCGGGTCGAGCCCCTTCCTGCCGTCGATCGGCAGCAGCCCGACCTTGGTCGCGACCTGGATGCGGTCGCGGTTGCCGCGCGCCTTCATCCAGGCGCCGATCACCGTCTCGGACTCGCCGCCCGCCTTGCCGGCGAAGGCGGAATAGACGTCGGCGGTGTCGATCGTGGTGATGCCCGCCGCCGCGAAGGCGTCGAGGATCGCGAAGCTCGTCGCCTCGTCGGCGGTCCATCCGAACACATTGCCGCCGACGACCAGCGGCGACACCGACAGGCCGGTGGCGCCCAGCGCGCGTTTCTCGATCATGATGGGCTTCTCCTCACGGTTCGGGACATTTCCGGATTCGATCGAATCCTACCGTTTTCCCTCATTCCCGTGAAAGCGGGAATGACGGAGGGGGCTGGAGAAACCCGACCGCGGTCAGAAGGGGGCGTCGAGCGTCTCGTGCCCCCTGGCCTTGAGCGCCTCGACGATCGTCTTGACCTCCTGGCTGCTGCCGCGCGGCAGGATCATCACCGCGTCGCGCGTCGCCACCACGATCAGGTCGTGGATGCCGGCGGTGGTGACGACCGGCCCCTCGCTGCGGATCAGGCAGCCGCTGGTGTCGATCGCCACGACGTCGCCCTGGACGACGTTGCCCTGCTCGTCGGGAAGGCCGAGCAGGTGCAGCGCGTCCCAGCTCCCGACGTCGGACCAGCCCATCTCGACCGGCACCACGGCGACCCGGTCGGCCTTCTCCATCACCGCATAGTCGATCGATTCGGACCGCGCCGACAGGAAGGCCTCGGCGGCCGGGATGACCATGCTGCCGTCGCGCGCGGCGCCGTCGAGCGAGGCGCGCACCGCCGCCAGCATCTCGGGCTCGAACCGGTCGAGCGCGGCGAGATAGGCGTCGGCGCGGAACAGGAAGATGCCGCCGTTCCAGCTGTAGTTGCCCTCGGCCAGATAGGCGCGGGCGCGGTCGAGGTCGGGCTTCTCGACGAAGGCGTCGACCTTCTGCACGCCCGGCGCGATGTCCGCGCCGCGGCGGATATAGCCATAGCCGGTCTCGGGCGTGTCGGGGGTGATGCCGAAGGTGACCAGCCATCCGTCGCGGACCAGCGGCATCGCCGCCGCGATCGCGGCGTGGAAGGCGGCGACGTCGTCGATCACATGGTCGCTCGGCATCACCAGCAGCGGCGCGTCGGGCGCCGATTCGAGCGCGGCCAGCGCGATCGCGGGGGCGGTGTTGCGCCCCGCCGGCTCCAGGATGATCGCCGCCGGCCGGTCGTGCTGGAGCTGGGTCGCGATCTCGGCGGCGTGAAGCGCGTTGGTGACGATGATCGACGGGCCGAAGCGCGCCCGGTCGGCGCAGCGCCCGGCGGTCATCTGCAACATCGTCCGTTCGCCGGTCAGCGCCAGCAGCTGCTTCGGCCGGCGCGACCGCGACAGCGGCCACAATCGGGTTCCGGACCCGCCCGACAGGATGACGGGGGTTATCAAGGTGGTGGAAATGGCGGGCTCCATGGTCCAGAAGGGGCGGGCCGTTATCGGATAGCAACCGGTCGAGCGGCAAGGGGGTTTCATGGCGTGGGGGATGGAACCGGTGGCGCGGTTTAGGCGATGCTGAGGATCTTCAAACATTATATCGCCTATCCGGTGCTGCTTCTCTGCGTGATCGACTTCGCGGTGCTGCTGCTCGTCGCCGAGGCGGGCTGGGTGCTGCGCCTGCGGCAGATCGGTGCCGATCCGGGATCGGTGTGGGGCCGGCTGCCCCAGCTGCTGACCTTCGCGCTGGCGATCCAGGCGCCGATGATCGGCGTCGGCGTCTATGCCGCGGAATCGATGCAGACCTTCCGCTTCGCGGCGGCGCGGCTGCTGGTCGCGATCTCGCTCGGCGTCATCCTGATCTCGGTGCTGCACTTCGTCTCGCCCGGCATCACCCTGTGGCGGTCCAACTCGCTCTACTCGATGGTGCTCGCGGTCGTGCTGCTGCTGATGGTGCGCGTCCTGCTCGGCGGCTTCGTCAGCGGCGACAGGTTCAAGCGCCGCATCCTGCTGCTCGGCGCCGGCCAGCGCGCCAGGCGGGTGGCCAATCTCGAGAATCGGGTCGGCTCCAGCTTTCTGATCGCCGGCTGCGTCGACATGAAGGACGCGCCGCCGCAGATCGAGACGGCGATCTCGCGGACCGAGGTCGAAAGCCTGTCCGAGCTGGTCGAGACGACCCAGGCGAACGAGGTCGTCCTCGCGCTCGACGAACGCCGCAACACCGTGCCGGTCGACGCGCTGCTTCGGCTCAAGACCACCGGCGTCCACGTCACCGACATCTCCGACTTCCTCGAACGCGAGACCGGGCGGATCGACCTCGACACGGTGCGGCCGTCCTCGCTGATCTTCTCCGACGGCTTCTCCTCGGGCCGCGAGCTGTCGATGGTGCTCAAGCGCGGCTTCGATCTGCTGCTCAGCGCCTTCCTGCTGATCCTCGCCGCGCCGATCATCCTCGTCACCGCGCTGCTCGTGAAGCTCGACAGCCCCGGCCCGGCCTTCTACCGGCAGGTCCGCGTCGGCCGCTTCGGCGCCACCTTCGAGATCCTCAAGCTCCGCTCGATGCGGCAGGATGCGGAGGCCGGCGGCGCCGCGATCTGGGCGCAGCAGGGCGACCCGCGCGTCACCCGCATCGGCAAGATCATCCGCCTGATCCGGGTCGACGAGCTGCCCCAGCTCTGGACCGTGCTGAAAGGGCAGATGAGCTTCGTCGGGCCGCGCCCCGAACGCCCCGAATTCGTCGCCGAGCTCGAACGGCAGATCCCCTTCTATGCCGAGCGGCACATGGTGAAGCCCGGCATCACCGGCTGGGCGCAGATCAACTATCCCTATGGCGCCAGCCTCGACGATGCGCGGCACAAGCTCGAATATGACCTCTACTACACCAAGAACTACAGCCCCTTCCTCGACCTGCTGATCATCCTCCAGACGATGCGCGTCCTGCTCTGGGCCGAAGGCGCCCGGTAAGACCGATGGCGCGGGGGCTGGAAGCCGCGATGCTGGCGCAGCAGACGGAGCTTCCGCCCGTCTACGCCGCCACCTTGCCCGAACCGGTGATCCTCGCCGCGACCCAATGGGGGCACGGCCTCGCGGCCTTCATGTTCGCGGCGCTGGTCTGCTGGCAGGCGACGGTGCGCAGCGGCGGGCCGCGCCGGATCGCGCTGACCCTCGCCTGCGCGCTGACCGCGCTCTGGTGCGCGCTGGTCGCGCGCTACGGCGCGGGCGGCATATCGTCGAGCGTGGCGAAGAGCCTCGCCGACATCGCCTGGCTCGGCTTCCTCTTCGCGCTCCAGCCGCCGGTCGCGGCCGGGCGGCGGCGGCCGGCGATCATCGCCATCTACGCGCTGCTCGGGGCGCTGCTGCTGGCGGCGATCGTCATCAAGCTGCTGCCGCTCGCCTTCACCGGCAGCCCGCGCATCCAGGCCGGCCTGTTCCTGACCGGCCAGTCGCTGCGCGTCGCCAGCGCGATCGGCGGCCTCTGCCTGCTCCACAATCTCTATACCGCCGCCTCGCCGGAGGCGCGCTTCGGGCTCGGCTCGCCGATGCTGGCGCTGGCGGTGATGTGGACCTTCGACCTCAACCTCGCGACCGTCGCCTATCTGATCAACGGCTGGCCGACCGGGCTGTTCGGGCTGCGCGGGGTGGTGATGGTGCTGATCGCGCCGCTGCTGGTGACGGTCAGCCGGCTCGCCACGCTCGATCGGATGCGGGTGTCGCGCGCCACCGGCTTCCAGACGCTGACGCTGGTGCTGAGCGGCGCCTATCTGGCGGCGATGGTGCTCACCGCGCGGCTGCTCGCGGTGGTCGGCAACCTCGCTTTGCTGCCGCGGCTCACCGTCGCCGCCTTCTTCGTCGCCTTCGCGCTCTCGCTCTTCCCGTCGACCCGCTATCGCCAGCGGCTCAAGAAGACGCTCGGCCGCCAGCTCTTCCAGCATCGCTACGACTATCGCCTCGAATGGCGCCGCTTCACCGAGACGGTCGGCCAGCCCGGCGAGGATGCGCCGCCGCTCGCCGAACGGACGGTGAAGGCGATCGCAGACATCTTCGACTGTCCCGGCGGCCTGCTGATGCTGTGCGGCCCCGACGGCGGGCTGGAGGCGTCGGCGCGCTGGAACTGGCCGTCGCTCGATCCGCCGCTCGCCGCCGCCGGCACCGGCCTCGCCCAGCATCTCCAGGCCGACGGCGTCGTCGAGGTCGAGCGGCTGCGCCGGGGCGAGGAACCCGAGGCGGCGGCGCTGGTTCCCGCCTGGATGGTCGAGGAGGAGGAGGCCTGGGCGCTGGTGCCGCTGATCCATTTCGACCGGCTGGTCGGCGCGGTGCTGCTCGAACGCCCGCGCGAGCCGCGCCTGCTCGACGACGAGGACCACGACCTGCTCCGCGTGGCGGGGCGGCAGGTCGCCAGCTACCTCGCCGAGGCGCGCGGGCAGGAGGCGCTGTCCGACGCGCGCCGCTTCGACGAGTTCAACCGGCGCTTCGCCTTCATCATGCACGACATCAAGAATCTGGTGAGCCAGCTCAGCCTGCTCGCCCGCAACGCCGAACGCCACGCCGACAAGCCCGAGTTCCGCGCCGACATGATCGACACGCTGCAGAATTCGGTCGGCAAGATGAACGACCTGCTCGCGCGCCTGTCGCAGCATCATCGCGCCCGGCCCGACGAGCCCGCCCCCCATTCGCTGCGCACGCTGGTCGAGGAGGTGGTGCGCGATCGCTCGGGCGGCCATGGCATCCGCATCGTCGGCCGCGACGATGTGATGGCGACGGTCGATCCCGACCGCTTCCAGCAGGCGCTCGGCCACCTCGTCCAGAACGCGATCGACGCGAGCGATCCGGCCGCGCCGGTCGAGGTCGCGATCGGCCGGCGCGGGCTGGAGGCGGTGGTCGAGGTCGTCGATCGCGGCTGCGGCATGTCGGCCGAGTTCGTCCGCACCCGCCTGTTCCATCCCTTCTCCTCGACCAAGGACGGCGGCTTCGGCATCGGCGCCTATGAGGCGCGCGCGCTCGTCACCGGCATGGGCGGCCGGCTGGAGGTGCAGAGCCGTCCCGGGGAGGGAAGCCGTTTCACCATCGTCCTGCCGCTGACCGCGCTGCTCGGCGGCGACCTGTCGAAGGGAGCCGCATGAGCACCGCCAAGCCCCGCCTGCTGATCGTCGAGGACGACGAGGGGCTGCAGAAGCAGCTCCGCTGGGCCTATGAGGATTATGAGGTGGTCTCCGCCACCAACCGCCAGGCGGCGATCGACGCGCTGCGCCATTACGAGCCGGCGGTCGTCACCCTCGACCTTGGCCTGCCGCCCGATCCCGACGGCACGAGCGAGGGCTTCGCCACGCTCGACGCGATCCTGTCGCTCAAGCCGGACACCAAGGTGATCGTCGCCTCGGGCCATGGCGCGCGCGAAGGCGCCCTCCGGGCCGTCGCGGCGGGCGCCTACGACTATTACCACAAGCCCGTCGACATCGACGAGCTCGGCCTGATCGTCGCCCGCGCCTTCCACCTCCATGGCCTGGAGCAGGAGAATGCCCGGCTCCAGGCGCAGGGCGACGGCGATGCCGAGGACGGCCTGCTCACCAACGACCCCGCGATGCTCAAGGTCGTCCGCACGATCGAGCGCGTCGCCAACACCGACGTCTCGGTGATGCTGCTGGGGGCGAGCGGCACCGGCAAGGAGGTGCTCGCCCGGCTGCTCCACAAGGCGAGCAAGCGGAGCGGCGGCGCCTTCGTCGCGATCAACTGCGCCGCCATTCCCGAGAATCTGCTCGAGGCCGAGCTGTTCGGCTATGAGAAGGGCGCCTTCACCGGCGCGATCAAGACCACCGAGGGCAAGATCGAGCAGGCGCAGGGCGGCACCCTGTTCCTCGACGAGGTCGGCGATATCCCACTGCCGCTCCAGGTCAAGCTGCTGCGCTTCCTCCAGGAACGGGTGATCGAGCGGATCGGCAGCCGCAAGGCGATCGCGGTCGACACGCGGATCGTCTGCGCGACCCATCAGGACCTCGACGCGATGATCGCCGAGGCGCGCTTCCGCGAGGACCTCTATTACCGCCTCGCCGAGATCGTCGTCCGCATCCCGCCGCTCGCGCAGCGGCCCGGCGACGCGCTGCTGATCGCCCGCGCGCTGCTCAGGAAGCTGGCGCGCGAGATGGACTCGCCGGTCAAGGGCTTCGCCCCCGACGCGCTCGCCGCGATCGACGGCTGGCGCTGGCCCGGCAACGTCCGCGAGCTGGAGAACAAGCTCAAGCGCGCGGTGATCATGGCCGACGGCAAGCTGGTGACCGCCGACGACCTCGACCTCACTCCGGACCGGGAGGACGGCGGCTACCTCAACCTGAAGGCCGTCCGCGAAACCGCCGACCGCGCCGCCATCACCCGCGCCCTCGCCCGCAGCGAAGGCAATATCTCCAGCGCCGCCAAGATGCTCGGCATCAGCCGGCCGACCCTCTACGACCTGCTGCGCCAATACGGGATCGAGGCGTGAGGCAAGCTCGTCATCCCGGCGAAAGCCGGGATCTCCCTGTCTTCTCCGCGCTGAAGAAATGAGATTCCGGCTTTCGCCGGAATGACGCGGGGGGTATCGGCCCGACCATGACCGACCCCGCCATCCTCGCCCGCATCGCCGACGCCCTCGAGCGGATCGCGCCGCCGCCCGCGCCGCATGCCGATCCGGCGGCGCATCCCGCCTATGTCTGGCGCGACCATGGCCTCGCCGTGGCCCGCGTCTTTTCGCCGCTGCCGCTCGACCTGCTGACCGGGGTCGACACGCAGAAGGCGGCGCTGCTCGACAATGCCCGGCGGCTGGCGACCGGCGCCGCCGCGCACGACGTGCTGCTGTGGGGCGCGCGCGGCGCGGGCAAGTCGGCGCTGGTCAAGGCGACCGTCGGCGAGCTGCGCGGGCAGGGCCATGACGTCGCGCTGATCGAGATCGCCGGCGAGCGGATCGAGGAGCTGCCGCGCCTGTTCGCGCTGATCGCCGACGTGCCGCGCGCCTTCGTCCTGTTCCTCGACGATCTCGGCTTTGACGAAGGCGCTTCCGGGGCCGCGGGCGGACAGGGCCCGCGCCTGCTGCGCTCGATGCTCGAAGGCGGGGCCGAGGCGCGGCCGGCCAATGCCCGGCTCCACGTCACCGCCAACCGCCGCCACATCGTCTCGCGCGACCTGCGCGAGCAGGACAGCCCGATCAACCCGCGCGACGTGGTCGACGACAAGCTCGCGCTCGCCGACCGCTTCGGCCTGTCGCTCGGCTTCCACGTCTGCGACCAGGACACCTATGTCGCGATGGTGCAGGGCTATGCCGACCGCTACGGCCTCGCCTTCGAACCGCTCGACGCGATCGCCTGGGCCACCCAGCGCGGCAGCCGCTCGGGCCGCGTCGCCTGGCAATATGTCGTCGAACTGGCGGGGCGGGCTGGTAAGAAGCTCTAACTTCCCCTCCCTTTCAAGGGAGGGGATCGAGGGGTGGGTGCGAGCGTAGCGAGCATCCTCGATCGTCCAGCGGAACTCCGCCAAGGGGGATCGACCCCCTTGGCTCCGTCACCCACCCCCAGCCCCTCCCTTGAAAGGGAGGGGGGCTCAGACCGCCGCCGGTAATCTTACCCGAATCTGCAATCCCCCCAGGTCCTCGCTCTCCTCCAGCGCGATCGTGCCGCCATAGATGCCGATCACGTCGCGGACGATGGCGAGGCCGAGGCCGGTGCCGGGCTTGCCCGTGTCGAGCCGCGCGCCGCGTTCGAACAGCTTGCCGCGCTCGGCCTCGGGGATGCCGGGGCCGTCGTCCTCGATCAGCAGCTCGACCCAATCGGCCTTGCGCCCGTTGGGCAGGTCGGTCGCGACCCGCGAGACGGTGACGAAGACGCGGCCCTGGCCATATTTGGCGGCGTTCTCGATCAGGTTGCCGAGAATCTCGTCGAGGTCCTGCCGCTCGACATGGGCGACCGCCTTCTGGTCGCCGGCCAGGTCGACGGTGACGTGGCGGTGCATCCGCGCCATCGCCCGCTCGACCGCCTTGAGCGACGGCCAGATCTCGGAGCGCGCCTGGGCGTTGGCGCGCCGGCCGACCGCGCGAGCGCGGGCGAGGTGATGGTCGACCTGGCGGCGCATCGTCATCGTCGTCCGCACCACCGTCTCGGCCAGCTCGGGGCTGTTCGCGGTCGCCTCGTTCATCAGCACGGTCAGCGGGGTCTTGAGCGCATGGGCGAGGTTGCCGGCATGGCGGCGGGCCTCCTCGGCCTGCCGCTCGTTATGGGCGAGCAGCTCGTTGAGCTCCTCGACGAGTGGGCGGACCTCGTTGGGGAATTTCGCGTCGATCCGCGCGCTGATGCCGGAGCTTACCGCCGACACCGCCCGGCGCAGCGTCCTGAGCGGCCACAGCCCATAGGTCGCCTGGAGCGCGGCGAGGATCAGCAGGCCGAGGCCGAGGATCGCGAAGGAGCGCACCAGCGTCCGCCGCAGCACCGCGATCTGGTCGTTGAGCCCGGCACGGCTGGCGGCGACCTGGAAGCGCCATTCGGTCGCCGATCCCGGCAGCCGCACCTCGCGGTCGAGCACGCGCAGCGGCTCGCCGTCGAACTCGTCGCTGTCGGCGACGTGGAGGGTGCGGCCATGGTGCGGATCGCCCTGGCGCAGCGCCCGGTCCCACAGCGATCGCGACCGGAACGGCTCATGGGCATGGCCCGACACCTGCCAGTAGAGCCCCGAATAGGGTTCGAGGAAGCGCTGGTCGCCGAGCGGCCGGTTGAAGCGGACCTCGCCGTCGGGCCCGATCTCGGCCGAGGCGATCATCGCGTTGAGCACATATTCGAGCTGCGCGTCGAAATTACGGGTGATCGCCTCGCTCAGCACCCGGTCGAGCGCGAAGCCGCCGCCGACCAGCAGCACGCCGATCCACAGCGCCGCGATCGAGATCATGCGCCGGGTCAGCGATCCGGTCGAGGCCCTGCTGCCGAGGGCCCGAGCCCGCGCTGCCGCGAAGATGCGTCTTGGGCCTTTAAGGATGGGATCGAGTCTCACCGATGTCTCTATCCTGCCGTCATTCCCGCGAAAGCGGGAATCCATGGGCGGCGGCCCGCAAGAGATCGGACGTTCCGTGACCGTGGATTCCCGCTTTCGCGGGAATGACGGGAGAGGCCGGCGCGGCGCGCAGGCCGGCATGGGCCGACTGTCGGCACGCCCTAAGCAGGGTCATCCAGCGAATAGCCGAGGCCGCGGATCGTGGTGATGACGTCCTGGCCCAGCTTCTTGCGGATGCGGGTCACGAACACCTCGATCGTGTTCGAATCGCGATCGAAATCCTGGTCGTAGATATGCTCGATCAGCTCGGTGCGGCTGACCACCTTGCCCTTGTGGTGGAGCAGGTAGCTGAGCAGCTTGTACTCCTGCGCGGTCAGCTTCACCGGCTCGCCCGCCAGCGTCACCTTGCCGCTGCGGGTGTCGAGCCGGACATCGCCGGCGATCAGCTCGGACGAGGCGTTGCCCGAGGCGCGGCGGATCAGCGCGCGCAGCCGGGCGATCAGCTCCTCGGTCTGGAAGGGCTTGGCGAGATAGTCGTCGGCGCCCGCGTCGAGCCCGGCGACCTTGTCCGACCAGCTGTCGCGCGCGGTCAGCACCAGCACCGGCGTGTCCTTGCCCTCGCGCCGCCAGCGGTCGAGCACGGTCAGCCCGTCGACCTCGGGCAGGCCCAGGTCGAGGATGATCGCGTCGTAGCTTTCGGTCGATCCGAGGAAATGGCCGTCCTCGCCGTCGGTGGCCAGGTCGACCGCATAGCCGGCGCCTTCGAGCGTGGCGCGGAGCTGGCGGCCAAGATTGGGTTCATCCTCGACGATCAGGACGCGCATGCATTTCCCTCTTCCGGCCCCTGTGCGGGGGGTTATTGTCCGACGCGGCCCAGTTCACGCCCGGTGCGGCCGTCCATGTCCATCCATATCACCGAACCGCCACGCTGAAACTTGAATCGATAGCGTCCGGTTCCCGGATCGAATTCCGATCCGATCATCTGGCCGTCGACCCGGCCCTGCGCGCGGGCGCGCATTTCCTGATAGGGAAGATACTGTCCGGACCGGACGCCGGCGCGCAGCGCGTCCTGCTCGGGCACGCGATTCCGGTCCGCCGTGGCGGGGGAAGCGGCAACGACGAGCAACGCCAGCGACAGGGCGGCAAGAGGTTTACGCATTGACATGGGCTATTGGCATAGGGTCAGGGGCTTGAATAGGGCATGAATGTTCGTGTCTCCACGGAATCTCCACACCTGTTGCATTGCGAAGACACATGTCCGCTCCGATCCTCAGCTATCAGAACCTCGGTCTCGTCCAGGGCAGCGGCTGGCTGTTCCGCGGCCTCGACATCAATATCGCCCCCCGCGACCGGCTGGCGCTGATCGGCCGCAACGGCGCGGGCAAGACGACCCTGCTCAAGCTGCTCGCCGGCCGGATCGATTCGGACGAGGGGCTGCGCACCATCGTCCCCGGCACCCGCGTCGTCCTGCTCGAACAGGAGCCGTCGATGGCGGGCCACGCCACGCTGCGCGATTTCGCGCTGGCCGGGTCGGACGCCCCGCCCGCGCATGAAGTGGAGGCGATCGCCAGCCAGATCGGCATCGACCTGTCGCGCGACGCGGCGAGCGCGAGCGGCGGCGAGCGGCGCCGCGCCGCGATCGCCCGCGCGCTGGCGATGGAGCCCGAGGTGCTGCTGCTCGACGAGCCGACCAACCATCTCGACCTCGCCGCGATCGAGTGGCTCGAATCCTGGCTCGGCCGCTATGCCGGCGCCTTCATCGCGATCAGCCACGATCGCACCTTCCTGACCCGGCTGACCCGGCAGACGCTGTGGCTCGACCGGGGCGGCATCCGCCGGGCCGAGGTCGGCTTCGGCGGGTTCGAGGCCTGGACCGAGAAGGTCCATGAGGAGGAGGCCCGCAACGCCGAGCGGCTCGATGCGAAGCTGAAGATCGAGGAGCACTGGATGCTGCGCGGCGTCACCGCGCGGCGGCGGCGCAACCAGGGCCGCCTCGCCAAGCTCCACGAGATGCGGGCGCAGCGCAAGGCGATGCTCGGGCCGCAGGGCACCGCCCGGCTCGCCGTCGCCGCCGACGACGTCAAGACCAAGGTGGTGATCGACGCCGAGCACGTCACCAAGGCGTTCGGGGCCGAAGAGACCTCGCGCACCATCATCCGGGACTTCACCTTCCGGGTGACGCGCGGCGACCGGATCGGCGTGGTCGGCGCCAACGGCGCGGGCAAGTCGACCCTGCTCAAGCTGCTGACCGGCGAGATCGCGCCCGATTCGGGCAGGGTCAAGCTCGCCAAGACCCTCGACGGCATCGTCATCGACCAGCAGCGCAAGCTGATGGCGCCCGAGAAGCGGGTGCGCGACGTGCTCGCCGACGGCGGCGACTGGATCGAGGTGCAGGGCGTCAAGAAGCATGTCCACGGCTATCTCAAGGAATTCCTGTTCGAGCCGGCGATCGCCGACGCCCGGATCGGAACGCTGTCGGGTGGCGAGCGGTCCCGCGTCCTGCTGGCGCGCGAGTTCGCCCGGCCCTCGAACCTGCTGGTGCTCGACGAGCCGACCAACGACCTCGACCTCGAGACGCTCGACCTCTTGCAGGAGGTGATCGCCGACTATGAGGGCACCGTCCTGATCGTCAGCCACGATCGCGACTTCCTCGACCGCACCGTGACGGTGACGCTCGGCCTCGACGGGTCGGGCAAGGTCGACATCGTCGCGGGCGGCTATGAGGATTGGGAAAGGCAGCGCACCGTCCGCGTCGAGACGAAGCGACCCGCCGCGCCCAAGGCCGAAGCTGCCGCCGCGCCCAAGGCCAGGACCAAGCTCAGCTACAAGGACCAGCGCGACCTCGACCTGCTCCCGGTCGAGATCGAGAAGCTCGAAGCCGCGATCGCCCGTGACGAGGCGGCGCTGGCCGACCCCGACCTCTACGCGAAGGACCCGAAGCGGTTCGACGCGCTGATGAAGGGCATCGAGGCGGCGAAGGCGAAGAAGGAGGAAGCCGAGCTGCGCTGGCTCGAACTCGCCGAAATGGCCGAAAGCCTCTCTTGATTCCTCCCCGGCGAAGCCGGGGAGGGGGACCATCCGAAGGATGGTGGAGGGGTAGGGGTCGCAGACCCCTCCACCGCCTTCGGCGGTCCCCCTCCCCATGCGGTGCATGGGGAGGAATGAAGTGGCGCATCCCGACGCCGAGCTGATCGCCGGAGCCCGTCAGGGCTCCGCAAGCGCGCACGCGCGCCCGAGCTTATGCGAGGATAGCCAAGCGGGCGGATGCCCGCGCCGGCGCCTGAGGCCAAACAAAATCAACCATCAGCGCCGGCACGGCGATGATGGTGGATGACTTCGTCAATAACGAAGCGAAGGAATTTCTCCGAGAAGTCGGGATCGAGATTCGCGCTCTTCGCCAGCGAGCGGAGGCGGTCGATCTGGATCTGCTCGCGGCCCGGATCGGCGGGGGGCAGGCCGGTGGCGGCCTTGTGCTCGCCCACCGCCTGGGTGATCTTGAAGCGCTCCGCCAGCATGAAGATCAGCGCGGCATCGATATTGTCGATGCTCTCGCGGTAGCGGCTCAGGATCTCATCGGCCATGCGGCGGCGTTCCCTTCTTTCTTGGCGGCATCGCCTATCGGGGATCGACTCCGCGCTTGGCAAGCGCCGAGTACGCCCGAAGCGGCAGCTTCCGGTCTTGCCTTTCGCGGCGGTGCGGCCCATGGGCTCGCCCATGACAGCGACCGTCACCCCGATCCGCCGCGAGGCGCAGCCTTCGCTCGATCCGATCATGGCGCTCGTCGCCGCCGACATGAACGCGGTCAACAGCGTGATCCTGGCGCGGATGCAGTCGGACGTGCCGCTGATTCCCGAGCTGGCCGGCCATCTGATCGCCGGCGGCGGCAAGCGGATGCGGCCGATGCTGACGCTCGCCTGCGCCAAGCTGCTCGACTATGCCGGGGAACGGCACCACAAGCTCGCCGCCACGGTCGAGTTCATCCACACCGCGACGCTGCTCCACGACGACGTCGTCGACCAGTCGGGCCTGCGTCGCGGCCGCAGCACCGCCAACATGATCTGGGGCAATGCCGCCAGCGTGCTGGTCGGCGATTTCCTGTTCAGCCGCTCGTTCGAGCTGATGGTCGAGGACGGCTCGCTGCGGGTGCTGCGCATCCTGTCGAACGCCTCGGCGGTGATCGCGGAGGGCGAGGTCAACCAGCTCACCGCGCAGCGCCGGATCGAGACCAGCGAGGAACGCTATCTGGAGATCATCGCCGCCAAGACGGCGGTGCTGTTCGCCGCCGCCTGCCGCATCGCCGCCGTCGTCGCCGAGCGCGAGCCGGCGGTCGAGGAGGCGCTCGACCAATATGGCCGCTATCTCGGCATCGCCTTCCAGCTCGTCGACGATGTGATCGACTATGTCTCGGACGGCGCGACGATGGGCAAGGACGCGGGCGACGACTTCCGCGACGGCAAGGTCACCCTGCCGGTGATCCTGGCCTATGCCCGCGCCGAAGCCGCCGATCGCGATTTCCTGCGCGAGGCGATCGAGGGACTGCGCAACGAGGACGAGGACCTCGTCCGCGCGACCGGCATCCTGCGCGGCACCGGCGCCCTCGCCGACACCGCCGCCCGCGCCCGCCACTACGCCCAGCGCGCGATCGACGCGCTCGCCAGCTTCCCCGCCGGCCAGGCCAGGTCCGCCCTGATCGAAGCCGCCCAGTTCGCGGTGTCCCGGGCCTATTGACCGCCTTCCCCCCTCCCTTTCAAGGGAGGGGCCGGGGGTGGGTGCGAGCGTAGCGAGCTTGCGCCGATCGTCGCGTAGAACTCCGCCAAGGGGCGTCGAGCCCCTCGGCTCCGTTACCCACCCCTACGCCCCTCCCTTGAAAGGGAGGGGCTTATAGGCTCAAACCCCTCCCCATGCTGCCGATCGACGCCGTCCTGCCCGACCTGATCGCCGCGCTTCGCGACGGGCCGAACGCCGTGCTCGTCGCCCCGCCGGGCGCGGGCAAGACGACGGCGGTGGCGCCGGCGCTGCTCGGGCAAGAGTGGTGCGAGGGACAAATCCTGTTGCTCTCCCCCCGCCGCCTCGCCGCCCGCGCCGCGGCCGAGCGGATGGCCGAGCTGGCCGGCGAGCCGGTCGGCCGGACGATCGGCTATGCCACCCGGCTCGACGCCAGGCAGTCGGCCGCCACCCGCATCCTCGTCGTCACCGAGGGCATCTTCGTCAACCGCATCCAGGCCGATCCCGACCTGCCCGGCGTCTCGGCGGTGCTGTTCGACGAGGTCCATGAGCGCAGCCTCGACAGCGATTTCGGCCTCGCCCTCGCGCTCGACGCGCAGGCGGCGCTGCGGCCCGACCTGCGCCTCGTCGCGATGTCGGCGACGCTCGACGGCGGGCGCTTCGCAGCTCTCATGGGCGCCGCGCCGCTGGTCGAAAGCGAGGGGCGCAGCCACCCGATCGAGATTCGCCATGCCCCGCGATCGGCCGAGAAGCGGATCGAGGACGACATGGCAGCGACGATCCGCCGCGCGCTGGCGGAGGAGGGCGGCAGCCTGCTCGCCTTCCTCCCCGGCGTGGCGGAGATCGAGCGCACCGCCGAGCGGCTCGAAGCGGGGTTGCCCGGCGACGTCGTCCTCCACCGGCTGCACGGCTCGCTCGAACCCGCCGAGCAGCGCGCGGCGATCGCGCCCGCGCCGCCGGGCAAGCGCAAGCTGGTGCTCGCCACGTCGATCGCGGAGACCAGCATCACCATCGACGGGCTGCGCATCGTCGTCGATTCGGGGCTCGCCCGCCGGCCGCGCTACGACCGCGCGGCGGGGATGACCCGGCTCGTCACCGAACGGGCCAGCCAGGCGGCGGCCACCCAGCGCGCCGGCCGCGCCGGGCGCCAGCAGCCGGGCGTGGTCTATCGCCTGTGGGAGGCGGCGGCGACCGCCGGCCTGCCCAAATATGACCCGCCCGAGATATTGGAGACCGACCTGTCGGCGCTGACGCTCGACTGCGCGCTGTGGGGCGTCGCCGATCCGGGCACGCTGCGCTGGCTCGATCCCCCGCCCGAGGCCGCGATCGGCGAGGCGCGCCAGCGGCTGGCGCGGCTGGAGGCGATCGACGAGGACGGCCGCCCGACCGCGCATGGCCGGGCGATCGCCGCGCTGCCGCTGCCGCCGCGCCTCGGCCATATGCTGATCCGCGCCGCCGAGGGCGGCTTCGCCGAGACCGCGGCCGAGGTCGCGGTGCTGCTTTCGGAACGCGGGCTCGGCGGCTCGGATGCCGATCTGGAGCTCAGGCTGCGGCGCTGGCGCGGCGAGCGCGGCAAGCGGGCCGAGGGCGCGCGCCAGCTCGCCGGGCGCTGGGCGCGGCTGGCGGGGAAGGGCGGCCGCGACGACGCGATGATCGCCGATTGCGTCGCGCTCGCCTATCCCGACCGGGTCGCGCGGCGGCGCTCGGCCTCGGGCGAGGACTGGATCTCGCGCGGCGGGCGCGGCTTCCGGCTCGATCCCGCCTCGCCGCTGGCGCGCAACGAATGGCTCGCCGTCGCCGAGATCCAGGGCGCGGCCTCGGGCGCGCGCATCCTGTCGGCGGCGCCGATCGACCCCGACGAGGTCGAGCGGCTGTTCGCCGATCATATCGAGGTCCGCCGCACCGCCCGCTTCGATCCCGCGACCGGCGCGGTCGAGGCTCGGCGCGAGCGTCGGCTCGGCGCGATCCTGCTCGCCGCCGGGCGCGACGAGACCGCCTCGCCGGCGATGATCGGCGCCGCGCTGATCGACGCGGTCCGCACCCGCGGGCTCGACCTGATCGACTGGTCCGAGGGCGCGGCGGCGCTCCGCGCCCGCGCCGCCTTCGCGGCCGAACAGGGCGGCGAACTGCCCGACCTGTCCGATGCGACGCTGATGCTCACCCTCGACGACTGGTTCGCGCCGCTGGTCGAGGGCAAGCGCCGCCTGTCGGACATATCGGCGGCCGAGCTGTCGAACGCGCTCCACGGCCTGCTCGGCTGGGACGGGCGCCAGGCGCTCGACCGGCTCGCGCCCGAGCATCTCCAGTCGCCGGCCGGCAGCCGCCACGCGATCGACTATGCGGCCGAGGGCGGCCCGGCGGTCGAGGTGCGGCCGCAGGCGCTGTTCGGCCTGTCGGCGCATCCGATGGTGGCGGGCGGGCGGGTACCGCTCACCCTGCGGCTGACCTCGCCGGCCGGCCGGCCGATCCAGACGACCAAGGACCTGCCCGGCTTCTGGGCGGGAAGCTGGACCGCGGTCGCCAAGGAGATGCGCGGCCGCTATCCCCGCCATCCCTGGCCCGACGACCCCGCCGCCGCCGATCCGACCCTGCGGACCAAGAAAGCGGCGCAGCGTCCTTGACGGGGCCCGCCGCGCTGCGGCATGGCGCGGTCAACACGGACTCTCTTCGGAAACGGTCACATGGCGCACGCACGTATCTATCAGCGGATCAAGAACGCGATGCAGTCGGGCCGCGCGCGCACCAACAGCTGGGTGCTCGAATATGAGCCGACCGAGGCGAAGCGCCCCGATCCGCTGACCGGCTGGGCCGGTTCGGGCGACACGCGCGGCCAGGTCCGCCTGTCCTTCCCGTCGCTGGAGGCGGCCAAGGCCTATGCCGATCGCGAGGGCCTCACCGCCCATGTCGTCGCGGGGCCGGAGCGGACGCTCAAGCTCCAGGCCTATGCCGACAATTTCATGGTCGGCCCGATCAACCTCTGAGGCTTTTCCGAGCCCGCTTCTCTTCGTCATTCCCGCCCCTCTTCGTCATTCCCGCGAAGGCGGGAATCCACCGGGCAGCGATTTCCGAAGCAACAGAGGCTCGACCAAGCGGCCACATGGATTCCCGCTTTCGCGGGAATGACGGTTGGGGGAGGCTCGGACGGCCCCAAAAACGGTGGTCAGTCCGCCATTATCCCGCCGGCGAGCAGCAGCAGCACCCGCACGTCGATCATCTTGCCCAGCGCCCGTTGCTCCGCGACGAACGCTTCGACGCCGTCGAGGGGCACGCGGTGGACGACGATGTCCTCGCCCTCGACCCCGCCGCCGTCATGCACCCGCTCGAGCCCGGTCGCGCGGACCAGCGTGAAGGTCTCCGACACCATGCCGGGCGAGGAGGAGAATTCGCCGATCTCGTCGATCCGCGCGGCGCGATAGCCGGTCTCCTCCTCCAGCTCGCGGGCGGCGGCGGTCTCGACCGGCTCGCCCTCGGTCTCGTCGCCGATCAGCCCGGCGGGAAGTTCGATGCAGGCGCGCTTCAGCGGCACGCGATATTGCTCGACCAGCAGGACATGGCCGTCATCGATCGCCAGGATCACCGCCGCGCGGATGTTGCGCGCCCGGCCGACATATTCCCATTTGCCTTCGCGCTTGGCCGTGATGAAGCGGCCCTGCCACATGATCTCGACCGGGTCGGCGGTCACAGATAGATCATCCGGTTGGGGATCTCGTCGGGGTCGGTGCCGGTGCGGGGGAAATGTTCGGCCAGCACGTCGCCGATCGCGCCCACCGCCGCGACCATGCCGTCGGCCGGGCGGTCCGCCTTGCAGCCGTCGATCAGCAGCGCCATCGCCGCGCCCCAGGCGTCGGGCGAGACCTTCGCGACGATCGCCTCGTCGGCGACGATCTCGGCGCGATGCTCGGCCAGCGACAGGTAGAGCAGCACCCCGGTGCGGCTCAGCGTGCGCTGCTCGGTCGACGCCTTGAACAGCGCGACCGCGCGGGCGCGCACCCGCCGGGTCTTGGTCCGGCCCGGCGTGAACGCCATGCGCAGCGGCCACCAGCCGACGATGTAGCGGGTGCCGAGGAATTTGATCGTCGTCGCGAACACCAGCACGGTCATCCACTCGCGCATCGTCCAGACGTGCCAGCCGCCGGTGACGCGGTCGAGCAGGCCGATGTAGAATCCCGGAAAGGCCGCGTAGACGGCGAGCGCGAGCAGCGCGACCAGCGCCGCCCAGATCAGCGGCACGTCGTTGTAATTGTCCGACCGTTCCGAGACGATCGTCGCGATCTCGGCGTCGGAGCGCGCCTCGGCCGCGGTGACGGCGTCGGTCACGCGCTGGATGTCGGCCTCGCCGATACGCACCTTCTGGGCCATCACCAGCTCCCCGAGGATCCGCCGCCGCCGAACGACCCGCCGCCGCCCGAGAAGCCGCCGCCACCACCGCCCCAGCCGCCGCCGGAACCGCCGCCCCAATGATCGTCGTCGCCGCCGCCCCAGCCGGGGCCCCACAGCACGATCGGCCCGCTGCCGCCGCGATAGCGCCGGCCGCCGCCGAAGCGGCTGGCGATGCTCGACCCGACGATGAACAGCAGCACGACGATCCAGAAGATCAGCGCGACGGGCACGCCGCCTTCGTTCTGCTTGCGGTCGTCGGCGACGATCTTCTGCGCGCGCGCCTGGGCCTGGTCCGGGGGAAGCTGGAGCAGCTGGATCAGCGCGTCGGCGCCGGCGGCGATGCCGCCCGCCATGTCGCCGTCGCGGAAATGCGGCAGGATCTGGCGCTGGATGATCACGCTCGACAGCGCGTCGGTGACGATTCCCTCCAGCCCGTAGCCGACCTCGATCCGCACCTTGCGCTCATTGGGGGCGATGAGCAGCAGCAGCCCGTCATTGGCCTTCTTGTCGCCGATCCCCCAGGCGCGGCCGAGCTTGTAGCCATAATCCTCGATCGGCTGATCCTCGAGGCTGGGCACCGTCGCCACCACCATCTGCCGCCCGCTCTGCTTGTCGAGCTGCTCGAGCTTCGCGGTCAGCGCCGCCTGCTGCTCGGGCGAGAGCAGCTTGGCGGCGTCGACCACGCGCCCGGTCAGCGGCGGGAATGTCTGCGCGAAGGCGGGGACGGCGAGGAAGAACAGGGCGAGGAGGAGGGCGAAAAAAAAAGTCCCCCTCCCTTTCAAGGGAGGGGCTAGGGGTGGGTGGCGGAGCCGGAGGCTCGATGCCTCCGGCGCAGCATGGCGCGACGACCGGGGACGCTCGCTACGCTCGCGACCCACCCCTGCACCCCTCCCTTGGAAGGGAGGGGAAATTGCGCTTGCCGGCACGCTACCCTCAGAACTGCACCGTCGGCGCCTTGTCCGAACCGGCGCTCGCCTCGAACGGCTGCATCGGCTGGGCGCCGTGGAAGACCTTGGCGCCGATCGCGGTCGGGAAGGTGCGGATCAGCGTGTTATAGGCGCGCACCGACTCGTTATAGTCGCGGCGGGCGACGGCGATCCGGTTCTCGGTGCCCTCGATCTGGCTCTGCAGCGCCAGGAACTGGTCGCTCGACTTGAGCTCGGGATAATTCTCCGACACCGCCAGCAGCCGGCCCAGCGATCCGCTGAGCTGCGCCTGCGCGTCGGCGAAGGCCTTGACCTTGGCCGGGTCCTGCAGGTCGGCGCCCGAAAGCTGGATGCCGGTCGCGCGGGCGCGGGCGTTGGTGACGTCGGTCAGCACGGTCTTCTCCTGGGCGGCATAGCCCTTCACCGTGTTGACCAGGTTGGGGATCAGGTCCGCGCGGCGCTGATATTGCGCCTGGACGTCGGCCCATTTCGCCTTCGCCTCCTCCTGCGCGGTCGGCACGCTGTTGATGCCGCAGCCGCTCACCGCGATCGCGGCGACGGGGGCGAGCAGGGCGGCGGAAAAACGGCGGTCGATGGTCATATGCGGATCTTTCCCTGATATCGACAGTATTAGCCGGCAGGTAAGCGCGGCGTAACGAACTTCAATGGCCTGCTTGACCTTTATGGCATGGGCGTGATGATCGCGCCACGGCCAAGCAAATGGGGAACAGAACATATGTTGCAGGATTTCAAGGCCTTCATCAACAAGGGCAATGTCGTCGATCTCGCCGTCGCGGTGATCATCGGCGCGGCCTTCGGCAAGATCGTCTCGTCGCTGACCGACGATCTGATCATGCCGCTGATCGGCTACTTCACCGGCGGGCTCGACTTTTCGAGCCACTTCATCCGTCTTGGGGAAATCCCCGCCAACTTCACCGGCTCGGTCACCAGCTATGCCGACCTGAAGAATGCCGGCGTCCCGCTGATCGGCTTCGGCCAGTTCATCACCGTCGCCGTCAACTTCCTGCTGATCGCCTTCGTGGTGTTCCTCGTCGTCCGCGCGGTGCAGCGGTTCAACAAGGCCGAGGAAGCCAAGCCGGCCGAGCCCGCCGAGGACGTCGTCCTGCTCCGCGAGATCCTGGCCGAGCTCAAGAAGAAGGGCTGATCGCCAATAGGGGCCTTCAAATCCGCTGCGCACCCTCCTATATCGGGGGTGCCGGGTTCGCCCGGCTATGGCGATAAATGATGTCGTGGAATAGATGCAGCGGACCCGGGGGCAGTACCCGGCGGCTCCACCACAAATCCCGGATTTCCGGGGCTCGTGACGGGGCCGAACCAGGATCGACGTGTATTCAAAGACGATGTTTTTGCCCGGCCTGAATGCGCCGTTAAACCGTTCGAACCTACAAGTGCCAACGATAACGAGGCGCTCGCGATTGCCGCGTAACTGAGTCCTAACGGACGACGTTACAAGGCTTAAGCGCGGTTCGGTCCGCACCGGGCAACAGAAGCGGAATCCAGCGGTTCGGGGAGCACCGGGCAACAGAAGCTCCCCACTCTATTCGAGTGGCCTCAGGCGCCGGCGGTCGCATCCGCGACCTTGGCTATCCTCGCAGTAGCTCGGGCGCGCGTTCGCGCTTGCGGAGCCCTGCGGGCTCCGTTTCCTGCTTCACCCTCATCGTCATCCCGCTTCCCCCCACCCGTCACCCCGGCGGAGGCCGGGGTCTCGGGAGGCTCCTGCCTCGACCTCATCTCCCCTCTCCCGAGACCCCGGCCTCCGCCGGGGTGACGGTAACTGTCTTTATACGGTAATACACTCTTGCCTCCGGCGATTCCGCCGATAGTCTCCCGCGCCATAACCCGCTCAGGGAGAAGCATTTCATGGATAGACGTCAATTCATCGGCTCGACCGGTCTCGCCCTTCTCGCCGGCATGATGCCGCGCCTGGCCGAGGCCGCGGCGACCGGCACCGCGGCCGACAAGCAGCTCGCCGCGATGGTCGAGAGGATGTTCGAGAAGCAGCTCGACGACAGCCCCGAGACCGCGACCAGCCTCGGCCTCGACAAGGGCGCCCGCGCCGGACAGAAGAGCAAGCTCGACGGCTACACCAAGGCCGACCAGGCCAGGACCCTCGCCGAGGACAAGGCGTCGCTCGCCGCGCTGCGCAAGCTCGACCGCGCCGCGCTGTCGCCCGCCGCGCAGCTCAACTACGACGTCGTCGTCTATATGGTCGAGCAGACCACCAGGGGCGGCTCCAAATATCCCTATGGCAGCAGCAGCGAATATTATGTCCCCTATGCGATCAGCCAGCTCAGCGGCCCCTATGCCTCGGTCCCGGACTTCCTCGATTCGCAGCATGTGATCGAGACGAAGGACGACGCCGACGCCTATGTCGCGCGCCTGCACGAATTCGCCCGCGTCCTCGACGAAAGCACCCGCTTCCAGCAGGACGACGTCCGCTACGGCGCCTTCGCCCCCGATTTCTGCCTCGATCTCGCGCTCGGGCAGCTCCGGGCGCTGCGCGACCAGCCGGCGGCGAAGACCGTCCTCGTCGACTCGCTCGTCCGCCGGACGGCCGAGAAGAAGATCGCCGGCGACTGGGGCGCCCGGGCCGAGACGATCGTCGCCGCCGAAATATTCCCCGCGCTCGACCGGCAGATCGCGCTCGTCACCGGCCTGCGCAAGGCGGCCAGCCATGACGCGGGTTGCTGGCGCCTGCCCAAGGGCGACGAATATTATGCCGACGCGCTGATGAACGCGACGACGACGACGCTCTCGCCCGAGGAGGTCCACCAGATGGGCCGCGAGCAGGTCGCCGAGATCAGCGGCCAGATCGATGCGATCCTGAAGAAGGAGGGCATGACCAAGGGGACCGTCGGTGAGCGGCTGACCGCGCTCAACAACGATCCGAAGCAGCTCTTCGCCAACACCGACGCGGGCCGGGCCGAGCTGATCGACTATATCAACGGGCTGGTGAAGGCGATGGAGGTGAAGCTGCCCGAGGCGTTCGCGACCCTGCCCAAGGCGCCGCTCGAGGTGAAGCGGGTGCCGCCCTTCATCCAGGACGGCGCGCCCAACGGCTATTACAACTCGGCCGCGCTCGACGGTTCGCGCGGGGCGATCTACTATATCAACCTCAAGGATACCGCCGACTGGCCGCGCTACGGCCTGCCCAGCCTGACCTATCATGAGGGCACGCCGGGCCATCACCTCCAGATCAGCCTCGCCCAGGAGGCGAAGGACCTGCCGATGCTGCGCAAGGTCGCGCCGTTCGGCGCCTATGTCGAGGGCTGGGCGCTCTATGCCGAGCAGCTCGCCGACGAGATGGGCGTCTATGAAAAGGACCCGATCGGCCGCGCGGGCTTCCTGCAGAGCTTTCTGTTCCGCGCGGTCCGGCTGGTCACCGACACCGGCATCCACTTCAAGCGCTGGAGCCGCGAGCAGGCGACCGACTACATGGTCGAGGCGACCGGCTTCGCCCGCCCCCGCACCCAGCGCGAGGTCGACCGCTACTGCATCTGGCCGGGCCAGGCGTGCAGCTACAAGGTCGGCCATATGAGCTGGGTCAAGGCGCGCGAGAAGGCGAAGGCGATCAAGGGCGCGGCGTTCGACCTGCGCCAGTTCCACGAGGTGCTGCTCGAAGGCGCGCTGCCGCTGACCATCCTCGAACAGGTCACCGAGGCGCGGGCGAAGGCATAACTTCCCTCTCCCCTTGGGGAGAGGAGTTTGACCTCGATCCGCGATGCCCCCTTCCGTCATTCCCGCGAAAGCGGGAATCCACGGTTGCGGGGCATCCGTTCTCTTGCGGGCCGCCGTCCATGGATTCCCGCTTTCGCGGGAATGACGGAAGAAGAACGGGCTTGACTCCCGCCTCTGACGTACCGATCTGTAACATCCTCGACGCCATGAGGAGCTTGCGATGATCGACGTCTATTATTGGGGCACGCCCAACGGCCACAAGGTCACGCTGTTCCTCGAGGAAGCCGGGCTCGATTACCGCATCCACCCGGTCAACATCGGCAAGGGCGACCAGTTCGCCCCCGACTTCCTCAGGATCGCCCCGAACAACCGCATCCCCGCGATCGTCGACAGCGATCCGGCGGGCGGCGGCGCGCCGGTGTCGCTGTTCGAATCGGGCGCGATCTTGCTCTATCTTGCCGAGAAGACCGGCCGCTTCCTCCCCGCCGACCTGCGCGGCCGGGCCGAGGTGCTGCAATGGCTGTTCTGGCAGATGGGCGGGCTCGGGCCGATGGCCGGGCAGAACCATCATTTCAACGTCTACGCGCCCGAGAAGATACCCTATGCGATCGACCGCTACGTCAAGGAGACCGCCCGGCTCTACGGCGTGCTCGACAAGCGGCTCGCCGATCGCGCCTATGTGGCGGGCGACGATTATTCGATCGCCGACATGGCCAGCTATCCCTGGATCGTGCCGTACGAGCGCCAGGGCCAGGACCTGGATGCCTTCCCCAACCTCAGGCGCTGGTTCGACGCGATCGCCGCGCGGCCGGCGACGATCCGTGCCTACGCCATCCCCGACCGCTTCCGCGACCTCCCCGAACCGAGCGAGGAGGAACGCCGCCGCAACCTGTTCGGAACCCAGCCGGCGAACGCCTGACGCCCCGAACCACCCCCACCACCGTCATGCTGAACTTGTTTCAGCATCCACCAGGCCACATGCCTTGGCCATGAGGCTCTTGCGGCACGGTCTCTCCCGATCGCCGGGCTCATCCCCGCTCGCCGGTGGATGCTGAAACAAGTTCAGCATGACGAAGAAGGGAAGGCGATCCGCGCTCGCCAACCTGCCCAGCCGTGACCCTGCCGCGCCGAGCCGCCCGAAGCGGCTCGACAGGCGCGCGCGCGCCATATTAAGGACGGGGACGGCGATCGCGTTCCGCTGAGTTCCTCCAGCCGCGTCGGTTCGTTTCGGGAGTGTGTGCGGGTGGGTCGATGAAGTCGGCGCTGTTTCTGTTCGATCGGACGGCGGTATTGTTCCTGGGCGTCGCGGCCGGCGCCGCGATCGGCTACGCCTTCGGCGTCCGGCAGCAGGTCGAGGTGCCCGTCGCGGCGCCGTCCGAACTGGCGGTCGCCGGGCCGGAAGGCGCCGTCCCCGGCGTCGCGCCCGCGACCGCGCCGGACGGGAAGCCCGCGCCCGTGGCGCCCGGCCAGCTTCCGCAGCCGCCGGTGGTCGCCGAGAACCGGCCGATCCAGCCCGGCATCGTCAACGCGATCGCGGCCGGCCGTCCGGTCCGCGTCGGCGTGTTCGGCGACAGCTTCGGCGACGGCATCTGGTCCGCGCTCTACAACCAGCTCAGCCGCAAGGCGGGCTACCAGGTGATCAAGTACAGCCAGCAGGCGACCGGCTTCACCCGCTACAAGACGCTCAACCTCGAACAGCATGACCGCGCCCGTCTCGCCGACGCGCCGGTCGACGTCGCGGTGATCTCGTTCGGTGCCAACGACATGATGGGCGTCGCCGACGGCGGCCATGTCTATGCGCTGCTCACCCCCAACTGGAAGGCGGCGATCGCGCGCCGGGTCACCTCCTACGTCGCCATGCTCCGCTCGCAGGGGGCGATCGTCTACTGGGTCGGCCTGCCGAAGATGCGCGAGGCGGCCTATGACGCCGACGTCGTCCGCATGAACGCCTTCTATCGCGACCTGATGGGCCGGCTCGGCGTCGCCTTCATCGAGACCGCCCCCTATTCGGTCGATGCCGATGGCCGCTACGCCGCCTATCTGCCCGATCCGGCGACCGGCAAGCCGCAGCTGATGCGCGCCAATGACGGCATCCACATGTCGATGAACGGCTATGTCCGCATCACCCGCGGGCTGGCCGGGCGCATCCGTTCCTATGTCGATCAGGCGCGCGGCCAGGCGGGCGACGGCGCGCCGCCGCCGCCGGCCGTGGCGCCCGCGCCGCTGCCCACGCCGCTGGTCGTCCCGCCGCCGGTCAAGCCCGCGCCCGCGCCGAAGGCTCCCCGGATGGAGGACCCGCTGGCCGATCTGCCCGAGCCGCCCAAGGCCGCCAAGGCGCCGCCGCCCGAACCGGCGATGGCGCCCGCCAAGGGCGCGCCGGCCGATCTGCTGCCCCCCGAGATGCGCGACGAGGCGACCCGCCCCGACGCCGATCGCCGATGATCGGCCTGTTCGCCCTGGCCGCCGCGGCCGCCGCGGCGCCCGCCGTCACCGCCGATTGCGCGGGCGGCCTGTGCAACTATGCGGTGCTCAAGCCCTATTTCGACAAGCTGGCGGCGGCGCGCGGCGGCGGCGGCAAGCCGGTCCACATCCTCCAGATCGGCGACAGCCACACCGCCGGCGACGCGATCACCGGCGCCTGGCGCGACATGCTCCAGGCCCGCTACGGCAGCGGCGGGCGCGGGGTGATGCCGCCGGGCAAGCCTTTCCAGGGCTATAATCCGCGCGGCGTCAGCGTCGACATGTCGGCGGGCTGGATCGTCTCCTCGATCTTCGGCCCCGGCTCGCAGAGCCCGCGCGGCGCGCGCGGCCTGTCGGGGTTCAGCATCACCTCGACCGCCGAGGGCGCGCGGATCGGGCTCACCGCCTCGGCGCTCGAGACCTTCAACCGCTTCGTGATCTGCGCGATCGCCGAGCCGGGCGCCGGCACCCTCGCGATCAGCGTCGGCGGGGAGGTCGAGCGGATGGAGCTCGGCTCGCTGATCACCCGCCCCGAATGCAAGGAGATGCGCTTCGACCGGCTGCAGCCGGCCGTGTCGGTGGTGACCGAGGGCGGGCCGGTGACGATCACCAGCTGGGCCACCTTCCGCGACGCGGGCGGGGTCGCCCTCTCCAACGTCGGCGTGGTCGGGTCGCAGTTCATCCATTTCAGC
Organism: Rhizorhabdus wittichii RW1; assembly: GCA_000016765.1. Classification (NCBI taxonomy): domain Bacteria; kingdom Pseudomonadati; phylum Pseudomonadota; class Alphaproteobacteria; order Sphingomonadales; family Rhizorhabdaceae; genus Rhizorhabdus; species Rhizorhabdus wittichii. The sequence goes on from CP000699.1 coordinate 3,797,199, forward strand.
CGCAACGACGACGCCGTCGTCGCGGAGGAGCTGCGCAGCTACGATCCCGACCTGATCGTCATCGCCTTCGGCACTAACGAGGGCTTCGCGCCGCGCGTCAACCCGCAGGAATATGAGATCGCGCTGCGCAGCCAGATCGGCCGCATCCGCCGCCTCGCCGGCCGGGTGCCGATCCTGCTGCTCGGCGCGCCCGACGCGCTCAGCCGTCGCAGCGAGCTGCTCAACAACGCGCCGACGGTGACGCCGGCGCCGTGCATCGAGCCGGTGACGCTGCCGCCGCTCGCCGCCGAGCCGCCCGAACAGCCCCGCGCGCCCGACGGCATCGACGACGTCCTCGACGCGCTCGGCGAGCAGGCCGCGGTGGCGAAACCGACCGCGCCGCTGCTGCCCGCGCCCGCCGCCGTGGTGGCGAGCCAGCCGCGCATCGGCTGGGCGATCACCGCCCGCCCGCTCTTCCCGCCGCCGGGGCTGAAGGTGGTGCGCGAGGTCCAGCGCAAGGTCGCGCGCCAGCTCCGCCTCGGCTTCTGGGACTGGGAGGCGCGGATGGGCGGCCGCTGCACGGCGGTGAGCTGGGTCAAGCTGCAACCGACCCGGATGCGGCCCGACTATGTCCATTTCAACACCGCCGGCGGCCAGGAGATCGCCACCCGCCTCCAGGCCGACCTCGACGCCGCCGCCAATGCCGGGGGGCGCTGGTGAAGGGCCCCTCCCTTAACCGTCATTCCCGCGAAAGCGGGAATCCATGGACGGCGGGGGCGGGGATGGCTCGCTAGATGCTGTTCCCCACCCTCGACTTCGGCCTGTTCTTCCTCGTCGCCTTCGTCCTCGTCTGGGCGGTGTCGGCGAGCAACGAATGGCGCAAGATCCTGCTGCTCGTCGCGAGCTGGGTGTTCTACGGCGCGTGGGACTGGCGCTTCGTCGCGCTGCTGATCGCCTCGGCCTTCCTCAACTGGGGATCGGCGCGGCTGATCTACGAGGCGCGGTCGCGGGCGACGCAGAAGGCGATCGTCGCCGTCGGCGTGGTCGCCAATCTCGGCATCCTCGGCTTCTTCAAATATTACGACTTCTTCCTCGAACAGCTCGGCGCGCTGCTCGCCGGCTGGGGGATGGCGCGCGATCTGCCGCTGATGCAGATCGTGCTGCCGGTCGGCGTGTCCTTCTTCACCTTCCAGGGCATGTCCTACCTGATCGACGTCTATCGCGGGCGGCTGCGGTCGGCGTCGCTGCTCGACATCACCCTGCTGATGTCCTTCTTCCCGCACCTCGTCGCCGGCCCGATCGTGCGCGGCGCCGACTTGCTGCCGCAGTTCGAGAAGACGCCCCGGCTCAACCGCGAGATGGTGGCGATGGGGCTGCTGCTGATCGTCTGGGGCCTGTTCAAGAAGGCGGTCGTCGCGTCGGAGCTGTCGGTCAACCTCGTCGATCCGGTGTTCTTCGACCCCTCGGCCCATTCGAGCCTCGACCTGCTGCTCGCCGCCTATGGCTATGCGGTGCAGATCTATTGCGACTTCTCGGCCTATAGCGACATGGCGATCGGCATCGCCGCGCTGTTCGGCTATCGCTTCCCGCGCAACTTCAACCAGCCCTATCGCGCCGCCTCGCTCCAGGATTTCTGGCGGCGCTGGCACATCAGCCTGTCGAGCTGGCTGCGCGACTATCTCTATATCGGGCTGGGCGGCAATCGCGGCGGCCTCGCCATGCAGTGCCGCAACGTCATGATCACCATGCTGCTCGGCGGCTTCTGGCATGGTGCCAAGTGGACCTTCCTGATCTGGGGCGGCCTCCATGGCGGCGTCCAGGTGATCGAGACGCTGTGGCGCAAGGCGGGGCTGCGCGGCTTGCCCCGGCCGCTCGCGATCCTCGTCACCTTCCATGTCGTGACGCTCGGCTGGATCTTCTTCCGCGCCGACAGCTTCGAGGGCGCGATCGCCTTCCTCGGCGGGCTCGCCGGCGGCGACTGGAGCAACGGGCTGACGACGCCGCTGCTCGCCGGACTGATGCTGCTCGGCATGGCGTTCCACTTCACCCCGCCGCTGCTCGCGCAGGGGATCGCGCTGCGCCTGCGGCTGCTGCCCGCGCCGCTGCTCGGCCTGTTCGTCGCGGCGGCGATCATCCTGATCGACGCGATGCGCTATGAAGGGGTCGCGCCCTTCATCTACTATCAGTTCTAGAGGGACCGGTCCGATGGCGCGCGAGATCAAGGATCATGAGCTGGCCTCCCCGGTCGACCTGCCCGGCGAGCCGGTCGAGCGCGGCGATCCGCTCGCCTGGACGGCGGTGACGATCATCGTCGCGGCGCTGGTCCTGCTGTTCGCCAATGCCGGGACGCTGTCGGCCTGGGTCGACGAGAAGCCGGTGACCCAGGCGCAGCAGCAGGCCTCGGGGCTGGCGGCGGGCTGGAAGGACATGATGGCCGCGACCGGCCTCACCGCCCCGCGCGAGGCGCTCCACGCCCGCTGGAAGCAACTCCAGGCCGCCCGCTTCGGCGATGAGGCCCCCGGCGGGACGCAGTAGCCCCGGAAGTACGGCCTCCCTCCCTCGTCATTCCCGCTTTCGCGGGAATGACGGTTGGGATGCCGACCCATCCTAAGCCACCAGCTCCGCCACCACCGCCCCCAGCGCCTTCGCCGCATCGTCGGGTGCCAGCCGCACCTGCAACCCGCGCTGGCCGCCGTTGATATAGACCAGCGCCTCGGCCATCGCCGCCCGCTCGATCGCGATGGGCACGCGCTTCTTCTGGCCGAACGGGCTGATCCCGCCGACATGATAGCCGGTGATCCGCTCGGCGTCGGCGGGCTTCATCATCTGCGCCGCCTTGGCGCCGAGCGCGGCCGCCGCCTTCTTCATCGACAGCTCGCGGTCGGACGGGATCACCGCGCAGGCGGGGCGGCCGTCGATCTCGATCATCAGCGTCTTGAGCACCCGGCACGGGTCCTCGCCCAGCGCCTCGGCCGCCTGCAGCCCGACCCGCTCGCCGCCGGGATCATAGTCGTAGCTGCGGACCTCGTGGGCGATCCTGGCCTGGGTCAGGAACTGGGTGGCGCGGGTCGAGCGGGACATGGCGCTACTTAAAGCCTTTCCGTCATCCCGGCGAAAGCCGGGATCTCACTTCTCTTCGTCCCGTGGCCCTTGGCGCGTAGAAAGGCAGGGAGATCCCGGCTTTCGCCGGGATGACGGGAAAGATACCTTCTTACGCAAAGGGCCCGGCGTTTCCGCCGGGCCCTCCGCACCCTCTCCGATCTGGTGTCGGTTAACGATAGAAGACGTGGTCGCCGACCATGGTCAGGCGCTCGCGCGTCCGGAAGAAGCGGTTCGGCGACTGGTGCGCCGAATGGTAGAAGACGGCGCCGGGGACGACCTGGTCGCCATTGCCGGCCATCGCCTGCCGCGAAACCTCGACCGCGGTGGCCCAGCGATCGGTGTCGCGGCGCGGATTGTAGGCCGCGGTGCGGAAGAACTGGCCGGGCTGGTTGACCACCTCGCACACGGTCTCGCCGAAGCGATCCTGGCCGACGCGGTTCATGATCAGCTGGGCGACCGCGAGCTGGCCGCTGCGCGACTGGTTGGCCGCCTCGTGCAGCACGACCTTGGCCATGCATTCGAGCTGCCTGTCGACGTTGGTGGTGGTGACCGCCTCCTTGAAGAGGACCTGGTCGATCCCGTCGTCGGCGACGACGTCGTCGGCCACCAACTGGGGTGTAACTTCATAAGCCAGCGTCGGCGTCGACGCCGGAATGGCCGCTAAGCCCATCGCGCCCGTGGCGGCAACGACGAACATCGCAGCCAGCATGAGCGGGTGTTGAGCCAGTTTGGCGGTCATTCAGTACTCCACATCATGCGCAAAAGCCCACGCTCGCCCAGAACCTCAAACATGAGGGCGAGGTGCTCTTTCACGTCTTGTCGGCAGGAGGCGGTAAGTACGTCGTGCCCCAGGCGACCGGATTTCGCCGCGCAATGGGGCAGGGGCTTCACGGAGTCAAGAAAGGCACGATGAGTCGTTTCGTCGCCAAGATGGACCGAGGAACCCCAACATATAGTGTTTTTGTGCAACTGCTAACGCAACCGGCCATATCTTTGCCACGAAGCTGTTGTGCTATCGCAATAATCCGCAAGCAGCGCTTCGCGGCCCGAAAACAATCCGCTGGCGACAGCGGCCGAGGAGGACGGTAGTCGGAATCGGGAGGGAAATAGCGGAGCGAATCGATGCAGGACGACGGCGGCGACAGGCAGGGGCAGCCGGTTGCGGCAAGCTCGCAGCCGGTGGTCGACGCGCTGCGCGAATCGACCGCCCGCCAGGCGGAGATGGCCTATCGCCGCGATCGCCTGCTCGCCTGGCTGGCGCTGACCGCCGGCGCGGGTATCATCCTGGCGATTCCCTTCGCACTGCGCTCGGGCTCCGAATTCTTCCTGCCGGTGACGATCGCGCTGGTGATCGCGGTGGCGATGGTGCCGCTGCTCGAATGGCTCGAGCGGCGCGGCCTGCCGTCGCCGCTCGCGGCGCTGCTGTGCGTCCTCATCTTCCTGGGCCTCGCCAACGCCGCGATCGCCTCGGTGATCATCCCGGCGACCGAATGGTTCGCCCGGCTGCCGTCGCGCATCCGCCTGATCCGCAAGAACCTGTCGCCGCTGATCGACATCTATTCGGCGTTCGAACGCTTCGTCGACGAGACGATGGGGTCGCTGCTGCGCAACACGGCGCATGGGCGGACGGTGACCGTTCAGTCGCCCAACTCGCTGTTCGACTATGTCGCCAGCTCGGCCCCGCACGCGCTGGTCCAGCTCGTCTTCGCGACGCTCGTCGTCTATTTCTTCCTGTCGAGCTGGACGCGGATGCGTCGCCGCACGATCACCAGCCGGGGCAGCTTCTCCAGCGCGATGACGACCGCGCGGGTGATCCAGGACATGGTCGACCGCACCTCGGCCTATCTGGCGACGATCACGGCGGTGAACATCGGCATGGGCATCCTCGTCTCGCTGATGCTGTGGTTCGCCGGCATGCCCAGTCCGATCATGTGGGGCGGCCTCGTCGCGATCCTCAACTATATCCCCTATTTCGGCCCGATCGTCGCGGCGGGCCTGCTCGCGGTCGGCGGGCTGATGACCTTCTCCGACCTCGGCTACGCGCTGGTGCCGGCGCTGCTGTTCGTCGCGGTCCACCTGGTCGAGGCCAATGTGCTGACGCCGATGCTGGTCGGCCGGCGGCTGACGATCAACCCGCTGCTGATCCTCGTCGCGCTGAGCTTCTGGAGCTGGGTGTGGGGGACCGCGGGGGCGCTGCTCGCGGTGCCGCTGCTGATCATCCTCAAGACGATTCTCGACGCGGCCGGCTGGCCCGACATCGCCGGATTCCTGTTCGCGGACGGCACCTTCACCAACACGCAACAGGACGAGGAAGCGGCTTTGCCGCCCGAGTTCAGAAAATGATGCCGACCCATGTTGACAGGGGGGCGGGGCTCCACTAGGTGCCCCCTCCACCGACACAGTTCGCGGGTGTAGCTCAGTTGGTTAGAGCGCCGGCCTGTCACGCCGGAGGTCGCGGGTTCGAGCCCCGTCACTCGCGCCACTTCTCCTGAAAAAGTGGCCTTTCGACCGGAGCGGACGGTGCGCCGTCCGCCGTGCTTGCGCGTCCGGTAAAACGATCCCCGATCGATATCTTTCGCCGCCTGGGGGCCTCCGTCCGCGGTCCGTCGCGGACTTCAGCCTTTCTTAAACCAATTGCCCGGAAATGGTCTCGTAATGCTTGGTACTCCTGCCGGCCGTTTTCTGCTATGGGTCGGATCGGGATCGGCCGCGTGACACGGGTTGGAAGGAGCCCCTGGTTGAAGCTTTTGCGTGCCCTCATCCGCGGTCGCCGTCGCGTGGTCCGGCCCGGCAGGGAGCGCTTGCCCGAAGGCACCTATATCGAACTCGTCCAGTCGCTGTTCGGTTACACCTTCCCGGCGATGATCATGACGCTGTGCTTCGCGGGCACCGGCGCCTATCTGACGGCGCGCACCGACGACCCGCTGATGCTGCTGTTCTACGGCCTCGGGCTGATCGCCTCGGCGATCCGCCTGTTCGTCCTGTTCGGGCTCCGTCGCAAGGCGCTGGCGCCCGGGATCGGCCTCCACGTCGCCCGCTCGATCGAGCGCAGCTTCGGCCTCGCCTATGTCGGCTTCGCGGCGGCCTTCGGCGCCTTCGCGGCGCGGGCCTATGGGATCATCGACCCGGACCTGCACGTGCCCCTGGTCGCGCTGGTCTACGGCTATGGCGCCGGGGTGGCGGCGACGGTGGCGCTGCGCCTGTGGGTCAGCGTCCCGGCGGTGGTGATCGCGACCGTGCCGATGATCTTCGTCGCGCTGCTGATGCCGGGGGAGGCGCATTGGGCGGCGGCGCTGCTCACCACGCTGTTCCTGGCCGGCGGCGTCCTGTCGATGATCCAGCGCTATCATGAGACCGCCGCGCAGATATCGATGCGCCGGCTGATGGAGACGCTGGCGCGGCAGGATGATCTGACCGGCCTGCCCAACCGCCTCGTCCTGCGCGAGCGGTTCGAGCGGCTGATCGCCCGCGCCGACGAATCGGAGCTGATCGCGGTCCATTGCCTCGACATCAACCAGCTCGAACCGGTCAACGAGATGTACGGCCACATGGCAGGCGACGCGCTGCTCAAGGCGGTCTCGCAGCGCCTGCGCCGGGTGGTGAAGGGCGACAACCTCGTCATCCATCTCAACGGCGACGATTTCGTCGTCATCCAGCCCGGCATGACCGACGCGGCCGAGGCGCAGGGACTGGCGCACCAGATCGTCGCCACGCTCGACAAGAGCTATGCGGTGGCGGGCGAGGACATCATCATCACCGCCAATATCGGCTATGCCATCGACCTGCAGCATGGCGCCGACCTCGAACGGCTGCTGCTCGGCGCCGAACGCGCCCTGACCGGCAGCAAGCGCGCCGCCACCGGCGTCGCCGCCTATGACGGCACACGCTGGGGCGGAGAGACGGGCGCTGGCTGATCGGGCCCTTTCCGGGATTACTGCCACCCTCTTTCGTCATTCCCGCGAAAGCGGGAATCCATGGTCACGGCACATTCCGTCTCTTGCGAGCCGCCGTCCATGGATTCCCGCTTTCGCGGGAATGACGGACAGGTGAGGCGTCCGCGTCTAACCGCCGCCACGAAAAAGGCCCGCAGGATCGCTCCTGCGGGCCCTTGAAAGCGTCGGCGAGGGGGATCAGTCGATCATCGCCAGGGCGCCGGCCATGCCGCGCTGGGCGACCTCGTGCGAGGTCGCGTTGCCGCTGAGCGTCGCCATGTCGACATTGGGCTGATCGAGCACCGCCTTGTACAGGTCGCGCGCCTCGGCGCCGCGCTTCTCGCCCAGCCGGATCGCGGCGAGGTTGAGCAGCACTTCCGGCGAGCGGTCGCCCTTCTGGTAGGCCGTCTCGAGCTTGCGCTCGATCGTGCTGTAATGACCCTTCGAGATCGATCCCGCGCCATAGGGATCGGCGACCTCGGTCGGCTGGGCAAGAGCCGGAGCCGCGATGGCCAGGGCCGCACCGACGAGAACGCAATTGAACTTCATGGCATCCCTCCGATTCGAAATCGCTGTTTGTTGCATCATGATGACAGAATCGGCGGAATTCGGAAGAATTTTGTTGTTACACTTTTATGACGCTTCCCGGGAATAAAATCGATTGGAACGTTGTTCTTGAGAATAGCGATCGATCAATCGAAAGAGTCAGTAAAGACAGTCGATCAGTGTCGTTCTACTGTCCTCCCTTTGGCGTTCCCGCCTTTTCTCCCCGTCATCCCGGCGAAAGCCGGGATCTCCCTGCCTTTCCACGTCTTCAGGGGGGCACGAAGAGAAGTGAGATCCCGGCTTTCGCCGGGATGACCAGAGAATATGAACCGCTTTGCGCCAAGCTTCGGCGAGACAGGGAAAAGGCACCGCCCACCCAAAGAAAAACCCCGCCGGATCGCTCCGGCGGGGCCTTTCTCGTTCGACGATTCGGCCGTCGGCCCGGGAGGATCACTCCTCGGTCAGGTAATCGCCCGCATCGGCGTCGGTGCCGTGCGATTCGCCGACCACCGCGCCGAGCGGATCGTCGCCGGTGTCGGCCTGGACCGGCTGGCGCAGCTCGGCGGCATGCTCCTCGGCGGCGGTCTGCGGCGCGATCAGCGACTCCTGCCAGTTGCGCTGCGCGGCGCGGAGCGCGGCGTCGCGGCTGCTGGCGGTGACGCGCAGGCGGCTCATGCCGGCGCCGGTGCCCGCCGGGATCAGGCGGCCGACGATGACGTTCTCCTTGAGGCCGTTCAGCGTGTCGACCTTGCCCTGCACCGACGCGTCGGTGAGGACGCGGGTCGTCTCCTGGAACGACGCGGCCGAGATGAACGAGCGCGTCTGGAGCGAGGCCTTGGTGATGCCGAGCAGCACGGGCTTGCCCTGCGCGATCGTACGGCCCTCGGCATCCGCCTTGGCGTTGATCTCGTCCATCTCCTCGCGGTCCACCTGCTCGCCGGGGAGCAGGGTGGTGTCGCCGCCGTCGGTGATCTCGACCTTCTGCAGCATCTGACGAACGATCGTCTCGATGTGCTTGTCGTTGATCTTCACGCCCTGGAGGCGATAGACCTCCTGGATCTCCGACACGAGATATTCGGCGAGCGGCTCGATGCCGAGCACCTCGAGGATGTCGTGCGGATCGGGCGAGCCGCCGATCAGGTTGTCGCCGCGCTTGACATAGTCGCCTTCCTGCACGTCGATGACCTTCGACTTCGGCACCAGATATTCGACCGCATCCGAACCATCGTCCGGGCGGATGATGATCTTGCGCTTGGCCTTGTAGTCCTTGCCGAACTCGACGCGGCCCGAAACCTTCGCGATGATCGCGTTTTCCTTGGGCTTGCGCGCCTCGAACAGCTCGGCGACGCGCGGCAGACCGCCGGTGATGTCGCGGGTCTTGGCCGACTCGCGGCTGACGCGGGCGAGCACCTCGCCGGCCTTCACCTCCTGGCCGTCCTCGACCGAGAGCATCGCGCCCGGCGCCAGCATGTAGCGCGCGGTCTCGCCCGAGCTGTCGTCGAGCAGCGTCAGGCGCGGACGGAGGTCTTCCTTCCGGCTGGTGGCGCGGTACTCGATGACGACCTTCTGGCTGATGCCGGTGGCTTCGTCGGTCTGCTCGGTGAGCGTCTGGTTGTCGATCAGGTCCTGATACTTCACGATGCCGCCGGTCTCGGTGATCACCGGCATGGTGAAGGGGTCCCATTCGGCGATGCGATCGCCCTTGGCGACGGCTGCGCCGTCGTCGAGCAGCAGGTGCGCGCCATAGGGCAGGCGATGGGTCGCGCGCTCGCGGCCCTCGCTGTCGATGATCGCCACCTCGCCGCTGCGGCTCAGCGAGACGCGGCGTCCGCGCGGATCGGTGATCGTGCGGAGCTCGCGATACTCGATGCTGCCGTCGGCGACCGATTCGAGGTTCGACTGCTCGTTGAGCTGCGCCGCGCCGCCGATGTGGAAGGTCCGCATCGTCAGCTGGGTGCCCGGCTCGCCGATCGACTGCGCCGCGATGACGCCGACCGCTTCGCCGATGTTCACCGGCGTGCCGCGGGCGAGGTCACGGCCGTAGCAGGCCGCGCAGACGCCGCCCTTCGATTCGCAGACCAGCGGGCTGCGGATCTTGACCGACTGGATGCCGATCGCCTCGACCGCCGCGACCATCGCCTCGTCGAGCAGCGTGCCCTCGGCGATCAGGACCTCGTTGGTCTTCGAATCGACGATGTCCTCGGCCGCGGTGCGGCCCAGGATGCGCTCGCCGAGCGACGCGATGGTGGCGCCGCCCTGGACGATCGCCTTCATGTCGAGCGCGCGGTCGGTGCCGCAATCGACCTCGACGACGACGCAGTCCTGCGACACGTCGACCAGACGGCGGGTCAGGTAGCCCGAGTTCGCCGTCTTGAGCGCGGTGTCGGCGAGACCCTTGCGGGCGCCGTGGGTCGAGTTGAAGTACTCGAGGACGGTCAGGCCTTCCTTGAAGTTCGAGATGATCGGCGTCTCGATGATCTCGCCCGACGGCTTGGCCATCAGGCCGCGCATGCCGGCGAGCTGCTTGATCTGCGCGGCGCTACCGCGGGCACCGGAGTGCGCCATCATGTAGATCGCGTTGATCGGCTTCTCGCGGCCGTCGGCGCCCTTCTTGACCGCCGAGATCTCCTTCATCATCTCGGCCGCCACGCGGTCGCCGCAACGCGACCAGGCGTCGATCACCTTGTTGTACTTCTCCTGCTGCGTGATCAGGCCGTCCTGATACTGCTGCTCGAAGTCCTTCACCAGCAGACGGGTCTCCTCGACCTCCTTCTCCTTGGCTTCGGGGATGATCATGTCGTCCTTGCCGAACGAGATGCCGGCCTGGAAGGCGTGGCGGAAGCCCAGCGCCATGATCGCGTCGGCGAACAGCACCGTCTCCTTCTGGCCGGTGTGGCGATAGACGATGTCGATGACGTCGCCGATCTCCTTCTTGGTCAGCAGGCGGTTGACCGTCTCGAACGGAACCTTGTGGCTCTTCGGCAGCGTCTCGCCGAGCAGCATGCGGCCCGGCGTCGTCTCGACGCGCTTCATGTACTGGTTGCCGTCCTCGTCGGTCTGCGGAACGCGGCTGATGATCTTGGTGTGCAGCGTCACCGCCTTGGCGGCCAGCGCCTGGTGGACCTCCTGCATGTCCGCGATCAGCGATCCCTCGCCCGGCTCGCCTTCCTTCAGCATCGACAGATAATAGAGGCCCAGCACCATGTCCTGCGACGGGACGATGATCGGCTTGCCGTTCGCGGGCGACAGGATGTTGTTGGTCGACATCATCAGGACGCGCGCTTCGAGCTGCGCCTCCAGCGACAGCGGCACGTGGACCGCCATCTGGTCACCGTCGAAGTCGGCGTTGAAGGCTGAGCAGACCAGCGGGTGGAGCTGGATCGCCTTGCCCTCGATCAGCACCGGCTCGAACGCCTGGATGCCGAGGCGGTGGAGCGTCGGCGCGCGGTTGAGCAGCACCGGATGCTCGCGGATCACCTCGTCGAGGATGTCCCAGACCTCCTTGCGCTCCTTCTCGACCCACTTCTTGGCCTGCTTGAGCGTCATCGACAGGCCCTTGGCGTCGAGCCGGGCGTAGATGAACGGCTTGAACAGCTCGAGCGCCATCTTCTTCGGCAGGCCGCACTGGTGCAGCTTCAGCTCCGGACCGGTGACGATCACCGAGCGGCCCGAATAGTCGACGCGCTTGCCGAGCAGGTTCTGGCGGAAGCGGCCCTGCTTGCCCTTCAGCATGTCGCTGAGCGACTTCAGCGGGCGCTTGTTGGCGCCCGTGATCGTCCGGCCGCGGCGGCCGTTGTCGAACAGCGCGTCGACCGACTCCTGCAGCATGCGCTTCTCGTTGCGGACGATGATGTCCGGCGCGCGCAGCTCCATCAGCCGCTTGAGGCGGTTGTTGCGGTTGATGACGCGACGATAGAGGTCGTTGAGGTCCGACGTCGCGAAGCGGCCGCCGTCGAGCGGCACGAGCGGGCGGAGATCCGGCGGGATGACCGGGATCACCTCGAGGATCATCCACTCGGGGCGGTTGCCCGACTCCAGGAAGCTCTCGACGACCTTGAGCCGCTTGATGATCTTCTTGGGCTTGAGCTCGGACTTGGTCTCGGCGAGCTCCTTGAGGAGGTCCTCCTTCTCGCCTTCGAGGTCGAGCTCCTCCAGCATGCGGCGGACCGCCTCGGCGCCGATCCCGGCCGAGAAGGCGTCCTCGCCATATTCGTCCTGCGCCTCGAGCAGCTCGTCCTCGTTGAGGAGCTGATACTTCTCCAGCGGGGTCAGGCCCGGCTCGATGACGATGTAGCTCTCGAAGTAGAGCACCCGCTCGAGCTGCTTGAGCTGCATGTCGAGCAGCAGGCCGATGCGCGACGGCAGCGACTTGAGGAACCAGATGTGCGCGACCGGGGCGGCCAGCTCGATATGGCCCATCCGCTCGCGGCGGACCTTCGAGACGGTGACCTCGACGCCGCACTTCTCGCAGACGATGCCCTTGTACTTCATGCGCTTGTACTTGCCGCACAGGCACTCGTAATCCTTGATCGGACCGAAGATGCGCGCGCAGAACAGGCCGTCGCGCTCGGGCTTGAACGTGCGGTAGTTGATCGTCTCCGGCTTCTTGATCTCACCGAAGGACCAGCTGCGGATGCGCTCCGGGCTGGCGATGCCGATCTGGATCTGGTCGAAGGTCTCGGGCTTCGCGACCGGATTGGCGAAATTGGTCAGTTCGTTCATTTTTCAGTCCCTCTGAAGGGTCGATCTCTCGGGCGGGGGAGGGGGCGGCGCCGGCCGGAACCGGCGCCTGCCCGGATCACTCCGCTGCTTCGGCCAGGCCGTCGTCGTCGTCGGACTGGTCCTCGATCGAGGACAGCTCGACGTTGAGGCCGAGCGACCGCATTTCCTTGACGAGCACGTTGAAGCTCTCGGGGATGCCGGCCTCGAAGGTGTCGTCGCCCTTGACGATCGCCTCGTAGACCTTGGTGCGGCCGACCACGTCGTCCGACTTCACCGTCAGCATCTCCTGCAGCGTGTAGGCGGCGCCATAGGCCTGGAGCGCCCACACCTCCATCTCGCCGAAGCGCTGGCCGCCGAACTGCGCCTTGCCGCCCAGCGGCTGCTGGGTGACCAGGCTGTACGGGCCGATCGAGCGCGCGTGGATCTTGTCGTCGACGAGGTGGTGGAGCTTCAGCATGTAGATGTAGCCCACCGTCACCTTGCGGTCGAACTGGTCGCCGGTGCGCCCGTCGAACAGTTCCACCTGGCCGCTCTCGTCGAGCCCGGCGCGGCGCAGCATCTCGGCCACGTCGGCCTCGCGGGCGCCGTCGAACACCGGCGTCGCCATCGGCACGCCGTTCTTCAGCAGGCCCGCCATCTCGACGATCTGGTCGGTCGAGCGGCCTTCGATGTCGGCATGATATTCCTTGCCGTACACCTCCTTCAGCCGGTCGACGACCGCCGCCGGCGGGGTCGCCGCCTGCGCGTCGGGATTGGCCTCGCGCCAGGCTTCGAGGGCGCTCGTCACCTGCTTGCCCAGGCCGCGGGCGGCCCAGCCGAGGTGCGTCTCGAAGATCTGGCCGACGTTCATGCGGCTCGGCACGCCGAGCGGGTTGAGCACGATGTCGACGGGGGTGCCGTCCTCCAGGAACGGCATGTCCTCCTGCGGCAGGATGCGGCTGATCACGCCCTTGTTGCCGTGGCGGCCGGCCATCTTGTCGCCCGGCTGCAGCTTGCGCTTCACCGCGACGAACACCTTGACCATCTTGAGCACGCCCGGGGGCAGCTCGTCGCCGCGCTGCAGCTTCTCGACCCGGTCCTCGAACTTCTTGACGATCAGGCCGACGGCGTCGTCATACTGGGCCTTGACCGCCTCCAGGTCCGCCTGGCGGGCGTCGTCCTGCACCGCGAACTTCCACCATTCGCGCTTCTCGACCTCGGCGAGCAGCTCCTCGTTGATCTCGGAGCCCTTCTTGATGCCCTTCGGCGCCGCGGTCGCGATCTGGCCGAGCAGCATCTCCTTGAGCCGCGCGTAGTTGGCGCGGTTCAGGATGGCGCGCTCGTCCTCGCGGTCCTTGGTCAGGCGGTCGATCTCCTCGCGCTCGATCGCCATCGCGCGCTCGTCCTTGTCGATGCCGTGGCGGTTGAACACGCGCACGTCGACGACGGTGCCCGACACGCCCGGCGGCAGCCGCAGCGAGGTGTCGCGGACGTCGGAGGCCTTCTCGCCGAAGATGGCGCGGAGCAGCTTCTCCTCCGGCGTCATCGGGCTCTCGCCCTTCGGCGTGATCTTGCCGCACAGGATGTCGCCCGGCTCGACCTCGGCGCCGATATAGACGATGCCCGCCTCGTCGAGGTTGCGCAGCGCTTCCTCGCCGACGTTCGGGATGTCGCGGGTGATGTCCTCCGGCCCGAGCTTGGTGTCGCGGGCCATCACCTCGAACTCGTCGATGTGGATCGAGGTGAAGACGTCGTCCTTCACGATCCGCTCGGAGATCAGGATCGAGTCCTCATAGTTGTAGCCGTTCCACGGCATGAACGCGACGAGGACGTTGCGGCCCAGCGCCAGCTCGCCGAACTCGGTCGACGGGCCGTCGGCGATGATGTCGCCGGCGTTGACCACGTCGCCCACCTTCACCAGCGGGCGCTGGTTGATGCAGGTCGACTGGTTCGAGCGCTGGAACTTCATCAGCGTGTAGATGTCGACGCCCGACTTGCCGGCGTCGACCGCGCCGGTGGCGCGGACCACGATGCGGGTCGCGTCGACCTGGTCGACGATGCCCGAGCGCTTGGCGGCGATCGCGGCGCCCGAATCGCGGGCGACCGTCTCTTCCATGCCGGTGCCGACGAACGGCGCCTCGGCGCGGACCAGCGGCACCGCCTGGCGCTGCATGTTCGACCCCATCAGCGCGCGGTTCGCGTCGTCATTCTCCAGGAACGGGATCAGCGACGCGGCGACCGAGACGAGCTGCTTGGGGCTGACGTCCATCAGCGTGACATGGTCGCGCGGCGCCATCAGGAACTCGCCGGCCTCGCGGGCGGAGATCAGGTCCTCGACGAAGCGGCCCTCGCTATCGAGCTCGGCGTTCGCCTGCGCGATGGTGTGCTTGGCCTCTTCCATCGCCGACAGGTAGACGACCTCGTTGGTCACCTTGCCGTCGACGATCTTGCGGTACGGCGTCTCGATGAAGCCGTACTTGTTGACCCGGCTGAAGCTCGCCAGCGAGTTGATCAGGCCGATGTTCGGTCCTTCCGGCGTCTCGATCGGGCAGATGCGGCCATAATGGGTCGGATGGACGTCGCGGACCTCGAAGCCCGCGCGCTCGCGGGTGAGGCCGCCCGGCCCGAGCGCCGAGACGCGGCGCTTGTGGGTGACTTCCGACAGCGGGTTGGTCTGGTCCATGAACTGCGACAGCTGCGACGAGCCGAAGAATTCGCGCACCGCGGCCACCGCCGGCTTGGCGTTGATCAGGTCGTTCGGCATCGCCGTCGACACGTCGACCGACGACATCCGCTCCTTCACCGCGCGCTCCATGCGGAGCAGGCCGACGCGATACTGGTTCTCCAGCAGCTCGCCGACCGAACGGACGCGGCGGTTGCCGAGATTGTCGATGTCGTCGATCTCGCCCTTGCCGTCCTTCAGGTCGACCAGCGTCTTGACCACCGCCAATATGTCCTCCGAGCGGAGGGTGGTGACGGTGTCCTCGGCGTCGAGTTCGAGGCGCATGTTGAGCTTGACGCGGCCGACGGCCGACAGGTCGTAGCGCTCGGAGTCGAAGAACAGCCCGGCGAACAGCGCCTCGGCGGTCTCCTTCGTCGGCGGCTCGCCGGGGCGCATGACGCGATAGATCTCGCTCAGCGCATGGTCGCGGTCCTCGACCTTGTCGGCCTTCAGCGTGTTGCGGATCCACGGGCCGGTCGAGACATGGTCGATGTCGAGCAGGTCGACATGGTCGAAGCCGGCCTTGTCGAGCGCTTCCAGATTCTCCGGCGTCACCTCGTCGCCGGCCTCGATGTAGATGCGGCCGGTCGACTCGTCGATCAGGTCATAGGCCGAATAGCGGCCGAAGATCTGGTCGGTCGGGATCAGCAGCGTCTCGAGCCCGTCCTTGCCGGCCTTGTTGGCGGCGCGGGGGCTGATCTTGGTGCCGGCCGGGAAGACGACCTCGCCGGTGTCGGCGTTGACGACGTCGAACGCCGGCTTCTGGCCGCGCCAGTTCTCGGCGACGAAGGGGACCTTCCAGCCGTTCTCGCCGCGCACGAAGCGCTGCGTGCGGTAGAAATAGTTGAGGATGTCCTCGCCCGACATGCCCTGCAGGCGGATGCGCGCGACATGGCCGATCTTCTCGCCCTCGGCGGTCTGGATCAGGCCGCCCGGGATGATCGCGCCGGTCGGGTCCTCGACGGTGACGAGCCTGCCCGCGACCGCCTTGACCCGGCAGGCGCGGTTGACGCCCGAGATGGCGACGATGTCGCCGGCCTCGAACTTGCCCTTGTCGGGATTGACCTCGATCACCGCGTCGCCCAGCGCGCGCAGCAGCGAGGTGACCGGCAGCTTGCGCTTGCGGTCGATGCGGACGTTGACGATGTCCTTGGCGTCGAACTCGAAGTCGAGCCACGAGCCGCGATAGGGGATGACGCGCGCGGCGAACAGATATTTGCCCGAGGCATGGGTCTTGCCGCGGTCATGGTCGAACAGCACGCCCGGCGAGCGGTGCATCTGCGACACGATGACGCGTTCGGTGCCGTTGATCAGGAAGGTGCCGTTCTCGGTCATGAGCGGCATGTCGCCCATGTAGACGTCCTGCTCCTTGATATCGAGGACCGAGCGGGTCTCCGTGTCGGGATCGACCTCGAACACGATCAGGCGCAGGGTGACGCGCATCGGCGCCGCATAGGTCATGCCGCGCTGGCGGCACTCGTCGGTGTCGTACTTCGGGTCCTCCAGCTCGTACTGGACGAAGTCGAGCTCGGCGGTGCCGGCGAAGTCGCGGATCGGGAAGACCGAGCGGAGCGTCTTTTCGAGGCCCGAGACATAGCCGTCGGCCGGGCGCGACCGCAGGAACTGCTCGTAGGATTCGCGCTGAACCTCGATCAGGTTCGGCATCTGGACGACTTCGTGGATGTTCCCGAAGACCTTGCGGATGCGCTTCTTGGCGGTCGCCGGAACTGCCTGGGTGGCCATGCGTATCTTCCCTCGCGTCAAAAACTTTTTTCCGCCTTGCAGCGGCCCGCAGCCCGATTCGCGGGGGAGCCCCCACGACGAAAAGTGCGGGTCCGGGCTGATCGGAACCGCACTGCCAGCGTTCTGGAAACCCTTGAAAACCTTCTCCAATTCGTCGCGGACCATTCGCTGGACGGTCCGTGTCCCGGAGGGCCAAGGGCGGCACCCGCGCTCTGCGCGTCGGGCATCTGCCGATGTAAGTAGGACGCGCTATATAGTCCCGGCCATGGGCTTTGGGAAGGGGGTGGGGCTGCTTGCCCCCTCTTTCCGTCGTTCCCCCATTTTCTTCCGTCATTTCCGCGAAGGCGGGAATCCACGGTCACGGCACATTTCGTCTCCTGCGGGCCGTCGTCCATGGATTCCCGCCTTCGCGGGAATGACGGCGGGGAGCGGGATGATGCCCCATGTCCTCCCTCAGCCCGCCCCGGCCAGCGCCACCCGGTTGCGCCCTCCGCGCTTCGCCTCGTACATCGCGGCGTCGGCGGCCTGCAGCAGCGCGTCGATCGTGTCGAACGAGGACCGCGACGCCGCCAGCCCGATCGACACCGTCACCGACAGGGTGGCGCCGCCCGCGTCGACCTGCATCGCCGCCACCGCGGCCCGCATCCGCTCCGCCGCCGGCGCGGCCTCGGCCAGGTCGGCGCCGGGCAGCAGGATCGCGAACTCCTCGCCGCCGATCCGAGCCACCTCGCCGGGCGCGCGCACCGCCGCCTCCAGCGTGCGGGCGAGGGCGACCAGCACGGCGTCGCCGATCGCGTGGCCGTAGCGATCGTTGATCGCCTTGAAATGGTCGACGTCGACGAAGGCGACGCTGAAGCCGCCGTCCGGCCGCAGGTCGCCGGCATGGGCCTGCATCGCCTCGCGGAAGGCGCGGAGGTTCAGCAGGCGGGTGAGATGGTCCTGCTTCGCCGCGGCGTCGAGCGCGAGGTTCTGGCGGGAGATCATGGTGAGCGCCCGCGTCGTCTGATGGCTGAACGCCTGGAAGAACAGCCCGATGATGCAGAGGGTGATGACGAAGGTGCTGGCGGCCAGCGGCGACACCCGGATGCTGCCGTCGGCCGACGCGGCGGCGAACACGCCGATCGCCACCAGGATGGCGATCCACGCCGCCGCGCGGCCGATGATCAGGAAGATCGCCCCGACCAGCGGGAAGAACAGCAGCATGCGGAGCTGGTCCTCGACCACCAGGAACTGGGCGGCGCTCGCATAGAGGATGGCGCCCGCGAAATAGACGACCGCGACCGGCAGGAAGCTCGACGGCCGGCGCCAGGCAACCAGCAGGGTCGCGCCGCTCATCGCCACGAACAGCAGGTTGTTGCGCGTCTGCTCGGGCCCCAGCGGCACCCATCCCAGCGAGGCCGGAATCTGCATCAGCCCGCCCCAGAGCAGGCCGCACAGGATCACGATGATCAGGAAGCGGCGGCGAAGCCCTGCCGTCTCCTCCATCGCCGGACCCCCTTCGACACTATCCCTGCCGGGCAGCACGACCGACATCCCTCCCGCCGGATTCGACCTGTCCCCTCTGCTCTATAACGCTCTCGGGGGCATGCAATCCCTTTGTTCCGGCACGGGACCGCCGCGAGGCTCTTGCGATCCGATCGGCGCTGCAACAATCTGGGGACGACCCGAACCGTAGTTGTAGAGATGCGATCATGACCCGGACCTTCTTCCTCCTCGCCGCCGCCGCCGCTGCCGTGCTGGTCGCGCCCGCCGCGCCCGCCGCCGCCGCCCAGCTCCAGGGCGCGCCCTCGCTCCAGGGCGCGACGGTCGGGGAGACGGTGGCGGCGATGAAGCCGGGCGACTTCCTCTGGGCGCCGCAGGTCGCGCCCGAGGGGCCGGTGGTGATCGTCGTGTCGATCGCGCAGCAGCGCGCCTATGCCTATCGCAACGGCGTGCCGATCGGCATCTCGACCGTGTCGACCGGCAAGAAGGGGCATGAGACGCCGACCGGCGTGTTCACGCTCCTCCAGAAGAATGTCGACCACAAGTCGAACCTCTACAACAACGCGCCGATGCCCTACATGCAGCGGCTGACCTGGGACGGGATCGCGCTGCATGCGGGCAACCTGCCGGGCTATCCCGCCTCGCACGGCTGCGTCCGCCTGCCGATGGGCTTCGCCAAGCTGCTCTACGGGGTCACCAAGCTCGGGCTGACGGTGATCGTCACGGCGGGCGCCGACGTGCCGCGCTTCGCGCCGAGCCCCGCGGTGCTCAGCAACACCGCGTCGAAGGCCGAGAGCGATCTGTTCGGCGGTTCGCTGTGGCAGCCCGAGCGCTCGACGACCGGGCCGGTGTCGATCGTGATCAGCAGCGCCGACAAGCGGATGCTGGTGCTGCGCAACGGCGTTCCGATCGGCTCCGCCCCGGTCAAGATCGCGGGCGCGGTGACCGGCACCACCGCCTATACGCTCGGCGCGATCGAGGGCGACAATTACAAATGGATGAAGCTGCCGATGCCGGGCGAGGCATTGAACGCCCCGGTCGAGGTCACCCCCGACGAACGCGCCCGCCTGACCGTCCCCGAGGACATCCGCGTGGCGATGGCCGCCGTCGTCGCGCCGGGGACGACGGTGGTGGTCACCCCCGACACCCTCCAGACCGGCGGCGCCGGCAAGAAGATGACGGTGATGACAGCGGGGAAGTGAGGGGCAGCCTAAAAGTGGCGCTCTTGACTTGTTAAGTTTTCTTCGCTCAAATGAGGGCTTGAAACTTAACATGGAGCTCTGTGGTGGCGGTGCTGGCTGAAGACTATGAGGTCGTGCCGCGCTTGGCACAGTTGGGCCTGCGCCGCGATTTTCTTCTCGATGTCGTTCGGGCGGCGGTCGGTGGGCGCCGTAGCTCGACCGCTTTCCACCCCCTGAGTGCGGGTGGCCTGCTTTCCTGGATTGAAGGGACGGCACACCTACGTCGTGTGTTCGTTCCCCAAGGTTGGGAAATCTGCCGCAGGGATAACATCGAGTCGATCTTCCATCCGGAATACGGGATCAAAGTTGTCTTCCAGAACGCCGAACGGGCAGGGGATCCGCTTTTCGATCCGGTTGCTGTCTCCCGGAAGGGCGCTGGCTCCGCTCGGGCGATCGAACTCGGTCAGTTTGAGCTTTGGCCCGAGGTGAGGGAAAAGGAGATTGCCGAGGAGGCCGCCCCAACGTGGGTGCTCTTCGTGTTCGCGGACGGCGACGACGTCCGTGCAGAGTTGTCCTGCCCGATGGCGATCAACGAGGATCAGTTCGACGGTTTCCACGAGCGGATCCTCCTTGTTGAGAAGGGCGGATGGGATTCGACCGAACCTTTCACCGATGAGGATGAGCCGTCGGCCGAATATGACGTGACGGTGTCGCGCAAGGACTGATGGTGTCGTGTTCAATCCCCAACGACTTATTCTGGGACGTAAGCGGCGGAAGATGACGGCCCGCTCACTCGCGGGCGCGATCGGCGTGTCTCCCATTACGATCTCACGCCTCGAAAATGGAGCTAACGAGCCCGAGAGTGACACCGTCGACGCCTTGGCAGCCGCGCTAGACTTTCCTCGGGCGTTCTTCTTCGCCGAAGATGTAGACGAGTTGCCGGCGGGTGCTGCTAGCTTCCGCAGCCTTTCGTCAATGTCGGCGAAGGAGCGGGATGCCGCACTGTCTGCGGGGGCGATCGCCTATCTGTTCCATGACTGGGTGGCCGAACGCTTTAATCTTCCCGGTGGCGACATTCCCGACGTGCGAGATGAAGCGACGCCCGAGGGTGCGGCCCGCATAGTACGGGCGCAGTGGGGGCTTGGTGAACAGCCCATCTCAAACATGGTTAGGCTGCTTGAGTCCAAGGGCGTTCGGGTGTTCTCGCTCTGCGAGGATACGAAGAACGTCGATGCATTCTCCTGCTGGCGCGGCGATCGCCCTTTCGTCTTCCTCAATACCTTCAAATCGACCGAACGGAGTCGGTTTGATGCTGCGCACGAACTCGGCCATCTTGTCATGCATCGACATGGTGCGCCTCAAGACAGTCGGCAGGCGGAGAGCGAGGCCGATAAGTTCGCCTCGGCATTTCTTATGCCGGCGGACGATGTGGTGAGCAGGATCCGCTATGTTCCAGGGCTCGACAGTCTCGTTAGCTTCAAGCGCCGATGGGGCGTGTCTGTTGCTGCACTGAATTACCGCCTGCACAAGCTCGGTATCGTGAGCGAATGGCAGAACCGAAGTCTGAACGTTGAGTTGTCGAGCCGTGGATATCGGCGCCAAGAGCCGGAGGGGCTGTCTCCTGAGACTTCCGCGCTATGGCCGCAGATTTTTACCGCGCTATGGCAGGATCGCATTACGCGTCAAGACATCGCCGAGCAACTGCGTATTCCCCAGTCGGAACTTGACATGATTCTGCATCATCTCTCTGTATTACCCTCAAAGGGGAGCGGCGCATCTGAAGGACTGCGTTCTGTCTAAGCTCTGTCGTTCAATAGACTTCTTTAGTGAGCAATTTTTAGAGGAAGGCAGAAAATATATTCAGTCCTATGAAATTTACTATTTCTCTAGTTCGAGAATTAATCTCACAATATTGAGAAGATTGCGAAATTATTAATAAAATCGAAGCAAGTTAGTATTGATTTTTCAGAAATATCGATCGATATATTAGAGGTCCCAGAACGGATGCGATCCATGCGTAATTCCGGGGACGCAGTACTAAATAATCCTGCCGATGAATGTCCATGTGGGCCGGCTCCTCACCGCAACGGCCACATCCACGTCGCCAGCGGCTGCCCCACCAGCACGACCAGCACTTGCAACGGCGCCCCCAACCGGGCGTGGTCGCCGAACCGGTAGCCGCCCGGGCCCAGCACCAGCGTGTTGCACTGGTGGCTGATGGGTGTGAGGAAGTCGCAGCCGGCGCCGATCGCGGGCGATCAGGAAGGCTTCGGGGCGGAGGAGTTATGGAGATGCCATACTCAATCAACGGCGTCATGACGGGATCCAAAACAGGTATAGTGTCCCCAGATTTCCGGCACTCGCGCACTCCGCCAAAGATGAGGGAAATGCCGCATGACTGCCAGTAAGCGCGTCGGCACCGATATAATCACGGACTACCTAAACACGATTTCACTCCTTTTGCGGGATCGTGACCAAGGTATATTTCGTGGCCATGCCGGTGCGAAGTGGAGGTTGGTGCCGTCCGCGTTTCGCGAGGGACAATACGGCATCACCGATCACGTGAAGCTCGCAAAATGGAAACGCTTCGCAGGCCGATTTGTGTCGCCCCGGCCTCTTGATGACCTTGAATGGCTCGCGCTCGCACAGCACTTTGCGGTGCCAACACCGTTGCTAGACTGGACTACAAACCCGCTGATCGCGCTCTATTTCGCCTGCTTGCCCACGCAGAAGAAGGAGCCGGGCGTGGTCATCATGGCGGACGAAACCGATTTCGATTTTCACAATGAGGCTCTGGGGTTAAACCCGTTTTATGAAGGTGCGCGAAAGCCGGTGCTTTTCGACGCCGGGGCAATGAACGCCCGTTCGCTTGCCCAAGATAGTATGATGACCCTGCACACGCGCGCTTGTCAGTTCACTGCAGGGGAGCACGCGGGCTTCTACGAAGTTTCGGAGGACATGAAGCAGCCGACAAGGGAAGCCCTGAAGCGATTTGGTATCAGCGCGGAAAGGGTTTTTGTCGATCTATCAACCGCTGCGCGGGAATTTTCCGAACAGATATGGTTCGACGAAGTGCTGGGCTAACGTTTCTACAGAATTCCGGGGACACAATACTAAATATCCTACCGATGAACGTCCGTAGTGGCCCCCCTCACCGCAACGGCCACACCCACATCACCAGCGGCGTCCCCACCAGCACGACGAGCAGCGACAACGGCGCCCCCAGCCGGGCGTAATCGCTGAACCGGTAGCCGCCGGGGCCCAGCACCAGCGTGTTGCACTGGTGGCCGATTGGGGTGAGGAAGTCGCAGCCGGCGCCGATCGCGGTGGCGATCAGGAAGGCTTCGGGGCGGTAGCCGAGGTCGTGCGCGAACACCGCCGCGATCGGGGCCATCACCAGCACCGTCGCCGCATTGTTGAGGAACGGCGTCACCGCCATCGCCGCCACCAGGATCAGCGCCACCGCGCCCCACGGCGGCAGCGTCGCCGCGACGTCGGCCAGCCGGGTCGCGATCAGGTCCGACGCGCCCGTCGTGCGCAGCGAATCGCTGACCGGGATCAGCGCGCCGAGCATGATCAGGATCGGCCATTCGACCGCCTCATAGGCCTCGCGCAGCGGCAGCGCGCCCGTCGCCATCACGATCCCCGCCGCCGCGAAGAAGGCGACCGCCACCGGCACCAGCCCCGCCGCGGTCGCGGCCATCGCCACCGCCAGCACGATCAGCGGCAGCCAGCTCCGCCCCGACGCGCCCAGCCGCAGCGGGCGCTGCGCCAGCGGCAGCACGCCGAGGTCGCGGAGCCGGTCGGGCAGCAGCGGAAGCGGGCCCTGCAGCACGATCACGTCGCCGGCGCTGAGCTTGGTCTCGCCGAGCTGGCGCGTCAGCCGCTCGGCCGCGCGCGACACCGCGATCAGGTTGACGCCGTAGCGCTCCTGCATCCGCATCCGGCCCGCCGTCTGGTCGATCAGCACCGACGAGGCGCCGATCACCCCCTCGATAACGCCGATCGCGTCGCCCTCGCTGCCCTTCGGCCGCTCGCGATCGTCGCCGACCAGCGCGAGCCCGTCCCCCGCGATCGCGCGTTCGAGCGCGTCGGGCGCGCCGGTCAGGATCAGCGTGTCGTCCTCGTGCAGGACGAGCCCGGCCGAGGGCACGGTGCGGATGCCGGCGCGCAGCACCCGGGCGATGCCGATGTCGCGATCGTGCCGCTCGACGAATTCGCGGACGGTCTCGCCCTCGGCCGGCGATCCCGGGGCGATCGTCGCCTCGGTGACGTAGCTGGAGATGTCGAGCGCCTCGCCCAGCGTCGCGGTCGCCCGGCGCTCGCGCGGCAGCAGCCGATAGCCGAAGCGCAGGAAGAGCAGCCCGACGAGCAGCAGGCCGAGGCCGGTCGGCAGATAGTCGAACATGCCGAACGGCTCGCCCGTCATCTCCTCGCGCACGCGGCTGACGATGATGTTGGGGGAGGTGCCGACCAGCGTCATCAGCCCGCCGAGCAGCGATGCGAACGCCATCGGCATCAGGAAGACCGACGGGCTCGCGTCGTTCTTCTTCGCCATCTGGACCGCGGCGGGCATCAGCATCGCCAGCGCGCCGACATTCTTGACCAGCGCGGAGGCGAGGCCGACCGAGGCGGTCAGCACCATCAACTGGCTCCGCACCCGCTTCACATGGCCGCCGACGAAGCCCAGCGCGCGCTCGATCAGGCCCGATCGCTGCATCGCCGCCGACAGGACCAGCGCCGATCCGACGATGATGACGATGTCGTCGGAAAAGCCGCTGAACGCCTGCTTGGGGCTGACGATGCCCAGCGCGATCGCCGCCAGCAGCGCGAGGATCGCGGTCACGTCGTAGCGGAACCGGCCCCAGACGAAGAGGCCCATCATCCCGGCGAGGGTGGCTATCGAGAGCCATTGCGGCGTGGTCATCCCCGACATAACGCGCCAGCGCGGCGTTGTTCCCAGAGCGATTTCCAGGCAGCTGGAAACATCTGCCGGCTCGGAAATCGCGGGTAAACAATAAGCTGGAGCGGCCGCTCTAGCCCGGAACGTCGGGCGGGCCATCATCTCGGCAACGGACGCGGGCAAAAGGAAAGGGCGGCCTCCCCTCGGGGAGACCGCCCTTCCTGAAATCGCAAGAAGCGAAAAAGCTTACTTGAGTTCGACGGTCGCGCCGGCTTCCTCGAGCTGCTTCTTGAGCTTCTCGGCCTCGTCCTTGTTGACGCCTTCCTTGACGGCCTTCGGAGCCGACTCGACCAGGGTCTTGGCTTCGGTCAGGCCCAGGCCGGTGATGGCGCGGACTTCCTTGATCACGTTGATCTTCTTGCCGCCGTCGCCGGTCAGGATGACGTCGAACTCGTCCTTGACTTCGGCTGCCGGGGCGCCGGCGCCGGCGCCGCCGGCCGGGGCCGCAACCGCGACCGCCGCAGCGGCCGAAACGCCCCACTTCTCTTCGAGGAGCTTCGAAAGCTCAGCGGCCTCGAGGACGGTGAGGGCCGAAAGATCGTCAACAAGCTTCTGCAGGTCTGCCATTTTAAGTCTCCATGCGGGCCATCGGCCCAATATGTTTCCGTGATGCTATCGAAAGATCAGGCGTCTTCTTTCGCCGCATAAGCGCCGAACACCCGGGCCAGCTGGCCGGCCGGGGCCTGGACGATCTGGACGACCTTGGTCGCGGGCGCCTGGATGAGGCCCACGATCTTGGCGCGCAGCTCGTCGAGCGACGGCAGCTCGGCCAGCGCCTTCACGCCGGCCACGTCGAGGACGGTCTCGCCCATCGCGCCGCCGACGATTTCCAACTTGTCGTTGGTCTTCGCGAAATCCACGATCACCTTTGCGGGGGCGACGGGATCGGCGGAGGTGGCGAGCGCGGTCGGACCGACCAGGAGATCGTTGATCGCCTGATAGGTCGTGCCCTCGAGGGCAATGCGGGCGAGCTTGTTCTTCGATACCTTGTAGCTGGCGCCGGCTTCGCGCATCTTCGTGCGGAGCGCAGTGGACTGCGCGACCGTGAGGCCGAGATTGCGGGTGACGATCACCACGCTCGTGCCCTCGAAGGTGCTCTTCAGATCGGCGACCAGCTCGGCTTTTTGAGCTCGATCCATGCCTTACTCCTTAGAACCACCCCTGCAGCACATCCGCAGGGGCTGTTGAGCCAAGGGACCGATACGCCGTCCCCTGACCCGTCCGAGGGGTCGGTCGCCTGGCCGGGGCCCTGGAAGGAGCACGGCAGACCCGGCCTGAACCCTGAGGCGCGGCCGGTAAACTTTTCCCCGTCTGGGCAGGAGATTAAGCGGGGCATAGTCCCCGCACCTGCTGTCTCGGACGGTACAATCCCGCACCCGCTTCAGGCGGATTCGGAATATGAAGGCGCGCCCCTACAGGATCGGGGCGGCGCTGTCGAGTCTCGCGAGGCCTAAGCCCCCGGCGCCGAGCGCCACATCCGCGTCAGCACCCCGTTCCTGAGGATGAAGTGGTGGCGCAGCGCCGCGCCGACATGGCCGACCAGCAGCGCCGCCCACAGGAAGCCGAGCACGACATGCGCGCTGTGCGCCCCGGCGACGATCGGCGATCCTTTCTCGACCGTGAACTTGGGGATGTCGAACAGGAAGAAGAAGCTCAGCGGATATTTGCCGGCCGAGCTGAAGATCCACCCGGTCAGCGGCATCGCGATCATCAGCGCGTAGAAGGTCCAGTGCAGCCCGCGCGCCGCGCGTTGTTCCCAGCCGGGCACCGACGCCGGCAGCGGCGGGGCGGGGTGGGTGAGGCGCCAGGCCAGCCGGCACAGGCTCAGCGCCAGCACCAGGAAGCCGATCGACTTGTGGATCGGCATAGCCGGGAACAGCTCGCCCAGCGGATCGTGGAAGATGCCGAGGATCAGGTTGGTGAGGACCAGCGCCCCGATCGTCCAGTGGAGCGTCCGGGCGACGCGGTTATAGTGGAGCAGGGCCTCGGTCATGGCGTCATCCTGTGCGGGGCACGGCCGGATCGGCCGGACATGCCCCGATAGGATCAGCTTTTGATCCGGTTCGCAACCAGATCGTCGACCACCGCCGGATCGGCGAGGGTGGAGGTGTCGCCGAGCGAGGAGACGTCGCCCTCGGCGATCTTGCGCAGGATGCGGCGCATGATCTTGCCCGAGCGGGTCTTGGGCAGCCCCGGCGCGAACTGGATCGCGTCGGGCGTCGCGATCGGCCCGATTTCGGTCCGCACCCAGTCGCGCAGTTCCTTGCGTAGCGCCTCGCTCGCCTCCTCGCCCGCGTTCAGCGTCACATAGGCGTAGATGCCCTGGCCCTTGATGTCGTGCGGGAAGCCGACCACCGCCGCCTCGGCGACCTTGGCGTGGAGCACCAGCGCGCTCTCGACCTCGGCCGTGCCCATGCGGTGGCCCGAGACGTTGATCACGTCGTCGACGCGCCCGGTGATCCAGTAATAGCCGTCCTCGTCGCGGCGGCAGCCGTCGCCGGTGAAATACTTGCCCTTGTAGGTCGAGAAATAGGTCTGGAAGAAGCGCGCATGGTCGCCCCAGACCGTCCGCATCTGCCCCGGCCAGCTGCGCGTGATGCACAGATTGCCGTCGGTCGCGCCCTCCAGCACCTGGCCGTCGGCGTCGACCAGCTCGGGCACCACCCCGAACAGCGGCCGCGTCGCGCTGCCGGGCTTGAGGTCGGTCGCGCCCGGCAGCGGCGCGATCATCGCCGCGCCCGTCTCGGTCTGCCACCAGGTGTCGACGATCGGGCAGCGTCCCTCGCCGACCACCTCGTGATACCAGCGCCACGCCTCCGGGTTGATCGGCTCGCCGACCGTCCCGAGCAGCTTGAGCGATTTGCGCGAGGTCCGCGCCACGAACTCGTCGCCGTCGCGCATCAGCGCGCGCAGCGCGGTCGGCGCGGTGAAGACGATCTCGACCTGGTGGCGGTCGACCACCTGCCAGATGCGGCTCGCGTCGGGCCAGTTGGGCACGCCCTCATACATCAGCGTCGTGCCGCCATTGGCGAGCGGCCCATAGACGATATAGCTGTGCCCGGTGACCCAGCCGATGTCCGCCGCGCACCAGTATATCTGTCCCGGCCGATAGTCGAAGCACAGCTCATGGGTCAGGCTCGCCCAGAGCAGATAGCCGCCCGTCGTGTGGAGCACCCCCTTGGGCTTGCCCGTCGATCCGCTGGTGTAGAGCACGAACAGCGGGTCCTCCGCGTCCATCGTCTCCGCCGGGCAGTCGGCCGACACGCCCTGCGCCGCCTCGTCGTACCAGACGTCGCGCCCGGCCTGCATCGGCACCTCGGCGCCGGTCGCGCGGATCACGATCACCGACGTCAGGCTCGGCGCATGCTGCGCGGCCGCGTCGACGTTTGTCTTGAGCGGCACCAGCTTGCCGCCGCGCCGCCCGCAATCGGCGGTGATCACGATCGAGCTGTCGCAATCCTGGATGCGGCCCGCCAGCGCCTCGGGCGAGAAGCCGCCGAACACCACCGAATGGATCGCCCCGATCCGCGCGCAGGCGAGCAGCGCGAACGCCGCCTCGGGGATCATCGGCAGGTAGACGGTGACGCGGTCGCCCTTCTTCACCCCCTGCGCCTTCAGCACATTGGCGAAGCGGCAGACCTCCTCGTGCACCTGCCTGTAGGTGAAGCGCCGCGGCGCGTCGGTCGGCGCGTCGGGTTCCCAGATGATCGCCACCTGGTCGCCGCGCTCGGCGAGATGGCGGTCGAGGCAGTTGGCCGCGACGTTGATCTGCCCGTCGGCGAACCACTTCACCCCGAAATCGGCCTCGTCGAAGCTGCTCTCGTTGGTCCTGGTCGGAAAGCGCACCCAGTCGAGCCGCTTCGCCTGCTCCAGCCAGAAGGCGTGGGCGTCGTCGATCGATCGGGCGTAGAGCGCCTTGTAGTCGGCATCCTTCACCTTCGCCCTGGCGGCCCATTCGGCGGGAACGGGATAAAGATCGGTCATGCGGCCCTCTCGCTATTTTCGAATCGCCGCTCCCTATTGGTTCAGCCTCGTCGCGGCTTCAAGCGCCCCGCCGGAATTCCGCCGCATCGGGGCGGTTTCGCTGCGCCGCGAAATCCTCTATCGGGCGCGCCATGCTGAATTTCTCGAATCTCACCGTCCGTCTCGGCGGCCGCACGATCCTCGACCGCGCCTCGGCGGCGCTGCCCCCGCGCGCCCGCGTCGGGCTGATCGGCCGCAACGGCGCCGGCAAGTCGACCCTGATGAAGGTGATGATCGGCTCGCTGGAGGCCGACGACGGCGATCTCGACAAGCCGCGCGACCTGCGCATCGGCTATATCGCGCAGGAGGCGCCGAGCGGCACGTCGACCCCGATCGACACCGTCCTCGCCGCCGACAAGGAGCGCGCCGCGCTGCTGCTCGAAAGCGAGACCTGCGAGGATCATGATCGCCTCGGCGACGTCTATGAGCGCCTCCTCGCGATCGACGCCTACACCGCCCCCGCGCGCGCCTCGACCATCCTCGTCGGTCTGGGCTTCGACGAGGAGATGCAGAACCGCCCGCTCGACAGCTATTCGGGCGGCTGGAAGATGCGCGTCGCGCTCGCCGCCCTGCTCTTCTCGGAACCGGACCTGCTGCTGCTCGACGAGCCGTCGAACCATCTCGACCTCGAAGCGACGCTGTGGCTGGAGAATTTCCTCAAGAGCTACCCGGCGATGATGGTCGTGATCAGCCATGAGCGCGATCTGCTCAACAACGTCGTCGACCATATCCTCCATCTGGAGGGCGGCAAGACCACGCTCTACACCGGCGGCTACGACAGCTTCGAGCGGCAGCGGGCCGAGCGCGCCGCCCAGCTCGCCGCCGCCCGCGCCGCGCAGGACGCGCAGCGCGCCAAGCTGCAGGACTATATCGCCCGCAACAGCGCCCGCGCCTCGACCGCCAAGCAGGCGCAGTCGCGCGCCAAGGCGCTGGCCAGGATGCAGCCGATCGTCGCGATGGTCGAGGACCCGAGCCTGTCGATGGACTTCCCCTCGCCGGCCGACGGGCTGAAGCCGCCGCTGATCACG
Source organism: Rhizorhabdus wittichii RW1 (assembly GCA_000016765.1). Classification (NCBI taxonomy): domain Bacteria; kingdom Pseudomonadati; phylum Pseudomonadota; class Alphaproteobacteria; order Sphingomonadales; family Rhizorhabdaceae; genus Rhizorhabdus; species Rhizorhabdus wittichii. The sequence goes on from CP000699.1 coordinate 3,826,601, forward strand.
CTCGACATGGCCAGCGTCGGCTATGTCGCGGACAGGCCGGTGCTGCAGCGGCTCAACCTGCGGCTCGACCCCGACGACCGGATCGCCCTGCTCGGCCGCAACGGCAACGGCAAGACCACGCTCGCCCGCCTGCTCGCAGCCCAGCTCAGGCCGATGGACGGCGGGATCGCTGCGGCCGGCAAGATGCGGGTCGGCTACTTCACCCAATATCAGGTGGAGGAGCTCGACGTCGACGACACCCCGCTCGAGCATATGACCCGGATCATGAACGGCAAGACGCCGGCCGCGGTGCGCGCCCAGCTCGGCCGCTTCGGCTTCTCGGGCGACCGCGCGACGCAGAAGGTCGGCAAGCTCTCGGGCGGCGAGCGCGCCCGCCTCGCGCTGGCGCTGATCACGCGTGACGCGCCACACATGCTGATCCTCGACGAGCCGACCAACCACCTCGACGTCGACGCGCGCGAGGCGCTGGCCCAGGCGCTCAACGCCTATGAGGGCGCGGTGGTGATCGTCAGCCACGACCGCCACATGATCGAGCTCGCCGCCGACCGCCTGGTCCTGGTCGACGGCGGCACCGCCCGCGAATTCTCCGGCACCCTCGACGATTACACCGACCTGATCCTCGGCAAGAACCAGCCCAGGGGCGGCGAGGGCGCGGGCGCCGGGAACGCCGGCAACGGCGGCGGCGCAGGCAAGGCCGCGAAGAAGGACAAGAAGGCCGCGGCGCAAGCGCGCGAGCAGCTCTCGACGCTGCGCAAGTCGGTCAGGACGATGGAGGACCGCATCGCGACCCTGACGGCCCGTCGCAGCGAAATCGACCGCGCGATGTTCGATCCCAAGTCGGCCAGCCCGGCCGATGCCAAGCGCACCACCAGCGACCTGATGAAGCTCCGCGCCGACGTCGAGCGCGAGCTGGAGACGGTCGAGGCGGAATGGCTGGAGGCGAACGAGGCGCTGGAGGCGGTGGCTTGACCTTGGCAAGTGTAGTCCTGCCAACGCGTTGCGGCCTTTCCACCATTTCGTAGAGGGGCGTATAGAATAATTCAGTCTAGCTAGACCCCAAGGGTTTTCAGGTCGCTACTGGTTCTTCTGTGATGGAACTAGATTGTCTATGACCTTGTGGGCTATGAGCGGAATAATGCTAAATCTGTCGCGGATATAGTGGTTATAAATTCCGTTTCTAAAGTTTTGTTCCATCTCTTCGGAGATTTCTTTATTTAGGCAGTACTCCCACCAGCGCCTTTCCCATTGGGTATAACCAAGTTCACTGTCTCCATCGCCTTTGTATTCAAAAGCGAATGCCTTTTCCGCTTCCTCGTGCGTAAGCTTTTTTTGCTTTGCCCTGATGTAAAGCTCAGGTTGAACCACGCGTAGGATAGATAGCCCGGCAATCAGCGGAGCAGGTCGCAAGGTGTGCTTTGTCGTAAAGGCCGCCGCAAGCGCGATGTTAGTCATAAAGTGCTCGACATCGCGCAGACTACAATCGTGGATGAGCGCGTATGTCTGGGCAAATCTTACTGAGTTCTCCGTGAAGTCCCGATCATCGGATGCAATGTCCATCTCCTTCTGCAGGTAGGCGATGTACTTAATTGCTGTGCGATCGTACTGGTAGGACCCGTGATCGGTGAGGGGAAACGTCAGGGATATGAACTTCTGAAGATAGGTGTTCGCATTGATGTTTGCGCCATAGGCCGCGTTGACCGAGTTGCGGAGCTGACCCATGTGCGTGCCGAGTACGAAGTGCACATTGGGGACCGCGAAGAAGTGCTTGATGCGCTCTAGCAGCGCCAGGGCGAACAACGGTTTACAGCGGTCCAACTCGTCTATCATGAAGACCAGCGGCTTTGCCTTAGCCGCCTCCTCTCCTTCCTTCGGTTCAGGGGCCGGGGCGAGGATGCCGGGCAGACCGCGAAGGGCATCGCGGAACCCTTGAAGGGTGCTCCGGTGCTCTGCCTGCTTGGTCAGCAACTCGCCGATGTGCTTGTCCGTAAGCTCCTCCGCTTCATCGGAGATGGCCTCAACGATGTCATCGCTCAGCTTGGTCGCATCGAGAGCGCCCATGGACGCGGCTTTAACGCCGACCTTGATTGCGCTGCGGCCCAAAACCTTAAGGGCCCCTACGGCTTTAGCTTTGAACTCCCTCGCCTTAGGTTCGTTTGCCTTCTTCTCAGCTTCCACCAGCCCGATGATTTCAGAGGCGAGGGCGGCGAAGGCGTCGTCAACGTAGTCGTTCTCGAAGGCGTCGAAGTAGATGACCGGGAACCCTTGCTGCCGTAGTTGGCCCGCCCACATCTTCAAGAACGTGGTCTTCCCCGTACCCCACTGTCCGTCGATGGCAATAACCATGGGGTCTACCACCAAGCCCACAAGACTAGTCAGGCTGCTCCCTAATTCCTGGCGGCCGAAGATGTCCTTCTCGCCGGTGAAGCCTTCGGTGTCACCGATTTCCAGGGGGCGAGGGAAGATGCGCATTTCGACTCCAGCGTTGATCTGTTGTTGTTCCTGATATGTTCGATTTCAAGGTTGCTACCAGGCAAAGCTATTAAATTCAAAGCGCGCAGTTTTCTGGGGGTTTGGCGATTTTCGTGCGTGGCCCTTCACCGAACCGATTGGTTTGAAGGAGGAATTTGGTATTGTGTCCCCTGAATTATTAAGCGACGCAGCTGCCTGCGATCACTATACGTTCTTTTGTAGCGGCGCGCGGCTCGACTTGCCAACCGCATAAAACCGCTGAAATATCGCGCCTTATGGATACGCTCCACAATCAGCTTATGCGCGCTTTTGACGACCTGCCCAAAATCATGGGTAAGCGGATCGTCTCTGACAAACTTAAAGAGCTCGGCATTTATACCGAAGCCAGGGCGCAAAAACTACTCGACCACATTCTCGCTGCCGACGAAGATGAAATCGAGTTGGATGATGAAGGAATCGATGAGAATCTAGAAATCAATTTTACCGATGTTGATATCGCTCGCCTCGAAGAGCTGATGCAGGAATTCACGGGCGAGCTCCCGCAGGTCGTGATGGATACCATCCGAGAGATCGTGCCAAGCATGGTCCGCCAGTATCGGAAGGAGTGGCAGGCATATCGTCCCTACGAAGAAAAAGACTTCGAACTATTCAAACACCGCCTCCAGCAGCGCTGGGGCAAAGGCTTCGACGCGTTACGCATGCTGATGTCGAGCTGCCGCGATCACGGTGCGCTCTTTGCCGAGCGGCATCGGAAATCGCGGGCTAAAAAGGGACGCCACCAGCGTGAAGCACTGCTCGCGCTTCATATGCGTGGCTGTCAGATCGCCGCCGAGATCATGTGCCTCATGGAGAACGGCTACGCCGACGGCGCAATGGCGCGTTGGCGCACTCTTCATGAGCTGGCCGTGGTGGCGCTCCTTATCCAAGAGTACGGCGACGAACTGGCTGAGCGCTATCTCAGCCATCGCGCGATCGACGAGTACAAAGAGATGCAACTCGCCATCGACGCAGCGTTGCTGCTGGGCAGTAAGCCACCCAGCGAGCGGACCATCCGCAACGTTACCAAGACCTACGAGATTGCTCTAAAGCAGTTCGATCCCGAGTTCAGACACGATTACGGATGGGCCGCAAAACTAATCCCTGGCAATAAAAAGCCGAACTTTTCCGATCTGGAAAAACTAGCCGGCCATGCCACGATGCGCTCCCACTATAAGTTCGCCAGCCACAATGTTCATGCCGGATCTAGCGGGATTTCCGTGAGGCTTAGCACCCGTCATGGGCGGAGCGGGATAGCTACCGGCGCGACCAACACGGGCTTTCTCGATCCCGGTCAAAATACCGCTTTCACCCTTGTGCAGCTGACACAGACGCTTTGGCATGAGCCCTACACAATGGACCGGCTCGCCACCATGCAAGGCCTTGTCGAACTTCGGAACGCGATACCGCCAGCTTTGGGAGCCGCCGACCGGAGAATCGGCCGCGAGGAGCGCGCAAAGACTAAAGCGGCCAAAATCCGTGCGGCGCGGTCAGTGGTTAAGGCAGACCGCAAGGCTAAGTCTGGCGCTGGTGGCAGGTCTCGTTGAATTCAGGGACATAACACTCAATTAAATCCAAGCTACTCAATCTTCTAGAAATTAAGCGGTTTTCACGCATGAATTTTTGAATTCCGGGGACATAATACTCGACGGCTTGAGTTGCGGAAATCTGGCTGTGGCCACGAGCTATCGAATTCAATGCTTCCGGTTCACGCATTCCCGCCGTGCATTCAGATCGCGCCTGAGCAGCCGGTGCTCTTCGGACGGGGTTGCATGATAGGCGGTGTGGATCGGCGTGCAAAAAGGACCCCGTTAGCGGGGTGATCGGCGTCTAAAAGGGACCCCTCATTTCGATGGTTTAAGCAGCCGGCTGGATTTTCAGGCGGCGAGATCGGGATGTTGATTTTGGAGACAGTGGTTCGGATTCGGCGCGAGTATGCCGGCGGCAAGGCGATCAAGGCGATCGCGCGGGATTTGCATGTGTCGCGGAAGGTGATCCGCAAGGCGATCCGGGCGCCGGAAGGCGCATTCGACTATCAGCGCAAGGTTCAGCCACTGCCTAGGATCGGGCCGTTTCAGGATCGCCTGAACACACTGCTGGAAGAGAACGAGGTGCGCGGCAGGCGCGAGCGACTGCGGATGACGCGGATACATGATCTGCTGGAGCGCGAAGGTTTTGAGGGTTCCTACGATGCCGTTCGGCGCTACGCGGCGCGCTGGAAGGCCGACCGGCGCAAGGATGCCGGCGATGGTGTCACCGCCTTCATCCCGCTGATGTTCAAGCCGGGCGAGGCCTACCAGTTCGACTGGAGCCATGAGGATGTGGAGATCGCCGGCAAGCCGATGCGCGTGAAGGTTGCGCATATGCGGCTGTGTGCATCGCGGGCGGTCTATGTCCGGGCCTATCCGCGCGAGAGTCAGGAGATGCTGTTCGACGCGCATGCGCGCGGCTTTGCTTTCTTCGGCGGCGTGCCGGGCCGCGGCATCTACGATAATATGAAGACGGCGGTGACGAGCGTGTTCACGGGGAAGGAGCGGGTCTTCAACCGGCGGTTCCTGATCATGACCGACCATTATATGGTCGAGCCCACCGCCTGCTCGCCGGCGGCGGGATGGGAGAAGGGCCAGGTCGAGAACCAGGTGCAGACGATCCGGGGCCGCTTCTTCCAACCCCGGTTGCGGTTCGCCAGCCTCGACGAGCTCAATGGCTGGCTGGAGGCCGAGTGCCAGCGCTGGGCGGAACGACAGGCACACCCGGAACAGGGCGAGCTGACCGTGGCGCAGGCGCTGGAGATCGAGCGATCGGCACTGCAGCCGATGCTGGGACCGTTCGACGGCTTTAACGAGAGCGAGCATGCGGTGACGGGCACCTGCCTGATCAGCTTCGATCGCAACCGCTACTCGGTTCTCTCGACGGTGGCGCGGCGGACGGTGCAGGTCCGGGCCTATGCCGACCGCATTGTCGTGCGCTGCGGCGAGGAGGTTGTCGCCGAGCATCCCCGCTACTTCGGGCGCAACCGCACGATCTATGACCCCTGGCATTATCTGCCGGTACTGGCCCGCAAGCCCGGAGCGCTGCGGAACGGCGCGCCCTTCCAGGACTGGGATCTGCCGCCGGCGCTGGCGCGCCTGCGCCGCAAGCTTGGCAATGGCGACGATGCCGACCGCCGGTTCGTCCGTGTGCTGTCGGCCGTGCTGACCGATGGTCTGGAGCCGGTCGAAGCGGCCGTCCGCGAGGCATTGGCGACCGGCACGGCGAGCGACGACCTGATCCTCAACATCCTGGCGCGGCGCCGCGAACCGCCGCGACCGCTCACCATCATCACCTCCGAAGACAGCGCCTTGCGCCATCCGCCGATCGCCGACTGCGCCCGTTACGACCAGCTGAGGACCTTCGATGCAGCGGCATGACATGATCGAGGCGATGCGCGGGCTTGGGCTCAAGGGCATGGCGGGCGCGTTCGACGATGCGGTCACCACCGGCCTTCAGCGCCAGCGCACCACGATGGAGATACTGACCGACCTTCTGCGCGCGGAAGCAACACATCGCCATGCTGCCTCGATCCGATACCGGATGGCGGCCGCCCGGCTGCCGGTCGTGAAGGATATCGATGCGTTCCGGTTCGAGGGCACGCCGATCAACGAGGGGCTGGTGCGTTCGCTGCACAGTGGCGCGTTCCTGCCCGCTCGGCGCAACATCGTCCTGGTCGGCGGCACGGGCACCGGCAAAACCCACCTGGCCATCGCCATCGCCGCCAATGTCGTTCGCTCGGGTGCGCGAGGCCGCTACTTCAACACCGTCGATCTGGTGACCCGCCTCGAAGAGGAGGCCAGGATCGGCAAGAGCGGCGCTCTCGCCGCCCAGCTATCCCGACTCGACCTGATCGTGCTCGACGAACTGGGATATCTGCCGTTCGCCCGCTCGGGCGGCCAGTTGCTGTTCCACCTGATCAGCAAGCTCTACGAGCAGACCAGCGTCATCATCACCACCAACCTCGCGTTCGGCGAATGGCCCACCGTGTTCGGCGATCCCAAGATGACCACCGCGCTCCTTGATCGCGTCACCCACCATTGCGACATCGTCGAGACCGGCAATGACAGCTGGCGCTTCAAAAACCGCAGCTGATCGCCCCCACCGACCTCCGATTAAAAGATGCTTTGCGCTGCGCGCGCCTCCGGTCGGGCTCCGCCCTCCCTACGCCGCGCGCAGCGCAAAGGCGCGTGTCCGATCAACCTTGCGCCATCGTGAAAGGGGGTCCCTTTTGCGCGCCGATAGGGGGTCCCGTTTGCACGCCGATTGACAATAGGCGGTGACGAGGCGGCCATCGCAGACAACGAGCCTTTTGCCTTCGAGCCGCTTCACGCGGGCGATGATCTCCTTAAGCCTTCGCTCGATCTCATCGCAATCCTTACGCCGGACGAGCACGCCGTCGGGAACTTCGCAGCCCACAGCCATGATGAGGTCGATGTCGGAGACGGTAAGGCCGCGCTGCGACATCCGCTGCAAGCCATGGTTGGTTGTTTGGAGGTTGGTCATATCGCCCTCTCACATGTCGATTTTGCAGAGTTTAAGTTGCGCACATTTCTTTGAAGCTTTTGCGCCTGCGCTTCCTCATTTCAGCCTCCCGTGCGCTGCTGGTCGCGGGCACGCTGGCGAAGAGTCTCCGCAGAAACCCATGAGTCGGATAAGGGCAGCTTAAACCAGAGATCGCGCCATGCATTGCGAGCGCCGCCGGTAACCTTCGCAGCCCATTCATTGGGACTGAAATCGCCATCTGCATCGGTGATGCGGCCATTCTGGACCACAGCATAGTGTGAGTTCCGCTTGTAGGACATGCGGATCTCCGATCCGGTGGGAACGGAGACGATGCCCCATTCGAGCGGTTTGTTCTTCGCGCGGGAATGGGAGACGATTTCCTCGAGCCTGCGCTGGCGCTCATCGAGCAGATGGGGGGCATACTTTTTAGCAGCTTCCTCCCAACGGTCGCCACCCTCGCCCCAGGCGCCCTCGTCAAAGCTGAGCACTTCCATCCATGTCATCACCGTGGAGTGGGCAAGATCAGCAGGATCGAGTTGTCCATCGGACAGCCTGACGATGTCAGCATAAAGCTCACGGCTGAACGGAATCATCACGAAGTCACTAGCCATTCTGGCTTCTCCTCAGGCGTCATCAGAACTGAATATGCTCGATTCGGAGAATAGTCAATACAAGTTCTGAAACTGCCTGATCGCGTATGGCGCTACTTGGACCAGCCGTGTAGGCGCCGCGAGTTCCCTTCGGCTGCGAGCGGCTTCAAGCTCGCTGCGCCATTGTCAAAGTTCTCTATTTGTTCTTGAATTTGTCCCCCTGTGATGCTATAAATGCGGGCCCGGCGAAAGGCATCCGATGAACGAAATGCGCAAGCCCAAGGCACCCGACCGCAAAGTCGCCGCCAGTGGCCCGCCCGATCCCCTGGCCCGCATGAACGAGATGCTGATCGCGCAGGCGCTCTCGCTCGATGCGATGTTCACCGAACTGGTGGGGCATGCAGCGGACAATTACACCAAATGGCCCACCTCGGCCGCGCGCTATGCGCGGCTCGCCTTGCGAGCGCAGTCGAATTGCCGGGCCTCGGTCGAGACCGTGGCCAAGGCCGATCGGGCGAAGCGGCGGGCGCAGGGCGGCGGCGCCGCATGACGCCGGACCGGCGCGCCGGACGCCGGGCGGGTGACGATCCTTCGCCGCCGATCCTGATGCCGGTCCCCGAGTCCGCCCCCGAACCCGCATCGCTGTCGCAGGCGCCCCGCTGCGGTGCGCGCACCCGGAGCGGGGCGCCGTGCCGGTCGCCCGCCGTGCAGGGCCGGGCGCGCTGTCGCATGCATGGCGGCAAGGGCGGCGGCGCGCCGCGCGGCAATCGCAACGCCTGGAAGCATGGCGCCTATTCCCGCCGCACCCTGGAGATCGCCCGCATCCTCCGCGCGACCAGCCCCGCCGCGATCCGCCGGATGCTGCGCGACGAAGGGGGCGAGGGGGACGCGAGGGACGAGGGGACCGACGCGGGAAAAATGAAAAACGAGCGGACAACCCCATGCAACGGGAAGGAGGGCCCGAAAGAGGGCCCGTCCGCCGCCGCGTCCCCTGCGCCCGGCCGTCCGTCCGGCGCGCCCGGCGGAATGGCGGATTTCCGCCGCCCTGCGCCGCTACAGCCCTCGTTCAGCTTCGATGCCTATAGGAACTTTCGCGCCGCTTATGGGTCTGGACCCTATCCTGTGTGGACCACAGGCGAAACGAAACCTAATCGGACAGGCATGATCGACAGACGGCAATCCATGGCACTGCTGGGAAGCGTCCTGGCCTTCGGCGGAACCGCATGGGCCGCGCCCCGCGCTGCGGCGCGCGATGCGGCCGGGGCTTCGGGGCGCGGCCGCGCGGCCGGCGAACCCTTCAGCTGGGACTGGCTCAAGGGCCATGCCGCCGCGCTGGCGCGCAGCCGGCCGACGCCGATGCCGAAGCCCGATCCGCGCGCGCTCGCCAACAATTACGACGCCGCCAACCGGATAAACTTCCGGCCCGATCGGACGATCTTCGCGGACGACGGCTACGGCGTCCGCCTCTTCCCGCTGCTCAAGGCGGCGCCGGTCCCGGTCGAGATCTCGATCGTCGAGCGCGGCCGCGCCCGGCTGATCGAGCATAGCGAGGACATGTTCCAGGTCGGCCCCGGCGAGGGGCCCGAGCCGCACGTCCTGCCCGGCGTCGCCGGCTTCCGGGTGATGAACCGCGGCGGGGTGGGGGACTGGCTCGCCTTCCTCGGCGCCTCCTATTTCCGCTCGTCGGGGCCGCTCCACCAATATGGCCTGTCGGCGCGCGGCCTCGCCATCGACACCGGCATCGACGGCAAGGAGGAATTCCCCGCCTTCACCCATTTCTGGCTCGAACGGACCCGCGTCGGGATCACCATCTACGCGCTGCTCCAGGGCCCCAGCGTGGTCGGCGCCTGGCGCTTCGGCACCCGCATGGAGGCCGATGCCGTCGTCCAGGACGTGTCCTCGGCGATCTGGCTGCGCCGCGACGTCGAACGGCTCGGCATCGCCCCGCTCACCAGCATGTTCTGGTATGACGAGGGCAATCCCCAGGCGCGCGCCGACTGGCGGCCGGAGATCCACGATTCGGACGGGCTGCTGATCCACAACAGGGCGGGCGAGCGGCTCTGGCGCCCGCTCGGCAATCCGCCGCGCCCGACCATCAACGCCTTCGCCGATCCGCAGGGTGGCAGCGCCTTCGGCCTGCTCCAGCGCGACCGCGCCTTCGATCATTATCAGGACGACGGCGTCTTCTACGAGAAGCGGCCGGGCCTGTGGGTCGAGCCTGTCGGCGACTGGGGCCCCGGCGCGGTGATGCTCTATGAGATCCCGACCGCCAAGGAGACCGACGACAATATCGTCGCCTTCTGGACGCCCGATCGCCCCGCGACGGCGGGGACCAGCTTCACCTTCGACTATCGGCTGCGCTGGCTGGGCGGCGAGCCGGCGGCCCCCGCGCTGGCGCGGGTGGTCGACCGCTGGACCGGCACCGCCGGCCGGCCGGGGCTCGAACCGATCGCCAACGCCCGCCGCCTCGTCGTCGATTTCGAAGGCGCGGGGCTGAAGGGGCTGGATCGCCGCTCGGGCGTCACCGCCGCCGTCTCGGTCGACCAGGGCAGACTGCTCTCGGTCGACGCCTATCCGGTGGTCGGGCAGCCGGGGCGCTGGCGGATGATCGCCGACGTCACCCGCTCGAACCGCACCGCGAATCTGCGGGCGACGCTGGAAAAGGACGGCCGGGCGCTCAGCGAAACCGTCATCCATCAATTCTATTGAGGCCATCAATTCTATTGAGGAAAGCCCCTATCGTCGCCATTTGTCGGGAGCCTGGGGCGGTCCGACGCAAAGACCGAAAATTTCACGGCCGCATCTGGCATGAGCGGCGGCCGATCGGAGCAGGAACAGGATATTGTACCGGATTGACAAGGATTTAGCGGAGGGTGCCCCCGAGCATGGCCCGCGCGCGCACGGCGACCTTCCGGTCGAAGCGCCGCTCGCCATGCCGGTGCAGGACCTGTCCCGCAGCCCCGATACCGCTACCGCCGATCCGATCGTGCCGGTCGGCCCGCTGTTCCAGCGGCGGCTGTTCCTGATCGTCGGCAGCTTCCTGTTCGGCCTGCTCGCCGCGCAGGAGATGTTCACCCCCTTGCAGTCGGACGGCATCGACTGGGTCGATCTCGGCTTCGCTTTGCTCTTCTTCGGGCTGTTCGCCTGGATCGCCTTCGGCTTCCTCAACGCGGTCGCGGGGCTGTTCGTCCTGCTCGGCCGCGGTCCGGCGCCGGAGGTGTCGCGCAGCAGGCTGGTCCTGCCCGAGGGCCGCACCGCCGTGCTGATGCCGATCTACAACGAGGATGTCGGCGCGGTCTTCCGCCGGCTCGAATCGATGACCGATTCGATCGCCGCGATCGGCGGCGCCGACCGCTTCGACTTCTTCATCCTCAGCGACTCGCACGAGCGCAACCACGCCCGCGAATATCTCGCCTTCCGCCGCCTGCGCGAGACGAGCAAGGCCAACGTCTATTATCGCCGCCGCCCGCGCAACACCGCGCGCAAGCCCGGCAATATCGCCGATTGGGTGCGGCGCTTCGGCGGCGCCTACGACTATATGCTGGTGCTCGACGCCGACAGCCTGATGAGCGGCGCCGCGATGGCGCGGCTTGCCTCGGCGATCGAGGCGCGCCCGGCGATCGGCCTGCTCCAGACGGTGCCGCAGCTGATCAACGGCCAGACCATGTTCGCGCGCTGGCACCAGTTCGCCTCCTCGGTCTACGGCCCGGTGGCCTCGGCCGGGCTGCGCTGGTGGTCGGGGACCGAGGCGACCTTCTGGGGCCACAATGCGATCATCCGGGTGAGGGCCTTCGCCGAGAGCTGCGGCCTGCCCGCGCTGTCGGAGGACAGCCTGCTCGGCGGCCACATCATGAGCCACGACATGGTCGAGGCGGCGTTGCTGCGGCGGCGCGGCTGGGCGGTCCACATGGTGACGATGCCGGAGGGGAGCTACGAGGAATTCCCGCCGACGATGATCGACCATGCGATCCGCGACCGGCGCTGGTGCCAGGGCAATCTCCAGCATCTCCGCCTGCTCAACACCTCGGGTCTGCACTGGGTCAGCCGGCTCCAGCTGTTCATGGGCGCCTCGGCCTATCTCACCTCGCCGCTCTGGCTGCTGCTGCTCGGCGCCGCGATGTTCGAGCAGCTCCGCGCCGATTTCGACGGCTTCGTGCTGATCTCCTCGGGCTGGCTGCTCGGCCTCACCGGCCTGATGCTGTTCGGGCCGAAGATCGCCGCGCTGATCGCGCTCGGCCAGGATCGCGAGCTGGTCCGCCAGCTCGGCGGCTGGCTCAGCATCGCCAGGGGCACCGCGATCGAGGTCGTCACCTCGATCGTCACCGCCCCGGCGATGATGCTGACCCAGAGCATGGCGATCGTCGACATCCTGCGCGGCCGGCAGAGCGGCTGGTCGCCGCAGCGGCGCGAGGTCGACGGGCTCGATTTCGGGGAGGTGACGCGCTTCTACCGCTGGCACCTGCTGCTCGGCACGGTGCTGATGGCGGCGATCCTGCTCGGGCTCGACGGCTCGATCTGGTCGCTGCCGGTCGCGGTCGGGTTGCTGCTCGCGCCCGCCACCGTCTGGCTGACCTCGCGCGCCGACGTCGGCGAATGGCTGGTCCGGCGCGGCTATTTCGTCTCCCCCGCCGATCATCGCCGCTTCGAGGAGGGCCCCGAGCAGGAGCTGCCCGATCTCGTCCCCGAGCCGCGCTTCGCGATCGCGCGCGGCTGCTGATTGCCATCGGGCGGGGCGGGGGACTAATAGGCGCCGATGGAGATATTGGGACATGAGGTCGGGCTCGACGAGCCTTTGTTCGTCATCGCCGGCCCCTGCGTGATCGAGTCCGAGGCGCTGGTCCTCTCGGTCGCCGAGCGGCTCCGCGCCATCGCCGACCGGCTCGGCCTGTTCGCGATCTTCAAGAGCTCGTTCGACAAGGCCAACCGCAGCTCGGGCGCCTCCTTCCGCGGGCCCGGCCTCGACGACGGCCTGCGCATCCTCGAGAAGGTCCGCGCCGAGACCGGCCTGCCGGTGCTGACCGACGTCCACGACGTCGACCAGGTCCGCGCCGCCGCGCAGGTCGTCGACGTCCTCCAGACCCCCGCCTTCCTCGCGCGGCAGACCGACCTGATCGAGGCGGTCGGCGCGTCGGGCCGGGTCGCCAACATCAAGAAGGCGCAGTTCATGGCGCCGCACGACATGGCCCATGTCGTCGCCAAGGCGCAGGGCGCGGCGCGGGCGGCCGGGGTCGAGACGCCGGTGCTGGTCACCGAGCGCGGCACCTCCTTCGGCTACAACAACCTCGTCACCGACCTGCGCGGCCTCGCCATCATGCGCGACACCGGCTGCCCGGTGGTGTTCGACGCGACCCATTCGGTCCAGCTTCCCGGCGGGCTCGGCGCCTCCTCGGGCGGGCAGCGCGAATATGTGCCGGTGCTCGCGCGCGGCGCGGTCGCGGTCGGCATCGCCGGCCTGTTCATGGAGACCCATCCCGATCCGGCCAGCGCCATGTCGGACGGCCCCAACGCCTGGCCGCTCGACCGGCTCGAACCGCTGCTCGCCGAGCTCCAGGCGCTCGACGCCCACGGCATCGAGGCGCGCCGGCGCTGGCCCGACCAGGCCTAGCTAGTTGGAGAGGACCCGTTCGTACATCGCCGCCAGCCGGGCGCGATAGGCCTCGTCGCTGAACCTGGCGGCCTGCGCGGGCGCCGCCGCCGACAGCCGCGCGGCGAGCGCAGGGTCCCCGTCCAGCGCGCGCATCGCCCCGGCGATCGCCCCGGCGTCGTAGGGATCGACCAGCAGCCCGGCGTCGCCGACCACCTCGGGCAGCGAGCTGATCGTCGAGGAGATCACCGGCGTCCCCAGCCGGATCGCCTCCAGCGCGGGCAGGCCGAAGCCCTCGTAGAGCGACGGGAACATCACCGCCTTCGCGCCGCGCACCAGCCGCAGCAGCATCTCGCGCGGCAGATAGTCGAGCTGGACGAGCCCCTTCGCCGCCGCCTCGCCATAGAGCGACACGCCCTTCTTCTGGTCCCCGAAGATCCGCGCTTCCTGCTCCGTCCCCCAATGCCGCGCGCCGACGATGACGAGCGGCGTCTCGCTGCGGCTGGTCAGATAGGCCTCGATGATCCGCGCGAGGTTCTTCTTGGGATCGAGCGCCCCGAAGAACAGGAAGTATCCCCGCCGCTTCAACCCGAACAACCCCTCGACCACGCCCGCATCTTCCGCCGGGTCGCGCGCCAGCAGATCGGCGGGGACGGGCGCGGTCTGGTAGCTGTTGGTCACCTTGTCGGGCGCGACCCCGGGGAACAGCGCCAATATGTCGGCGCGGCTCGATTCGGAGACCGTGCAGACATGGTCGCCTTCCGTCACGCACAGCTCGATCAGCCGGCGGTAATGCCGCTTGTCGTCGAGCGTCGTGTAGGGGAGCTTGAGCGGCACCAGGTCGTGCAGCGTATAGACGTTGCGCGCGCCCTCCAGCCGGACCGGCACCGGATAGGTCCAGTGCATGATCGCGGGCGGGTCCGGCATCCGCAGCGTCAGGAAGGTCCCGGCGCGGCGCAGGCGGCGGTCGGCGACGTCGAACAGCGCCGGGCTGCTGACCAGCCGGTCGAAGCGCGGCAGCCGGCCGGCGAAGGCCTGCTTCTCGACCGCGTCGGTGACCGGCACCTCATGGGCATGGGCGGGCAGGAAGGAGCGGAACGTCTCGCGGCGCAGCCGGCGGCGGTGCTGCTTGCGCGTCTCGGGCGCGCGCTCCTTGCCGATCCTGTCGTAGAACAGCAGCTCGCGGCTGTCGGCCCGGTCGCCGACGTCGATCCCGAACACGCCCAGCGTCGCATGGCCGAGCGCGGCGACCGCTTCGGCGAGGCCCAGCCCGTAGGTCGCCACCCCGGTGCCGCGCGGCATGGCGAGGTTGAAGCCGTCGATCCCGATGGTGAGCCTGGTCATCCCGATCCGTCTGCGCTGGTTGCCCGGCGGGCCCTACTCAGTTGCCGGGCGTTTGGCCATGGCGTTCGAGCAGCCGGCGATGCACTGCGTCGATCCGTTCGGCAAAGGCGGCGGCGGTGAAGGCGCGGCCGCGCGCCAGGCCGGCCGCGCGCAGCCGGGCGAGCTCCTCCTCGTCGCCGAGCCGCGCGATCCCGGCGGCGATCTCGTCGACCGACAGCGGGTCGGCGAGCAGCGCGGCGCCGCCGGCGACCTCCTCGGTCGCGCCGCCGCGCGAGGTCAGCACCGGTGTGCCGAGCTGCATCGCCTCGACGATCGGCAGGCCGAAGCCCTCGGTGATCGTCGGGAAGACCAGCGCCCGCGCCGCCGCGATCAGCGCGACCAGCGTCGGCCGGTCGACATAGGGCAGGCGGACGATGCCGGGGCAGGCGGCGAGCCGGGGCGCGATCGTGTCGGACCGCCAGCCGTCCGGGCCGGCGATCACCAGCGGCAGCGCGAGCCCGCTGCGGGCATGCGCCTCGGCGAGGCGGAGCAGGTTCTTGCGCGGCTCGACGCTGCCGACCGCGAGCAGGAAGCCGCCGGGGGCGAGGCCGTCGGGAAGCGGGTGCGGCGTCGCCGCGATGTCGAGCCCGGGCGGGCAGGCGCTGATCGCCCCGGGCGCGCAGCCGAGCGCAGCGATGATGTCGCGCCGCGCCGCCTCGGACACCGTCAGCATATGGTCGGCGTCGCGGGCGATCGCGTCGAGCAGCCGGCGGTGGCGGACGCCGTCGATCTGGCTGAGCGTCGGGTGGACGATCGGGATCGCGTCATGGACCGTGTAGATATTGGTCCAGCCTTCGATCCGGACCGGCAGCGGATAGGTCCAGTGGACCAGCCCCGGCGCGCCCGGCGCGCGCAGCCGCAGCAGCGTGCCGTGCCGGTCGAAATGGACCTGGGCGAGCCGGAAGACGTCGCGGCCGGCCAGCCCTCCGTCGCGCTTCGCCAGCCGGCGCGGCCGATCGACCAGCGCGTCGGCCCAGCGCAGCCAGCGCGCCGGCGCGGGCGAGCGGTCCATCGGCCGCCCGCAGCTCGGATCGGCGATGCGCAGTGGCGCGCGCGTCGACAGGACCAGCGCGGTCTCCAGCGCGGCGGCATAGGTCGCGACGCCGGTGCCTGGCCGGCCCAGCATGCGGGCGTCGATCGCGACGGGGACGTTTTGCGTTTGCGCGGGCATCGTCTATGCTCGTGCGCATCGCAGCCTGGGCCTGCAGCGTCCAGCCTTTTGTATCGTGCGGGGCAGGGATTGGAGAAGAGCGCTCGATGATCCGGTTCGAGAATGTTTCGAAGACCTACCACATCCGCAAATTCCAGAAGCAGGTGTTCAGCAACCTGAATTTCGAGATCCGCCGCGGCGAGAGCATCGGCATCTGCGGCGCCAACGGCGCGGGCAAGTCGACCCTGATGCGGCTGATCGCGGGAGTCGAGCATCCGACCACCGGGCAGATCGAGCGGAGCATGACGACGAGCTGGCCGATCGGCTATTCGAGCGCCTTCCAGGCCTCGATGACGGGCAGCGACAATGTCCGCTTCATCGCCCGCATCTATCGCCAGCCCGAGCAGGAGATCCTCGACTATGTCGAGGACTTCGCCCAGCTCGGCGCCTATTTCCACCAGCCGGTGCGCACCTATTCGTCGGGCATGGCCGGGCGCCTCGCCTTCGGCATCTCGCTGGCGATCAACTTCGACTGCTATCTGGTCGACGAGGTCACCGGCGCCGGCGACGAGCGCTTCCGCCGCCGCTCGCACGAGGAACTGATGAAGCGCCGCGCCGAGGGAACGCTCGTCATGGTGTCGCACGATCCGCACATGCTGCAGCAATATTGCGAGCGCGGCGCCGTCCTCTACGGCGGCAACCTGACCTTCTACGACACGGTGGCCGAGGCGAGCGAGGTCCATCACGGGCTTCAGATGCGCGCCGCATGATCGCCGGCTTTCCCTCCCCGTCGGCGGATTAAGGCTTGACGGACCCACGCCTCCCGCGCTTCTCGTTGCGGGCAGGACATAGATTTGCCCCCGATCGCCGCTATAGAGACCCCATGATTTCCCATCCCAGTCCCCGCCTTCGCCTCACCGGCGCCATGGCGACCCTCTCGATACTCCTGTCCGGCTGCGCGACCCTGCCGTCGAGCGGGCCGACCGGCCGGCAGGTGCTCAACGGCGCCAAGAACCCGGAGGCCGGGCTCGGCTTCGACGTCGTCGAACTCGACGGCGCGGCGTTCCAGAAGCTGCAGCAGCTCCAGCCCGCCGGCCGTGCGACGGGGCAGCTCGCCGCGCTCGCGCGGGAAGGGCGGGTCGACCGGATCGCGCCCGGCGACGTGCTCCAGGTCAGCATCTACGAAGTCGGCATGACCCTGTTCAGCAGCGGGCGGACCGCGGGACCGGCCGGCAGCGTCGAACCCGACACGGCGCACGCGCAGGCGATCAATGCGGTGACGGTCGCCAGCGACGGCACCATCCGCCTGCCCTATGTCGGGCGGCTGCTGGTCGCCGGCTCGACCCCCTATGACGTCCAGCGGATGATCGAGCAGGCGCTGCAGGGCAAGTCGCAGAGCCCGCAGGCGATGGTGACGGTGGTCAACAGCCCCGGCAACAGCGTCTACATGCTCGGCGACGTGGTGCGCACCGGGCGCATCCCGCTCACCCCCGCCCGCGAGCGGTTGCTCGACGCGATCGCGACCTCGGGCGGGTCGAGGGTCAGCGGCGCCGATACGCTGGTCCGGCTCACCCGCGGCGGCGAACATGCCGAGATGCGGCTGGGCGACGTCCGGCCCGGCAGCAGCGACGATCTCACCCTGTTGCCCGGCGACCGCATCGAGCTGGTCAACGAGCCGCGCAGCTACAGCGCGTTCGGCGCGACGCCGAAGGTGTCGCAGGTTCCGTTCGGGGAACCGAACCTGTCGCTGGCCGAGGCGCTGGCGCGGATCGGCGGGCCGAATGACGCGCAGGCCGATCCCAAGGCGGTGTTCCTGTTCCGCTACGATGCCGCGGCGATCGCGGCGGGCGAGCGGCCGGTCATCTATCGCCTGAACCTGATGAAGCCCGAAAGCTACATCATCGCGCAGAACTTCCCGATGCACGACAAGGACCTGATCTACATCGCCAACTCGGCGTCGAATCCGGTCACCAAGTTCGTCGCGATTCTCAACCAGCTGTTCGCGCCGCTGCTGACCGCGAAGGTGCTGACCGACAACAGAAACTGATTCGGATCGGGCGGGCGCCGGCCCGCCCTTTTTCCGGGCGCTCCATCGGCGACGCCAAAGAATTTTCGGGCCTCGATACAAAGTGCTTGACGCCCTGTAGGGATGTGCATAGAAGGCCCCCTCACCGGCGGCGGCGAGTTGGTTTTTCCGGTTCGCTTCCGCGCCTCATTATCGGATCGGTCACGATCTCCCTGGGACAGTAGTTCCGGGCGGTAATAGGCTGTCCGGATCTTTGACATTGTTGGAAGATGAAGGGACATGTGGGCGGCGGCTCCGGGTTTCGACGGCTTCAAGGCGTCGAGGTTCGGTTAAAGCTAAGCCGTTCCATGTCTTATATGCTTTATGCAAATATGTGCAGGAACGGCTCCTTGAAATTGGCTGTTCGAGGTTTCCTATTCCGGGGGCTTTGGATGGTTACATCAACTTGAGAGTTTGATTCTGGCTCAGAACGAACGCTGGCGGCATGCCTAACACATGCAAGTCGAACGAAGGCTTCGGCCTTAGTGGCGCACGGGTGCGTAACGCGTGGGAATCTGCCCTTGGGTACGGAATAACTCACCGAAAGGTGTGCTAATACCGTATGATGACGTAAGTCCAAAGATTTA